>JAYSVM010000108.1:0-16677 GCA_043718495.1 Oscillatoriales bacterium | reverse complement strand
GGGAATTGGGAATTGGGAATTGGGAATTGGGAATTGGGAATTGGGAATTGGGAATTGGGAATTGGGAATTGGGAATTGGGAATTGGGAATTGGCGCTTCGATTACGCTCAGTGAACTAATTGACGACTGCTATACAATACCCGATGCCCCATGCCCGATGCCCCATGCCCGATTCCCCATGACTAAATTGGTTTTAGCACCACGGCTGCGTAGTGTTTGGGAGAAAGATATTTTTGAGCTAAGCGCTGGATATCTAGTGACTGCAATGCCTGAATTTTGCTTGGATAACTGAGGGCTAATTCAGCTTTGGCGATCGTACTGTAATATCCATAAAGACCAGCCAGTTGTCCTGGGGTTTCGATGGAGAAAGCAAAATCGTTGCACAGCAAACGCTTACAGCGAAGCAATTCTACCTCAGAAACCAGCTCAGACTGCAATTCCCAAAGCCGATCGCAAATCAGAGCTTCCACCTTTTCGACATCCTTCGCATCCAACACAGCACTGATCGTAAATAAACTCGATTCCCGTTGTAACGAGAAAGAGCTTTCGATCGCCTCTACCCATTGTAGTTCTTCCCGCAGTTCCCGGACTAAACGAGACGATCGCCCGTCAGCCAGTAACACCGATAACAAATCCAAGCCACAAGCACTTTCCAACTGTGCTACTCCCGGCCCCGTCCAAGCCATCATCAGCCGTGCTTGTTCCAATCTGTGGAGGTGGAGTTCCTGACGACGAATTTCTACCATTGGCGCTTCGGCTTCTGCTACCAACTTAGGACATTCCCACCTCTCGGAAAACTCCCCGAAAGCTTTGCTTGTCACATCCATCGCCTGTGCTTCCTCAATTCCCCCAACTATCACCACAGTCATATTTTCCGGCTGATAGTGCGATCGATGGAAACAGCGCATTTCGTGGGGTGTTAGCGACATCAGCAACTCTTCTGTGCCCAATACCGATCGCCTGTAGGGATGGCGCTGGTAAACTGTTTCCATCATTGCTTGGAAACCCAGCCAATCGGGGTCATCTTGAGCTTGGCGAATTTCTTCGAGTACCACATTTCGTTCGCGATCGAATTCTGAATCTGGAATCGAAGCCCGCAGCAACAATTCTGCTAGTGGCTGCGTAGTTTCCGTTAAATAATCTGCGGCCGCCGTGACATAAAAATGGGCGTAGTCATGACTTGTCGCTGCATTAGTCACACCGCCACGATTTTCGATTATTTGGTCAAATTCGACCGGGGCGATCGCATCTGTCCCTTTAAATATCATGTGTTCTAGAAAATGAGCCATTCCCGACCACGAATCCGGTTCCAGCGTTGCACCCGCCTTTACCCACACGTCTAGTGCGACCACAGGTGTAGCCTCCAGGCGCTGGTGAATGACTGTTAAACCATTATTCAGCTTCCAGACGTTTGCTGGGAACTCTAAAGCAGTGAGGAGTTGAGACAAGCTAGTTCTTCTTAAACTTTAGTTAACTTCGGCTGCAACTATGGTAGCGCTTTATAGCGACGCGATCGGGGTGCATTGATACAAAAGTCATATCGTTTCTGGTGGCATCGGATGATAGAGGAGACGGCAATGCCGTGTCCCTACAAGATTATTTTGGGTAGGGACACGGCATTGCCGTCTCTTAATTTCTTTTTTTAAACTACCTTGAGCCTTGATCACATACCATTTTTTGGTTTAAAAGTCAATAGCTTGCGCGGGAGATCGATCAATCAGTCGGGAGAAAGAGGAAGTTATCTGAGTATTTCAATACCTTTAAAGATAAGAACACGGCAGATATTTAGAGGAGAACAGACAGATGGTAGCTACCCTTGAGGATACTAAGCGTCAAGCGATCGGCATGAAATTAGCAGACATGAAAGCGCTGCAAAACTTGCTCATCACTAACGAGCAATTGTTGATCAACTCCTGTAACGACTCCGAATTGTGCGATCGCTTCCGGGATATGCTTGAGGACGATCGCAAAAACCTAGGCGTTTTAGAAACCGTAATCATTCAATATGGTGTTCAATCGGAACCCAAAGAAACAACCACAGAAATGATCGAAGCAGTTCAGAAACTAATGGAAGGTTCTGAACTAACCATGTTTGAAAAAGTAGGTCAACACGAACTGCTGAAACACAAACAAACAATGGCCGGCTTGCTAGTTCACAAAGCCGCTCAAGTAGTCGGCGCAGACATCGAAGCCGCCATTATTCCCCTCAACACAGTCAACTTTGAAAACCGCGCCCACCAAGAGCAACTCAAAGGAGTTCTCGAAATTTTGGGAGTGCGCGAACTGACCGGAAAAGACCCCGATCAAGGCGTTTGGGCCCGCGTGCAAGATGCGATGGCTGCGATGAGTGGCATCATCGGCGGTGCTGTCACCCGCACCAAAGATGAAATGAACATCACCGAAATCATCACAATGGATCACCGCAAAGTCGATACCTTATTCATGGAAATCGAAAAAACGGAAGACCCGCAAAAACTGCAAGAATTCTTCGGTCAACTTTACAAAGACCTCAGCGTTCACTCCGAAGCCGAAGAACAAGTTGTTTACCCAGCAATTCGTAGCTACTTCAGCGAGACTCAACAACTCTACGATGAGCAAGCAGAAATGAAGCAAATGCTCACACACATCAAGGCTCTCAGCCCCTCTGCTACTTCTGAGTTCAAAGCTCAAATTCAACAGCTAAAAACAGCGGTGAAAGCTCATGTAAAAGAAGAAGAAAATGATATGTTCCCTCAAATTCGCCGCAACTTCAGCGAAGCCCAAATGGAGCAAATGGCTACTCAATTTAAGGCAGCTAAAAGCACTTTGCAGCAAGAAATGGCTAGCTAATTGAGACATAATAGAGGAGACGGCAATGACGTGTCCCTACAGTGTTATTTGCGGTAGGGACACGGCACTGCCGTCTCCTAATTTCTGCCAATAACAATTCCGATGCCAACGAATTTGATATCGCTGATCCAAGATATCAAAAAACCCGCCCTCTTCTAACCTATGGTTGTGGAGGGCGGGTTTATCCAAAACTACCTAACTGCTAATAGTTGAATCTCCCACTAGAGACTCAACTTAACATTAGAAACCAGTCGGAGAAGTAGCAGGAGCACCTAGTAGTAAATCCTTCTTATCTTCAGGCAACACTACAGTTAGTGCACTCGCTGTGCGGCTCAAGCTCATGTCATCAACAAAGCTGATACCTGCACTGTCATTTGCGATCAAGCTGGTATCAATGCTGCTGGCCTTAACCGTAGCATCAAGTCCACCTTCAGTCAGAGGATCGAGGCTTTTAATAGTTTTGCTTTGCGATGGTCTTGGCGGCGAAACTACTGAGTTAGGACCAGGTACATCAAAGCTAACCGGGTTGGGACCAGTTGCGATCGGGAACGGGTTGTCAACGCCAGGAGTATTGAAAACTTCCAAAACCGAGTAAGTACCGGGCAACAAATCAGTGAACAGAGCGATACCATTAGCATCAGTCCTCACCACCGGACTATCAACTCCTTGATCGAAGCGACCGTTTTTGTTCAAATCCAAAACAAACGGAATACCAGCAAGGAACTGTTCGTTTCCATCTTTGACACCATTCCGGTTACTGTCATTGAATTTAGGAACTCTCAGGTCATAGAATCGAGAGTTGCCTACTAAAGCGCAGGTAAAGACTTGATTAGGGCCGAGAGAAATATCTAACGGTTGAGTTGTTTGGAAGAAACCAGGAGGTGTTACTTCTCGGATGCTGTAATTGCCGGGACGCAAATCGCCGAATTCAAAGGTACCAAATCGATCAGAAGTACGAGTGGGTTCACCTGGTTGCAACACGCCATCGCGATTGCTATCGATAAAAATGGTGACTCCAGCAATAGCGGGTTCGTTACCATCTCGATAACCGTTTTGGTTGAAATCCTCGAATTTGCAACCAGTGATTTTGCTGTTAGGTGTGTTGGCAAAAGCAACATTAGCATCCTGAACGCTCAGAGCCACCGAAACATTGTCTGCTGTAGAAGGCGAAAAACCAGCGGGTACGACTTCCCGGACTGAGTAAGTGCCTGGTGCTAAGTTCTCGAATACAGTTCGACCTGCACGACTCGCAGCTCCAACAATATCAGGTCGTACATCGGGCGGTAGATTATCTGTTGTCCGTGTAGGTTCTCCTGGCTGTAAACGACCGTCATTGTTGAGATCTAGAAATACTTGAACGCCGTTTCGACCTGTTTCACCTTGCTCTGGTTCAAAACGACGGTTGCCATTCAGGTCATTGTATTTGAATACAGTGATATTCGGTCGAGTGTTGCCTACAGGACTATTGAGGTCATTACCAGAGTTAGGTCTTACATTAGAAAACTGAAGTAATGGTGGGCTTGGTTCACGCACTGCTACAGGGGTGTTTGCAAAAA
Organism: Oscillatoriales bacterium; assembly: GCA_043718495.1. Taxonomy (GTDB): domain Bacteria; phylum Cyanobacteriota; class Cyanobacteriia; order Cyanobacteriales; family Microcoleaceae; genus Microcoleus. The sequence continues at coordinate 12,292 of JAYSVM010000108.1, read as the reverse complement.
TCGGCCGCTCACCAGTGGCAGCAATAGCTCTTTCCCCTGGGTTTTGAATGCCGTCAAAGTTGCTGTCTACAAATCTAGGGTCATTTCCTCTGAGCGTATAGAGGGAGTCTGCTACGAGCAGTGGTTGCTCTCTGCTGATCGTACCCTGGAATCGTGCCTGGGGCCCTGGTGCCGAAACCAAAGCTGGATTGCCCGTGGTGGCGATTGGAAGGTTAAAATTGGCTGGTCTGAAGACATCTGTTCTCCCTGGTATCACTAACTCATTTGGCAGCACCGTTCCTGCTGGTAATAAGTCTCGTGACAATGTAGTTGGGAAGATTTCCAAAACTGAATAATTATCAGCAAACAAATCACCGAAGACAGCTACTCCATCGCGTACTATACCGCGGTCTGTGCTGCGACCCGTGAGTTCAATAGGTTCAGAGCCTTGATCCCAGCGACCGTTCTTGTTCAAATCTAAGATGAAGGGTACTAGGTTGACGGCTGGTTCCAAAGAGCCATTGACAACATTGCGCGAGCCGTTGCGGTCTATGTCTTGGAATTTGTTAACTTCAATTTGATAGAGCGGAGTGTTGCCAACTTGGGCGCAGGCAAAGGTCTCACCGTCGCGTACCGTCACATCTAGTGCGGGAACGTTGTCGGGAGGGGTGCTTTGGAGAAAATCATTTGTTTCTAATGGTTCGGCTAGCGGAGGAAAAGACCGATCCTCAGTTCTTAGTCCATTATTAACTTCTGGTCTGATCCGCTCCTCTCGAACTTTGTATGTTCCGGGCGCTACAGTAAAGGACCATGCACCATTTTTGCCTGTTAAGGTGTTTGGTTCTCCTGCTTCGCGTTGACCGTTGCCGTTCAAATCCAGATATATTCTGACGTTTTTAATGCCCGGTTCATCTCCATCTCGGAAACCGTCATTATCTAAGTCTAGATATTTGCATCCTACAATCCTGCTGCCAACTGGGGTATTACCAAATAAGACATTGACATTTCTGTCTACGACTGTTGCATTGAGGGGGTTGGGAGTAGTAGCACGGAAGCCAGTAGGTATGACTGTTTCTGTGAGTCGATAATTCCCAGGGGCAAGATTTATGAATGAGAACGCGCCGTTAACGTCGGAATTGGCTACGGCTTCCCCACTATTGGGATTGAATACACCGTTGGCGGTTGCTGCTGGTTCCAGGAGGATGGGGATATCCCGGAGGCCTGGTTCACCGGGCTGTCTGATGCCATCGGCGTTTACGTCGTTGAACTTGATCCCTAGAATTGCTAGAGAAGCATTTCCAACCTCAACTGGTCGTAGTTGCTGGGCAGTGCGTAGCTCATTTTCTAATTCTAATTCCATGATTTCTCCTTCACACCTAAATTCACGTAAATTACAGACTATTGTATGGGTTTGTCATTTGCTGAGAGCTTTTGCTGATAGCTGACAACCGCTACTAGATTTTACATACGTCTGCACTTGAGGCAATGTTCCCCATCTCACACAACAAGGCCTTAAGCTTTGTCGCTGGCAATTATATCAGGTTTTGAAGAACAGTGGTAATTTGAGCGCATATCTTTAAGACTTGCGCGCCTAGTTCCTCTTGCCCTAGATCACTAATTTTTCGCTCTTTAAAATGGCTAAGATTCCCTCAGAATCTTGCTTCCAATCTACAAGCAAGCTTGGGGGGGCCCGGAACTCTGGCTTGAGTTTTGGAGGTTGCCAAGATTCTAGAGTATCACGCGATCGGGATTTAATTTCTTTCTGACTTTTTGGTGCGGTTTGGGATTTATCGCACGCGGGGCAGTTTCTACCTAAAATTGTGGTAATTCGATCGCACCTATGGTCAAAGCCGATTTCCTGATCGCCGAATTAATTATGTCATCAGTCTTGACAATTGGGGTGATTTGTGCATTGGGCTCCAGACCAACATTCTGTTGAACAACGCTAGAAATGTTGACTGAATTGGTCAAAGGGCGATCGACCAAAAAATCACCCACTTGATAATTACCACGATCGCCACTCAAAAACCAACTTTCTGCCGCCCTTTGGCCGCTTTGCGAATCACTGTCGGGCTTCGTCAGTGGGTCGTTATTCAAAGACTTAGCTGACTTACCGATGTCCTCTCCTGTCAGCAAATCGATGCTGCTAGCCCTGAGATTCGTAGTAGAAACCGTCACGATTGCCAGGGGAGTAGTTTGGATAAAACCAGGCTGTAGAACTTCCCTCAGAACGTAAGTGCCCACCGGAACATTGCGGAAACTGTAGTTCCCTTGAACATCGGTGAATGTGTTCGCTTCCCCTGGTTCGAGCCGGTTATTGTTGTTCAGGTCGATGTAAACTTGGGTATTGGCGATCGGTGGTTCCCCCGCATCTAGGCGACCATTAGCATTAAAATCATTGAATTTGACACCACTGATATTCCCAGTAGCCAACACATTGCCAAAACTGAGGTTAGTAGCGTTGGTGCCGTTGGTGACAAAAATCGGAGTAGGATTTGGCGTGGTTTGCCGAAAACCGGGCTGTGGAACTTCCTTGACCAAATAACGCCCTTGCCCCAAGTTGATGAAAGAGAAATTGCCTTGGGCATTGGTGATAGTCGAAGGTTCGTTGGGCTCTAGCCTGTTGTTGTCATTGAGGTCGATGTAAATCGGCCAGTTAGCAACTTTCGGTTCCGTTGGTTCGTAGATACCGTTGGCGTTGAGGTCGTTGAATTTGAAGCCACTGATGCTACCGGTGGGAAAGTTGTTGCCGAAATTGATGCCGGCGGCATTGGTACTGCCCGTAATGTCGATCGCCCCTGGATTTGGCGTAGTCTGTACCCATCCTGGTTGCTGAACTTCCCTCACCAAGTATCTGCCGGGAGAAACATTGACAAAGTTATAACTACCATCAGGACGGGTCAAGGTATTCGGTTCGCCACTATCGAGTCTGTTGTTGCTGTTGAGATCGATATAAATTTGCCAGTTGGCCAAGGGCGGATCCGTGGCATCTCTGATGCTGTTGACATTCAGGTCATTGTATTTGATGCCGCTAATGTTGCCGACAAAAAAGACATTGCCAAAGTTGACATTGTTGATTGTGGCGTTGGAAGTAACATTCACCGGGTCTGGGTTGGGCGTGGTTTGCCGAAAACCGGGCTGCTGGACTTCTCTCACCGAGTATGTGTCGGCGGGAACATTGATAAAGGCATAATTGCCTTGAAGGTTTGTTCTGGTAACAGGTTCGCCACCATCCAGGCGGTCGTTACGGTTGAGGTCTAGGTAAATTTCCCAGTTAGCGAGGGGCGGTTCTCCGGCATCAAGGCGGCCATTACTGTTGATGTCATTGAATTTTGTACCTGCGATCGTCCCTGCGTTGAAATTGTTGCCAAAATTGATGTTGGCGACGTTTGCGCCACTGGAGATGTTGATCGGTGCCGGGTTAGGTGTAGTTTGGCGAAAATTGGGCTGCTGAACTTCTCTAACTTGGTATGTACCGGCTGGTAAGTTGGCAAAGGTGTAGTTTCCTTGGCCGTTAGTCAAGCTGGAAGGTTCGTTAATGTCTAGTCTGTTGTTATTGTTGAGGTCGAGGTAAAGTTGCCAGTTGGGAAGTGGGAAATCCCCTCCATCTGGACGGCCATTGGCGTTGAGGTCGTTGTATTTGGTGCCGCTGATACTGCCGACTTGGAAGTTGCCGATGTTGACGTTGGTGATGTCTATTTGGCTGGCGGTTCTGGTGTTGGTTGATTCGGACATGGTGTTGCTTGGTCCAATGAACGCGGTTCAATGTCTGCTGTAGGGAAATTTAACAGTTTTGGGTGAAGCTGTCACGCATTTAGTCGCGAGTAATATTAAATTCTGATTGGACTGTCAGGATTGTTGACGGTTGACGGTTGACGGTTGACAGTTGAGAATTCCCAATTCCCGATGCCCAATGCCCAATTCCCAATTCCCAATTCCCTATTTTCCTATGATTTGATGTACGATCACAATCAGTTTTGCAAAGGTCTAATTCGTAATGTCCCGAAATATGACAACAGTCTGGACTAATGCCCGCGAGGTTCGGAGTTGGCTGCAAAGTTGGATCTTGTGTGGTGTAGTGGTAATTAGCCCGATCGCCTCTACTCCTGCTTTGGCACTACAACTCACCTCGGATACGGGCAACAATAGTGAAATTGCTCAAATAGGTGCTGGTGGGCTCGTTCGCCCCGCACTCAAATTCGGCAACCGAGGTTCTGAGGTGCGAGAACTTCAAGCTGCTCTGAAATTATTGGGATTTTATGATGACAATGTAGATGGGGTTTTCTCGCAAAGTACGGCCGTTGCTGTTGCTAAGTTTCAGGAAACTGTCGGCGTTAATCCTGATGGTGTAGTTGGTCAAGATACTTGGAATCGACTATTTCCTGTGGCTACTGGGGTGACGGAAAGTGCGATCGATAGTAATATTCCAACAGTTGATAATTCTCAGACTAACTCTCAGGAGACACCAACCAGTTTTCCGGTTTTGAAAAGAGGAATGCGGGGAGTAGCAGTCAGAAATTTGCAAGAAAGGCTGCGGGCGAAGGGGTTTTTGCGATCGGGTGCTGACGGGGTTTTTGGGCGCGCTACCCAAGCGGCTGTCAAGGCGGTTCAGCGGCAATATAAGTTACCTGCCGATGGCATTGTTGGATCTGCAACTTGGGCAGTTTTGTTGCGACAGTAGTATCAGGAATTCGGTGCACGCAAATTCTGCACCTCCTCCACACTCAGCCCGGTAACTTGGCTGATAGTGATATTATCTAGCTGTGAGAGTAATTTTTGAGCGATCGCGCTCGCCTTTTCTCGCATTCCTTGTTCTATTCCTTGTTCTATTCCTTGTTCTATTGCTTCCTGAACAGCCTTAATAATCGCTCCTTGTTGGTCATAAATAAACTGCTCTCTTCTGTCAAATTCTTCTACTTCCTCACGACTTAACTTGACTTGATTCGCAATATCAAAAGCTTGATGTATTTCCGGTACACTATCCATTATTTCAGGGACTGATGTCAGACTTCTCGCATTTTTCATGAAATAAATCCACTTATCTGCAAGGGTTTCAAGTTGCTCTTCTCCTTTAGTAAACTTTGGTAACTCTACAAACACTAAATCCAGCTCGTTTTCAGGGTAAGTAAAGTTTTTATCTACTTCTTTTAACACAAATCTGGAGATAAAATCTTCATTTTCAGGAAACATCTCAAAATCAGTAATTGTCAAAGCAATCACTGGTTTCAGCAGTCGATAGGCTTGTGCTGCTTGCAATTGAAAAGAATAAGTCTTCGCTGCATTATAAAAAACCCGTTTGCCAAAAGACTGTACGTTGATGACCTGCATTTCAATAATTACTAAAGTATCATCCTGAAGTTTGGCTTTTACATCCAAATAACTATCTTTCAATCCTTCAATTTTGGGTGGCAAATTTGGATTGATAATTTCCAAGTCTTCGATGGTGGGATTTCCGTTATAAATCAAGGCATTCAAAAAGCTAATTAGAATATCTTTGCTTTCTGAGGAACCGAAGATTTTTTTGAAGGCGTAATCAGTTTTTGGGTTGATAAATATCATGGTTGTTAGTTCTAAATTTGCTCGATGTTACATTACAGATCGAATTTTAGGATGAGGTCAATCTAAAATCTAAAATCCAAAATTGGTTGACTATTTTATCTCTTCAATCCTGGCATTCAAACCATTCGCAGTGAGAATTTGTAGCAATTCCTCAGCTTTTTCCTGTTCCCGAAAAGCACCCGCTTGCATGACTTCGCGCCCGTTAGAAAAAGTGCGAAAAGCATCGGGAACGAGTGATTGCATCTTTGCCCGATCGCCCTGACTGCGAGTATCAACCACTACCCGATACCGAAAACCCAAAGCTAATGCCCGATCGACTGACGGCGCATTTTCCCCAGAATCAGCCACAGAATTACCCCCTAACCCAGCAGGTACATAGCCACCCCTTCCCAGTGGAATATTGCGACTCGGAACCTGCAATTTACCATCAGAAGCAACCGGACTCGAACTATCAAAGTTGGGAGTCACATTGGACGGCTGTACAGAAATTTCCCTAGGCGATCGAGGATTTGGATTGGGCACCGGAATCGCGATCACAGAAGGAGAGACACTTGGGGGAGCCAACAGAGGTGACAACGAATTTTGACCCGATGTCGATCTACTTTGAGCAGGACTTGGTGACACCGGTGATAGAGGCCTCTGCGGGGATCTTTGAGTTCTCGGAGTTAAAGGAGATGTTGTATAAATAGGCAAAGAACTATCTGGCCCACCGGTTCTCGGAGGTTGGGAAACTAACCGTAAATCTGGGGTGCCAATGGATTGCGAAGGGTTAAAAGTTCCCGCCACTTGAACTTGTCCCGTCGTGCGGTTGCTCAACAATTGATTGCCATAAGCTTGAATTATTTGACCTTTAGCAGCATTATTCACATCATGCTGGCCATTATTGCGAATCACATTCCCCCCCGGTTCCGTCATAGTTCCTAAATTCGGGAGAGCTCTGGCGATCGCCACAATTCCATCTCGCTGATTCCTTTCGATATAATTATTACGGAGCACCGGTGTCGCATCAGCTTGTACCACCACGCCATCCTTATTACGAGTAATCTGATTTCCGATCAATAAAGGTGAAGCTTTTTCTGCTACATTCACCCCAAATCCAGTGTTTTCAAAGATATTATCTCGAACTTCCGGCTGCGAAGTACCATAAATTGTAATGCCATTAGCTCCATTTTTTGAGAAAAAATTCCCGCTAATCATCGGGCGAGAATTACCCACCACTGAAATTCCATCATGAGTGCTCCCAGAAAAAGTATTGTTAACCACCGTCGGAGAGCTCGATTCAATCCATAAAGCATAACCACGATAATTAGTATTAGTAACAGTCACCCCGCTGAGTTTTGCTCCCGAAGCTGCTAAAATCGTGATATTTTGACCAGCCGAAGTGGGACTGAGAAAGTCTCCTCCGCCTTTAATCGTAATATTTTGACCGCGAGTGTTGGGATTTCCCTGAAGAGTCACGTTGGGCTGAAGTACGATCGGAAATTGTTCGCCGGTTTGAGCGCTGTAGGTACCTGGCGCTAGTAAAATTGCTGTGTTGGGTGGTGCAACGCTTAAGGCGTAGGTAATGGTTTTGAATGGATCGCGATCGCTCCCATTTCCAACTGTATCACTTCCACCGGATGAACTGACGTACAAAATGTTGATTTCTGCCTGTTGCGCCTGAGCAATTATCTGCACTATGGGAGTTTCGGCGGCAATAACAGAATGTTGAGGTTTGAACAATGAAATACTAACAAATACCAGCAAAAAACAAGAACTTAATGCCTTATTTTGCGATCGATTTCCTTTAGACTTATGATTTTGTACCATTTTTTTAAACAGGCAATATTTGATTGAGGATTGTGCAAGATGTGAGTTTAATTTGCTTTGTTTTGAGTTGATGAACATAAAAAAATGTATAGTCTCAGGAATAAGGAACTAAAGAAAAAAGAAAATGCAATCAAAACAATGGTTAGATCAATTAACAACGTCCTAATAACCTTGATGGCTGTGATAACTTATTTTTGAGTCGAGTCTCACATCCGGTGTTTCGTATCGGGTTTGCGCGATTCTCTACGGGATAGCTTCGCACGCGCCTACTTTAGCGATTCCACTATAGTCAAGTTTGATCTATTATGCTGTGTTTTCTTTAAATTCAACAAAACTTAAAAAATAGTGGGAAGATGTAGCGGTTTGACTGCTGGATTAATCATAAAGGTGCTTCTCTATGACCAATAAACAAAACAGAACTTTACCGGCACAGCCTGCTCTCTGCCGGATTTTAGATGCAAATCTCGATCGCGCCCGTGAAGGATTGAGAATCATTGAAGAATGGTGCCGATTTGGTCTCAATAGCGCCGATTTAGCTGGCGAGTGTAAGCAACTGCGTCAGGAATTGGCTTTTTGGCACACCGCAGAATTACGCAGTGCTAGGGATACAGCAGCAGACCCCGGTACGGAACTGACTCATCCGCAGGAAGAGCAGCGTGCTGGACTTCAGCAGCTACTGGAGGCGAATTTCTGTCGGGTGGAAGAAGCGCTGCGGGTACTGGAAGAGTATGGCAAAGTTTACGATCCGAATATGGGCAAAGCTTTTAAGCAAATGCGCTATCGAGTTTATACTCTCGAAAGCGATTTGCTGGCTTACCAACGCTATCAGCAGTTATTGCGATCGCAGTTATATCTGGTAACTTCGGGTAGAGACAACTTATTAGGCGTTGTGGAAGCTGCTTTGCAAGGTGGACTGACTTTGGTGCAGTACCGCGACAAAACCTCAGACGATGCGGTGAAATTGGATAATGTGCGGAAGCTTTGCGAACTTTGTCACCGCTATGATGCTTTGTTGATTGTGAACGATCGCGTAGATTTGGCGATCGCAGCAGATGCCGACGGTGTACACTTAGGACAGCAAGATCTACCTGTAGCTGAAGCGCGCAAGTTGCTAGGGCCTGGACGGACGATCGGGCGATCGACCACAAACGCCCAGGAAATGCAGCGAGCCATTGAAGAAGGAGCCGATTATATTGGAGTTGGCCCCGTTTACTCCACCCCCACTAAACCGGATAAACAAGCTGCGGGCTTGGATTATGTGCGGTATGCTGCTGCTAAGTCACCGATTCCTTGGTTTGCGATCGGCGGAATTGACATTAACAATCTCGACCAAGTATTAAATGCCGGAGCTTCTAGAGTAGCAGTTGTGCGATCGATCATGGAAGCCGAACAACCAACTTTAGTCACGCAATTTTTCATCTCCCAGCTAATTCGGACACAGAAGTTCAAAACTCACAAACTCATGCAAATCAAATGAAGTAGGTTGGGTTGAGGCTTTGCGAAACCCAACACATTATTTTAAATCAAGAGTTGGGTTTCGTCCCCTCAACCCAACCTACATATCTTATGAGCGGAAGGACAGAACGACACTCTACGGTTCCTGAGCGGAGTCGAAGGGCCGGGCACAGCAAATAACAAATAACAAATAACCAATAACGAACAACAAATGATCAATCAAATTGCGCTACAAGTCAACGGAGAAAGTCGTAATTGTGCGATCGAAACACCATTACCAGAATTATTAAAACAACTAGGTTTAAATCCACGATTAGTGGCTGTAGAATACAACGGCGAAATTTTGCACAAACAATTTTGGGAAACCACACGAATGCAAGAGGGCGACATCTTAGAAATCGTAACAATTGTCGGAGGAGGCTAGCCACAAATTAGCTAATCATATCAAATTCCTTGGTATCGAAATTATTCATCTCTCTATTCTCTCTGCCGAGCTTAAATTTTATTGTTGCTGACATTGGGTGTTGGTGCTTTAATGGAGTAGATGGGCGATCGCGAGCAAAAACCATGATACAGCCAGTCATTTTAGAAAAATTAGCAGAACTCCCTGAGTCTCTTCAGACAGAAGTGCTTCATTACATTGAGTTTTTGATTGAAAAGCAGGCTAAAAACTTAAGTCAAGAAAAGCCGACAAAGAAGCGTCGAGTTGCCGGAACAATGAAAGGAATGTTTGTTCTACCGCTACCTGATGACTTTGATGAGCCGCTTGAGGATCTGAAGGAATTTTTTGTAAACCGAAACGCGGAAGATGCTCCTAAAACCGAAAAACCTGCCAAGCGAGGCGGACTTGGAATTTGGAAAGGTAAAATCTGGATGTCTGAGGATTTTGATGAACCTCTCGAAGATTTAAAGGATTAAATGAATAAAAATTTAATATTTTCCTTGCTAATTGAATACGAACCTGATAAAATAAAATTCATATTTTCCGCTTGATTATTGCTATCAGAGCTTCACACATAATTACTATCTAAACTGGGAGTTTGAATATGCCTGTTTCTGACGAGACAAATAAGGCGGTTAACCGCAATGAAGCTTTACTAACAGCAATTCTCAAAATTGTTGATAGTCTCCCCAGCATTGTTCCACTTAAAGCCGACATTCAAGAGTACCTGAATACTGTACGTTCTGCTATGCACGGACTACGACCGCCAAGGATCATGGTAATTGGTCGATCTAGAGCTGGTAAATCATCCTTAATTAATGCAATATGCGGGTTGAAAGTTGCAGAAGTGAGTGATACAAAGCCAGAGACAGGCAAGGCTGAATGGAAAGATTATCATCATGACGGCGTTGATTTACTACATATTCTGGATACACGCGGTTTACAGGAAGCAGAAGATCCAAGGCAAGCCGATCCAGCAAAAGATCCATTTGACAGCATCATGCAAGCTGTAAACAAAGAGTGCCCAGATGTTGTTCTTTTTATATGCAAGGCGACAGAAGTTCATGCTGGTAGTCAAAAAGATATTGATATTTGTACATTGATTCTCACGGAAATCAAAAATAAGTATAAACGTGAGTTGCCCATGATAGGAGTTTTAACCAAGTGTGATGAAATAGCTCCTCCAAAGCTTACTTGGTCCACAAATGACGAGAGAAAAAATCGCAATATTGATGCAGAAGTTAAAAATTTATATGGTTATTTACAACAGCGGGAGAAGTTGCGTTTTCATATAAAAGAAGTTGTTCCAACCGCTGCATATGCTGAGTATGAAGATGGCAGAAATGGCTTGATACTTCCTGACGAAGACTACCGATGGAATATCACTAAATTAGTTGAAACAATGATCAGATATACGCCAAGAGAAACACGCAGCTCTTTCGCACGAATGGCACACCTTACAGAGTTTCAACTCACTGCTGCTAATACAGTTGTTGTAGCCTGTTCTGGATTGAGTGGCGTTGTCTCCGCAAACCCGATACCTGGTGCAGCAATACCAGCGGTTATAGCTATTCAAACTTTTATGGTGATGTATATCGGTTGGCTGAGTGGTCGGGAGTTTTCGGAACAAACAGTCAAAGATTTTGCGGTAACTGGGGGAGTAGCTGCTGGTGCAAATGCTGGAATGGTGGGCATCGCTGACATTGCTTTGAAGTTCATACCTGGTTGGGGTAGCGTGCTGTCTGCGGGAGCTAGTACAGCTGCTACAAAGGGTTTGGGCGATGCAGCAATCGTTTATTTTCTCAATAACGGTAAAGCCCACTCTTGACTGCTAAAATAAGGGCGATCGCCTGTAATGATTGTGTTAAAATATGGTTCAATTCCCCCGCAATTCTAGCTTATTTGAAAACAGTCATTAAAACATCACATAACCATCATGCAAACCAAAACGATCGCAATTCGCGTTAATGCTGAGGTTGCCAGAATCTTTGAGGCTGCTTCTGAAGAAGAGCGTCGTAAATTAGAGGCATTACTTAGCCTGAAACTTAGTGATGCAACTCGAAGCAAAAGACCCCTAGAGGAGGTAATGAGTGAGATCAGTCAGAATGCTCAAGCGCGAGGATTGACCCCAGAAATTTTGGATTCAATTCTTTGATCGGTAGCTCCTACTCAACAAGTAGCCGATCGCACTTAAAGAAACAAACTAATATCCACGTGGAAAAAATCAGCTAACTTCCTGGCTTCATCTATTTCGATCGCCCTTCCACTAACAAAAACTTTCTCAACCTCTGTTTCCGTTCCCAACACAGGAATCAGATCGGATTTGTCCAAATCTCTCGCATCCATTAAATGTTGCAACATTGAAGCAGCACTTCCTGCGGGAATTGGATAATTTTCAGCTTCAAATTTTTCAATCAGCGTGATCAGAAGCTCCAGAAATAGCTCTTCCTCCTGCGATCGCATAGGGCCCTGTTCCAATTCGCAAGCGAGAGCGATCGCAGCCTCGTTTTCTGCTTCATTTGCGATCGGTTTTGGTTGATACCGAACAAGTAAATCTGTATAAGATTTTGCATCAAAAGTACGGATCATTTTTCCACTCATCCTTATCATACTCAGCGTGAGTCAGAACATATTTGATGTAGATTCTTTGAGAAACATAAACCAAATCAACAATCAGCCGATATCGATTTCCCTTAATATTAAATACGGTAAAATTTCCGACTGACTCAGCTTTTGGATAAATCTGCTGAACATCAATTAAGTTCTGCCATTGGGCTTTACTTGACACTCTATACCAGTCATAAAGTGCATCGCAGGAATCCGCATGGCTTTCACAGAAATCTCGCAGGATTTTTCGGCTGATAACACGCATTTCACCCTTGTTTTCCAAACTACACCAGATTTTGTTCTGGACTTACGCACTTCTTATATTATAAACATCTATAAGTTCCCAAAAAACTAAAGCCCTTTTCCGTTGTTGCGGGAAAAGAGCTTTAATTTATTATTAACCTGGCACCGAGCTATTTTACCGGGCAGTGACCCGCCGAG
>JAYSVM010000107.1:0-5051 GCA_043718495.1 Oscillatoriales bacterium | reverse complement strand
GTCTAATTCAGTATGGCAATGAGGGCAAGAATGCCACCTAATTGATAAATCTTTTTTAACTTTAACTCCACACCCTGAGCAATCTTGAGATGTATTATGCGGGTTAACTTTAACAACACGAATGCCGCGTATTGCCGCCACTGCTTCCAGTATTGTTATGAAATTTCCCCAAGCTGCATCTAAAATTGATTTGCCCCAATGAGTACGAGCAAGTCCTTTTATATTTAGGTCTTCAACTGCAATTAAGTCGTATTGTCTTACCAGAAAGTGTGCTGTTTTATAATGAAAATTTTTTCGCTGTCTTTGAATTCGTTGATGAATTTTGGCGATCTTATTAGCTTGTTTTTGATAGTTGGCGGAACCTTTTTGTTGATGAGCTAATTTCCTTTGTTGTCTACCTAAATGATTTTGAGCTTTTCTTCTGGTTTGTTGAATCTGGACAATTTTACCGTCTGATGTGGCTAAGAATTTTTCTAAACCGACATCAATGCCAACTGCTGTTTTTATGGTATCTATTGGCATTAGCGTTGGTACACTACCATCTTCTATGCTTAAGCAAACATACCAGCCATCTGCTTTTTTAACAATGGTTGCTGTTTTGAGTGTAAATCCGTTAGGAATCAGACGATGTACAATTACTGGTATTTCTCCTATTCTGGGAATTCTTAGTTTAGTTCCGGTTAAAAAACAAGCTGCTTTTGGGTGATTTACTCTAGAAAAACAAAATGAACGTAATTCACCTTTCTTTTTAAAGCGTGGTCTACCAGCACGTTTAAGGGTTTTATCCGGTGTTAACCAACGCCACCAAGATTTTTCTAATCTTTGAATATTGATTTGCTGAACTTCAGCATAAATGTCTTTGTACTCAGGAAATATTTTTTTTGTTTCTTTGAGTGCTGATTGCTGAGTGTAATAATTGACGGTTTCAGGTATTTCGCCAATGGGTTCTGAGATAATTGAGCATCGGTCAATCCGGCAACGAGTACGATGTAGCCAGTCCAATCTTTGCCCTAACGCATAATTCCAGTGCCGACGCAATAACTCTAACCAATTGTCCATGATGGCAATTTGTTCGGAGTTAGGCTTAATTCGGTACTGGTATGTTATCATCATGTTGGTATTGTAAATATTTTAATGCATTACGTCAACTCCTTTATATGAAAAAGGCTGTAGGTCTGTTTACTTGCTTAACGCTCAGGCAGTTTTTGTGACTAAGTATCGGCGTAAGGTGATTACGAAATATTTGCTGCATAGACTAGAGCAAATCTTTAGGGATACCACCTGTGACAATCAGTACCAACTTAAATCGTGCTGCGCGTTTACTTATAAATAAGAGCGGCAATTCCCCACCCGTTAAGCGAAGCGCTATAACGGGCGATCGCTTTTTATGACATCACAGCATAGAAGCGATCTTTTTTCATGGGCTAAAAATCGCCTATACATCCCCAGACGAGACATTTGTCAAGGGGAATTTTGGTTTGACGGCGATCGACTTGTTCGACGGTTGTGGCTTCTACTTCCCCATTAGGGTAGAGAATATGAACTATCTTGCCACTAATGAACGCCTGGGGATTTTCTTGACAATTGTCTATCTTTCTGATAGGAAAATTAAAGTTTTTCATGGTTGAGCGCTACACCTCGAATCGGTAATCCAAAATCCAAAATCCAACATTGTTTGTCCTGTAGCTACATCATCTGTTCTAAATCAAAGTTTTAGTGTGATGATATGAATGTATTTTTGTGATAAAGCTGAAAAAATCAAGTGATAAAAGTCACATAAATGCTAATCTGATACTTTCGTTAACCTTATTTATAAAAATTAATAATTTTGGCTAAACAGCGACTAGACACTTTATTGGTCAACCTAGATTTATGCACTTCCAGGCAACAAGCTCAAGCTTTGATTCGGACTGGAAAAGTTGCAGTCAACCAACAGGTTGTTGACAAACCGGGCACTGAGGTTGATGTTACATCACAAATTCACATTAAAGAGCGATCGCGCTATGTTTCTAGAGGTGGCGAAAAATTAGCCAAAGCACTACAAGTTTTTGCCATTCCCGTTACAGATAGAATTTGTCTCGACGGTGGCATTTCTACAGGTGGTTTTACAGACTGTCTGCTGCAAGCTGGCGCGGCTAAAGTCTATGGCATAGATGTTGGCTACGGTCAAGCTGATTGGGGCTTGAGGAACGATCCGAGAGTGATTTTGAAAGAACGCACCAATTTGCGGTACATGACGGCTGCTGAGCTTTATGGCGACTCGACCCTAGCAGATTTGGCGGTAGTAGATGTGTCGTTTATTTCCTTGGATAAGGTTTTACCGGCGCTGTGGGAATTGTTGGCACCACCACGAGAAGCCGTGTTGCTGGTGAAACCACAGTTTGAGGTTGGGCGCGAGAGGGTTGGCAAAAAAGGCGTGGTGCGAGATTCAGCTACCCAAGCGGATGCGATTTTTCAAGTGTGGAAAGCCGCAAGAGCTTTAGGATGGGAGGAACGGGGTTTAACGTGGTCGCCTTTGCTTGGCCCGGCTGGTAATATCGAGTATCTTTTATGGTTGGGGAGCGATCGCCAACAGCAGTCAGAACCAAATGATGTGGAAGAGAGTGTTATGAAAGAACGGATCACAGAAGTCACACAGGCGGCTAAGCGGGAACTTGTCAAACCCGCTTCTAACCTTTCACCTAACTGATAGATTCATGCAGCCATTAAAACAAACAGGTTCGATTTTACTTTACTTTCTCGGTGGCATCGGCTATCTAGTTAGTACAGCTATGATTGTGGGCATTTCAGTTTTGATTAAATTTGTTGCGCTGATGTTGGCAGACAAACTATTATATACAATTTTAATTCTGGGAGATTTGTTGAGAGGCATCGAAATTATTGAATTATTAAATATATTAGTATTTGCTTTTATCGGCATGGGGTTTGGTCTAGCTACCAGACTTTTAAAGCCTGAATATGGCCGCAAATTTAGTGCTATTTTGTTGATAGCGCTTGTTCCCTTGGTGTTTATGAGTACGCCGATGATTAGATATAATTCTTGGCTGGACAAAGTAGAAGAGTCGGAAAAGCTATCATCGGCTGATACTACCACATTAACTAATTCATTTCTGCAAAAACAGATAGGAGTTCCGGGCTTTTTGGGTTATTATTTCTATACAGGTCAGTTTCCAGTGATTCCTACGAATAAGTCTGAAATGAAGGATCTTGATAGCTTTGAGAAAAAAATTAATTCTAAATTTGTACAGTTAACTGGTATTGCTCCAACTATTGTTTCTTGGTCGATGCTAATCTGTTTTTGGCTGATTAGAATATTCTATTTTTCTATTGCGGTAATTGCGACAATTGCTAATTTTAGGCAAGGTGTTGTGATTGCTAGACGTTAGAAGGAAGAAGGAAGAAGGAAGAAGGAAGAAGGAAGAAGGAAGAAGGAAGAAGGAAGAAGGAAGAAGGCCCTTCGACTTCGCTCAGGGTACAAAGAAGGAAGAAGGAAGGCAATTTTTACTTGCCGATTTTTACTTCTTGCTTTAAGCGATTAGCTATTTTATCACGTTCTATGGTGCTCACAATTTGTTGGATTACCGTATCTTGTCCTAGGGGGCCCCAGGTGCAGCCTTTTTCTAGATAAACTTGGGCGGCGCGACCCACAGCATAGGTTCCATAGGCTGCTAAACTAGCCTGGGTAACTGCAATTCCTGCAAAGGTAGAAAAGCCGATTTGAGGGGCAGTAATTGCGGCACTTTTGCCAAATCCCAACAGAAAACTGCTACTTAATTCTCCCAAAAGTACGCCACCAGCACTAGAAAAAATAGTTTGCCAAAGTTTCCCCGCTTCGTAACCAGTCATAGGTAAACAGTAAAGTCTGGATAAAGAACGAATTAAGGCTAAATCAGCCACTGTTGCTCCCATGACATCCAGGAAAGCGATGGGATTTAAGCCAACGGCTAAAGCTTTATATTTAGCAAATTGCCAGATTAAGTCTTCGGCTTCTGTTTGTCGCAATTTGAGAATTTGATGGGCTATCTTTGCTTCTGCATCTCTAGATTCAATTAAAGCATTGAGTGCTAGGAGCGATCGACCTTCTCGGTTAAGAATTGTCAAAATCTTTTGTTTGAGCTCATCTATCTGCGGTGGCGGCGACTCCCATTCGTGGGTAATTCTGCCATCAGGCCATTCAATCCGCACCTGCATCGGTGCAGGTTCCGCAGCTACCATAACTATTTCTAAAGATTTGGTATGTTTAGGAGTAGATTTAGGAGCAGATTTAGGCGCAGGATTGTTTTGGGATAACTTTTCGCTATCTAATTTATCTGTCGCCGCATCGGTGGCTAATTGTTCGGCATTTCCGAGGGATTGCAAACTTTTATAAATAGCTTTTCTGTCTAATTCTGGATAGAGGTCAATTTTATTAAAAACTAAGATTAGTGGTTTTTTAGCTGTTTGCAATTCGCATAGTGCTTGATATTCGGTGCGGGTGATGTCGCCGGCGACGACAAATAAAATTAAGTCTGCTTGGCGAGTGACTTGTTTCGCCATTTCTCCGCGTACTTCGCCGCCAACTTCATCAATTCCGGGTGTATCAATTAGTTCAATTTGTATGCCTCCTGACTCGTCGTTATTCAGGGATAAAGGTACTGCCCAGCGCACGGAACGTGGCCACTGAGTCACGCCGTTGAGAGGGCCTGTTTGGAGAATTTTTTGACCGAGAAGGGCGTTTAGTACGGCTGATTTACCTCGGCTGACTAAACCAAAGGTAGCGATGCGAATGATGTTTTGGTTGAGTTTTTCTGAGGTGAAAGTTAGGATGTCTAACTGATTTTGTAGGGTTGCTTCTAATTTTGGATTAGAGTTTTTTTTGCTTTTTTCGCGCAAGTGGGCATGGCGCGCCAGGGATTGACGCAAACTGGCGCGGGCGAGGGATAGACGATTTTCTTGGGTGGATTTGTCAGCCATTGAAGAAGAAGGAAGAAGGAAGAAGGAAGAAGGAAGAAGGAAGAAGGAAGAAGGAAGAAGGAAGAAGGAAGAAGGAAGAAGGAAGAAGGAAGAAGGAA
>JAYSVM010000106.1:0-16912 GCA_043718495.1 Oscillatoriales bacterium | reverse complement strand
CTACAACTAATTATGGTAGGGATACGGCACTGCCGTCTCCTCTATATCTACTTAAAATTATTACAAAAAAATCCCCGCGCTTTCGCTGACAGGGATTTCAAAGACCAATTACATATTTTTGCCATTCTTGGTGCATACCACTCTTAACGTGTTTAGTCACTTCAAAATAAAGACCGCTGTAAGGTTTTCGAGGCGGATATTTGAGCAGCATTCCCGCTTCTTTCGGCGTTCGGCTGCCCTTTTTGACATTGCAGCGCATACAGGCGGTGACCAGGTTTTCCCAAGATTCGACTCCTCCGCGCGATCGGGGAATCACATGATCCAGAGTTAAATCGTCCCCAGCGTAACTACAGTATTGACAACAGTGCGCGTCCCGGTGCAAGATATTCCGGCGGGTAAGCGGAATATCCTTATAGGGAACTCGGACAAAATGCCGCAGTCGGATGACTGTTGGTAGCGGGAAATTGGGCGCAATAAATTTCCCGTTATGTTCTACCTGCTCTGCTTTTCCTTTCAGCAACAAAACTACAGCCCTTCGCCAATTGGTGATGTTAAGGGGTTCGTAGGAGACGTTCAGCACCAGAACATTGCCCATTGTTGATTATTAAAGATAATATTTTTCCCGATCGTAACACAGGTTCCAATTTAGGGGGGGAGATGGGGAGATGGGGAGATGGGGAGAGAGGGAGATGGGGAGATGGGGAGATGGGGAGATGGGGAGATGGGGAGAGAGGGGGAGATGGGGACTGGATTTTGGATTGGAAAGACTTACCAAATATTTTTTTTTGCTAAATCCCTAATCTTCCCGGCAAGTACCAGTCTAACTTTTTAGAGTATGAATAACCTGTGATCACCCGCCTGATTAATCCCCATGAAATTTCGGCTCTTAAAGTCAGTTTTTAGCGCGTCAATAATGGCGATCGCCCCTATGATAGCAAACAGTCCCGCTTTTGCTCAAACAAGTTCATTCTTCTGCGGCGCTGCGGGTAGCCATCCAGCCACAATAGCTGACCAACAAGGCAAAAATATTCCCGTTATTTTGTGGGTGACAGACAACTATTTCAATGAATCCGGTGAAGATGCAATGACTCGGTGTACACGAGTCTCAGGAATTCTCAATAATTCCCAATCCCAGGGAAACTGGGACAACATTATCACAGTAGGTGCATCTCGTACAGGTCAACCGACTATTTGTGCAGCCAATCCTCAAGACGGTTCCTGTAGATTATTATATCAGATACCGAAAGGCCAAAATCCTGAACAAGCCCGACAAGAACTATTAAGAAAAATCAAAAACCCTAGCTTAAGTATTCCACCTATAAAAATAAATTGATATGTATTGTAGGGTGCGTCAGCCCACAGCGTTTCCCTTGGCATGAAGGGGCGATCGAGCTGACGCACCCTACAGGCCTTGTTAGTATGGTAGGGTGCGTCAGCCCACAGCGCTTCCTTTGGCATGAAGGGGCGATCGAGCTGACGCACCCTACAGGCCTCGTTAGTATTGTAGGGACACGGCATTGCCGTCTCCTCTATATCATTTCAACTACTTACAAAGAGTTGAAACTCTTGTCGAATACTCCGGCTGATTCGTGAAATAATTGCAGCTTTGTTTCAGCAATTCTTCTAAACCCTCAACTTGCCTCAACCAGACAGTGCCATTACTTCCAGCAATCGCAATTTGCCTGCCATCCCGACTCCAACTTACACTAACAACATTCTCTTCAAGCTCAAATTGAGCAACCTGTCTTCCTGCCAAATTCCACAGCCGGACTGTCTTGTCAATTCCCACTGTAGCAAGGTGTTGTCCATCAGGACTAAAACTAATCGATTTCGTATCCAAATGCAAAGTTTGAAATTCACTAACTAACTCTTGTCTTGACGAATTCCACAGTCCGACTTTACCATTCAATGTGACTGTTGCAAAGCGCTTCTGCTCTTGGTTGAGACTGAAACTTATGCCGATCGCCTGAATCGGCAGTTTTTTAATCAACTTACCAGATAAACTCCAAATTCGCACCGCAGATTTACCATCTAAAGTAGTTAAAAAATCACCATCTTTACTAAAATTTACACTTCTAATTAAACCATTGTGTCCCGGAAGTGCTACAGGAGATGATTTTATATTAGGCAGTTGTGAAACTTGCCAAATTGCCGCACTATTGTTGATTCCAGCCACCGCCAAAAGATTTTGATCGGGGCTAAAGCTGATGCTACTGACTGAACCTTGAATTGCAGAAAATTCCGATATCTTTTTGCCCGATAGATTCCAGAATTTAACAGTGCTGTCCCTACCTGCTGTCGCTAAAAATTTTCCGTTTGGGCTAAAGTTTACAATATTTACTGACTTCTGTAAAGCTTGCCATTCAGAAATTTTTTTCCCTGACAAGTTCCAAATCCGAACTCGATTATCTATTCCTGTAGTTGCCAAAAATTGTTCATTTGGGCTAAAGCTGACGCTAGTTACAGCACCTGTATGAGCTTGCCAAGTCATCTTTTTTTGTAGAATAGATATTTTTTTACCCTGCTGTTGTCCGCTAATTTTATCGAGAATTACTTGCAATGCCAACAGCGGTATAGTTGCCGGATATTTTTCTAATTCCGGTTTGTTTTTAACCAAAGTTGTTAAATTGTTGCCAGATGCGATCGCCTTCAATAAAGCCTCCGACAAAGCTTGACTATTTTCAGTCTTCTGAGATACCGCCAACAGCAAAGCATCACTGGCAGTTTGTTCGATTTCGATACTAGCCTGCGCTAGTTTAAACCGCTGATATGCCAGAGTAGAAAAACCGATCGCCCCAATTAAAGATGCAGCCAGTATAGCAGAACCAATACCAATCCACTGTTTGGCTTTTTGTTTGGCAAACCCAGCTTCTATCTGAGCTATTTTAGCATCAGTTAAAGCTTTTTGAGTTTTGATTTGAGTTAAATCTAGTAATTGATTTTGATTGGTCAAGATAAGTTTTTGGCTGGCTGTTAAAAACTGAAAGTCTTCGTTTCTCAAACTTTTTTCCGCAGCCCAATCCAAGGCTACTTGCAAGTCATTTCCTCGCAACAGTTGGGATTCATCTTGACAATTAGAATTGAACCATGCTTTGATTGACTGTGAGTAAGGCGATAGTTTCTCTAACTCGTTTTCTATTAAAGTCTTATTAAAAATAGCTTGATAAATTAAATTAGAAAGTGTTAGTTTGTCCCCGTGTTTAACGATCAATCCACTCAATCGCAATTCCATTTGTTCCGGGCTACCATCGGGGACAATTTCAACTTGCTCTAAAATTTGCTGATATAATCCAAGTCTCCTGACAATACGCTGGTTTTCTTTCAATAGGCGATCGCGAATTGTTGACAAATGTTCCGGTACATCTTGAGATTGCCAATTATCCACTATTTTCAAACGCACTACTTTCTCAACCCACTCCTTAGCAGTGTGAATTTTATCTTTCTCCCCCCCAAATGTAGGGGCGGTGCCCCCGTGCCCGCCCTGGGGTAAATCCGAGACTAATTCAGCATTTTCCAACAGGAGTTTGCAAAGCTTTTGAGTCAAAAAAGGTTGCCCCCCAGTCCAATATAAGACCTCTCGCAAAACTTCTTGAGAACTATCTGTAAGCTCAGCTAACCCTGCGGCTAGGGGTTGCGCTTCTGTTGCATCAAAACCAGTCAATTCTATTGCCTGACCAATATTAAAAGGAGTGTTGCCACGAGCATTTTTATCGCGGCACAAATCTGTCGGCGATGCTACTCCTAAAAGCGCCCAAGTTAAGCGATCGAATTCTGGATTATTGGCACGTTTGTTGTAACACGATCGAATTAACGCAAAAAAATCGTCAGCGGGAAAATCGAGGGCGAGAATGCTGTCAATTTCGTCAATAAAAATGACAATATTACTGGAAATATTGGCTAACAGTACAGTTTCGATGAATTCGCTCAATCTTTGGACTGGGGCCAAAAAATTGCGATCGCGCCACCAAGTCCGCACGTTGACAACATCTGACAGGTTAAAGTTATTTTCGAGAATGCGGAGAAGACCAGCATACCACTGTTCGGGAGTCACGCCACGGTTGCCAATTTCCGAAATGTCGATCGCAGCACAAGCAATTCCATCACTTCTCAGCCGTTGAATTGTCCGCACCTGCAAGCTAGATTTGCCCATTTGCCTGGAATTTAAAACATAACAAAATTCCCCGGCTTTCAATCCGTTATAAAAGTCGTCATCTGCTTGACGCTTCACATAATTGGGGGCATCATTTGTCAAACTCCCGCCCACTTGATAGCAACTGGGTTTTCGGGTGAAATTCATAGTTATTCGGCGGTTTTTATAGTTTAACCTCAAACTTTCATCCGCTTGCGCGGACTAATTGTAGGGAGACGGCACTGCCGTCTCCTAATTTCATAATATATCTACTTTGCAGCCAAAATGCGCCAGATAATGAAAGCAGTAAAACCTAGATAACCAAACACGGTAATCCAATCTAGCCAATTATCGGAAGTTATCAAAAAAATATCGTTCATGGGCAGTTTCAATCTAAAAAGATGTAGATTGTGATTTGTCGTTTGGTGGGGGGCGGGTTTATGAAATTGTCCATTTTAGGCAATTATTGTCGGTGAACCCTTCGACCCTTCGACTACGCTCAGGGCGACGCTCCGCTCAGGGCATCGCCCGCCCCTACAATATCTAGAATTATATAATACCTAATCGCTCTATATTTTACCCGATCGCGCTTAAGTGCGATCGAAAGTATTGCCGATACAAGTCGCACCTCGGTACACACTCATTTCCCTGCAATTTCACCAACCCCAAACTATCCAATTTAAACGCCTGCATCGCCTTTAATTGCACCGGAGAATCCGCCGCCGCAATCTCTCTCATCCCCGCAGCTAACTCTGGATACTCTTCCAAACTCCATAACTGGCGGCGCAAATGATCGCTGTAGATGCCGGAATCCGCGATCGCACTTTCTTTTAATTCATTCAGGGTCAATCCTGACTGCGAAATATGATACAATGCAACTCGCACTAGATAAGGATGACCACCCACAATTGCCATCAATTTCTCAACTTCAAGATTCGACCAATTCAAATTGTGGCGCGCTGCTAAATCTTGGATTTGCACAGCATTGAATTCTGGTAAATCTACGGGAAGTCCGACGTTGAAAGGCGATTGATTGATGTTCATCGGAATGTAAACTTCGGTGGAATGAACTATAATTAATCGCAGTTTTTTCCAGATGTCGCGTCGCTTCGATTCTTCGTGCCAAGCCCGCAGCAATCCTAAAAAGTCTTCGGCAATGTCGGGATACTGAAAAACGCGATCGATCTCGTCTAATCCTAACACTAAAGGAGTGTCGATTTGCGGGAGGAGATGTTTCTCAAAGTAATCTTTGCAATTGACTTTGCTACCAAAAATTTCATCCCAATAATCGTCTAGTTGATTGGGTATATTTAACTCTCGCCCGACATAGGCACAAAACCACTTAAGAAATTTATCGAGATTGGCAAATATAGTTTTATCAACTAATTGAAAAGTTAGCGGGACTGTGTGATAATCTTGACAGGATGCGTGGTTCAAAATTCTTGCCATTAAAGAAGTTTTTCCCATTTGTCTGGGAGCTTTTATTCTAATTAAAGCGCTGGGTTGTAAAATAGTTTGATAGCAGCGTTCTTCGATGGGATGACGTTCTATATAAAATTGAGATGCCACATCAACTTGTCCTCCCGGTAATTCCGGTTCGGATGCAGCTAAAGGAACATTTTGGCTAGTAGTTTCTAATACTTGGTTTGGTGTTAAATCTTCAGTAAAGACTGTATTCCCGATCGCACTTAAGGCAATTTCTAACTGTTTTCCCAATTCGCGATCGGGTTCGGTGCTCTGATAGCTGATAAAAATATTCACACTTCGATTGCGATCGGCTGTTTCTTCCGTAGGTAGCAAATCACTTGGTTCATCCATATCTTCAGCATCATCTAGTTTAGCCGATCGATGGTCGATATTGGTCAAAGTCAAATCAAACGCAGCAAACAACTGCCGAATTTTACTGAGATCCGCACCTTCTCTACCCTGCCGAATTTTGCTGACTGTATCGGAACCAACGCCACACTCAGCCTCGATTTCTGTCAGAGTACCTCTAATGTTATATCGGTCAGACCATTCTTGGATCGCCTCATTGAGCTTCTTTAAGCCCGTGGCGGTGAGAATTCGACCGCGATCGCGTTTTGACTTGATCACTTCGATTGTAATAAAAGGAATGTAGGAAGTTTAACCCCTTAACTTCGTATTTTAAGCGATTTTAAGGAAGATAATCAGCCAGACCCAACTTAATTAAGCTTACCCTCTAAATTTTTATTGTCGATCGCAGGCTGAAACCCCATCATGTCAACCACTTCAACTGTTGAATCTATTTTGACCAAAAAAAATCTTAACTCCCCAATCTCCCCCGCGAATAACTAATTAATTTTTTATATTAGATACATCAAGCAAAAAGGGCAGTACAATGAACAACATTTTACATAGACTGGCGATGGCCGCTTTAGCAACCGCAGCCATATTCACCATTAATACCCTGAATAACTTAACTGAATCATCGGCCACTACAAAAATTGATGGGGCAGAAATTAATCAAAGGGAAACTTTTTCCGTAGCATTTAGTCATTTCAATAAATAATAACATTCATTGATTGAATTTGGTATAAATCATGAAGTATACACTTGACTCGCCAGTGGCTACCATTACAACACATGACTTAGTTAATGCTGAGGCGATCGAAGCCTGCACAACTATAGCGTGGCTCGAATTGGTAGCATTAGACACTGATGTTTTGACAGGAGACGATTGGCTAGCATTGTGTGATGACATTGATAGCGGTGAAATCTACCGCGACTGGTTTCTCTGGCAGGATTCGGAAGTTAGCGGAGATTGGCAAGCTTACGACCATTTGAGCGATCGACGATTTGTGGCCCAAGGAAAAGTGCTGATAAAAGCGATGATTGATGCCATAGAAAATGCTAGAAATCAAGCGATTGCCCAACTTGAATTTATTTAATATTGGTGATTGGTTATTTAAAACCAACAAATAACAAATAACCAATCACAATTAACAACTCACTAATGACTATTCCTTGCGCTCAACAGCCACAGTCAAACTCGCGGCAAATGCTCCGACTGTCGCCAGTGTAGCAGCTATTGGAAACACAATCGCCCCTGCAACCCCACCTACCAATCCCGCCATCAGCGGAATGTCTGCCAAAGTCCGCCCTTGGGAGTTTTTGATGACGAGACGGCGGAGTTTTCCTTGCTGAACTAATTCTTTAATTCTGGCAATTAAAGAGTCGCCACTAATCTTAAACTCTTCGACTCTAACTTTTTCTTCTGTTGAAAATTCCGAAGTGAATAAAGGAGTTTCAACTGTTGTGTTTGTTGCATCTGCGACGGCTGCTGTTTCGTCTTGAAGAATCGTTACTTGTTGTTCTAGTTGTGAGTTCATTTTTTGTAATGGCGAGTGAAAACCAGCCGTTTAATTCCTATACTCTGATTTTCTGCGATCGCAACTGGGAACGACAGGCAAGAAAACCCTACAATCTGTATTCGTACTTCCCCCACCCCGCACTCTGACTCAAAAATTTATGCCAAAAGGAAGAAGGAATCATGTCAATTCCGGTTGCACCTACCTACTTAGAGGACACGGCAGTGCCGTTTCCCTACCCAAAATAATGTTGTAGGGAAACGGCACTGCCGTGTCCTAATTTCTCCGATGCTACCGGAATTGATATCAGCAAGTATCTCAGCTTAAAGTGTTACTCGATCACGCCATCTCTCTAAAATCTTGTCACCAATGCCCTGAATCCGCGCCACGTCGTCCAAAGAGGTAAAAGGTTGTTGTTTCCTGGCTGCCATAATCCTCTCGGCTAACTTCGGCCCAACTCCTGGTAAAGTCTCCAATTCTGCCTGACTCGCGGTATTCAAATTAACTAATTTCTTTTCTTCAGCAATTTGAGGTTTTGTTTCCACAATTTCCCCTGTAAGTATTGAAGCTTTTGATGCTAATTGCATTGATTCACACTCTTTTTTCCTGGCATCAATTCTCTGCTTAATTCTAGGGGGAATGCCTAAAATTGCACCTTTGTAAAGCCGATCAAACTCCCGTTCAAAATGGGCTGCAACTACCGGACTTGCGATCGTCAATAATGTCTCATCATTCCCGTGATTTGCAGCCTCACTCCAGTTGTGAGAGCCTGTAATGACCGTATTTCTGTCCACAACCCCGAATTTGTGGTGCAGGCGATCGCCCATTGGTAACGCGGGCACTCCCACCGTAGTCAATGGCTGTTTCCAAGGACGATTGTCAGCTTCCAACTGACAGTGTTCAATCAAAGTCGCCCCCATCATATCTAAACCTTCACTGTAAGGGCGATAAATAAAATTTGAATCAATCAAAGCTCGGACTGCAACTCCTCGATTAGCCTCAATTTCCAGAGTATTTGCTAACCGTTGAGCCGAAAAAACAAACAGTGCCAAATTAACCGATTTTCTCGCACTACCCAAATTTTTATCAATCAAACTGTTGACGCTTTTTTCCCAAGGTAAAGTTTTGGAAGTCGGTGAAAACTGCACCGCCACAGTCGTATTACTCACTCTGACTTTTTGCATGGGACGAAACGGCTTTTTAATTCCAAACTTGCTGTCAGGTTTGCCTCCAGGCCCGTCACCCCACATAATGTTAAATTCTTGAGTAAATAGTTGTGCTAATTCAGCATTCTCAATTTTTAGCAAATTGTTAGCATTGCCGCGACTTGCTGATGTTTTGAAATCACCATGAACATCGCTGGTAGTGAAATTAGCCGAAGTTACAATTACTGTTTTACCATCAATTACTACAAATTTGTGGTGCATTAAACCGCTACCTTTTGAACCGTCAGCGGTATCATCTATCACAGGAATTCCGGCATTTTTAATAATTAGTAAAGCATCATTTTTCTGGATTTCCTCTGCACTCAATTTGCCGTCTTTATTTGTATCAGTAAGTTGGACAAATTCGTGGTAGCGATCGCGTTCTCTTTCCGGTAACTTCGCCAACTCTTGCGCCGAAAAATCGCTCCAAGGGCGATTATACATATGTTCTACGATTAATCTCACTTTAATGCCCGATCGCTGGCGATCGCTCAAAACTCGCGCAATACCAGGCAATCGCAACTCCTGCACCGCCACATCTACCGTCATGGAGGCAGTTGCGATCGCCTCCACGATCAACCTTTCCAAATCATCTCCAGGTCTAGTTTGCTGGCGATAAGGCTCTGTATAGCTAGAAGTAAGTGACTGATTGAAGTATACTTGCAGTAAGGGGTCTTGAGGCAACGGAATCAGGCTGGGAGATAATTGAGGCTGTTCTTCCTCTTGTTGTCCGCAAAACGCGAGACCGATTGTCAGTAGCAAAAGCCAGCACAAACGCCATAAAGTATAACAAAGTTTATTCACAAAAGTTTAAAATTCATTGAGGTTATTTATTCAGCTCATTGTTCAAATATATTCGATAATGTCAAGTTAGAACCTATTAAACTTATGAAAGGGAACAGATTTTACGTCTTGTAAGACTGCCTCGATGCCGGAAGCATCACTGGTAGGGTAGCAGCATTTAGGGGCGTGAATCAAACCTGATACTGCTGCTTTATGGCAAAAAGAAAAACACTTTTTCCGTGTGGTCACAAAGGATATGGTAAAGCGTGTCATCGTTGCACGCAAGAGTTCGTGGCGAATCGGCATTGCGTTCAATTGTTGGCGGAAAAGCAGACAAAAAAACAGGAGAAGGAGGCATCATTTGCCAGAGATATCATCGATCTCAGAGGTCTACCAGATCACGTAGTTACTAAAGCTCGTGCTATTATAACAGCACTAGGAGAAAATAAGAATTACAGAGATTTTAGTGGCAAACGCCTGCGTCACAATCGTTTGATTATCAGTATTCCTGTAGGGCGACATTACAGAATGCTGTGCAAAGATTGCGGCACTTTCTTAATTCCCCAAAAAGTTTTGTCCCATGAAGATTATAATGTTTGTAAACCGGGAAGTTAGTTGACCGTTGACAGTATTGTAGGGTGCGTCAGCCCGCAGCGTTTCCCTTGCTTAATAAGCGATCGATCTGACGCGCCCTACAGACCTCGTTAGTGGTTTAAATGCGTAACATTACCCGATTTAATATCAATCATTGAAAATGAAAAAGATACCCAATAACCCTTCGACGAAGTTTATCCTGAGCGTAGTCGAAGGGCTCGGGGCACCGCAGTCAACAGTCAACAGTCAACGGTCAACAGTCAACAATCAACAGTCAACAGTCAACAGTCAACTAACTTATGGTTCACCAACCCCCATCGGGTGCAAGAGATTTATTGCCCCTTGACGTAGCTCAAAAAATTTCGATCGAACGCCGTTTGCAGCAAGTGTTTCACCGCTGGGGCTATCACCGGATTATTACTTCTACTTTAGAACGCCTGGAGACTTTGATGGCTGGAGGTGCGATCGACCGATCGACCTTAATTAAATTACAAGACGCTGAAGATGGAGAACTCGGTTTGCGTCCAGAATTGACAGCTTCCATCGCCCGCGCCGCTGTGATGCGGATGGGCGGGACTCCCTGGCAACCTCAGCGTCTCTACTACAATGCTAACGTGTTCCGAAAAGGCCCAGATACAGGCTCAGGCGGGCAACAGGAGTTCTATCAAGCAGGGGTAGAGTTGCTAGGCTCAGGGGGGACGGTAGCCGATGCGGAAGTGCTGCTACTGCTGTCTGAGTGCTTGCAGGCGTTAGAAATTGATGACTGGCACTTGGTCATCGGAGAAGCGGGTTTGACTGCAACTTTGTTGGAACCGTTTCCGCTGAATGTGCGCTCCCAAGTTCGGGGGGCGATCGCCAACCTCGATCGCATCGGCTTGGAAAATTTGCCACTGTCAACGGAATTGCGAGAAAGAGCGTTGCTATTATTTGACTTGCGTGGCCGCCCAGAAGATGTGTTACCGATTGTTGCCAAACTAGATTTAGATTTGCCACAACAAGCAGCGTTAAATAATCTCAAATCTGCGATCGAATTGCTGTATCAATGTCAATCAAAAATCCCCAATCTGAAATCCCACATCCACCTAGACTTGAGTTTGATTCAAACATTTGACTATTACACTGGAATTGTGTTTGAAGTTGTCAGTAGTCCTAAAACGGGACAGCGAGTTTTGGGACAAGGCGGGCGGTACGATCGACTATTGGGATTGTTCGATCCTCAAGGGCAAAATCACCCTGGCATTGGGTTTTGTCTGAATATTGAAGATTTACACCAAATTTTGCTAAGTGAGGGTCAGTTAGCCAAGGAAACCCCAGCCAGTGACTATTTAGTTGTGCCTCAAACATCTGAAGCTGCTGCTGCCGCCTTTGTTTACGCTCGCAAACTCCGAGAGTCTAGCGATTTAGTTCGGGTGGAAATGGATTTGGAGAGTCGGGAGAGTTTGGATGGGGTTCGAGAATATGCGCGCGATCGGCGTATTGCTCAAATTGCGTGGGTGAATGCCGAAGGATTGCCGACAATTGAAACCGTAAATTGAGAGTACATTCAATATCCCCGTAGGGACACGGCAATGCCGTGTCCCTAGATAACTAATCACAATTTAGTAAAAAAGTTAACACCGTTTCATCAATTCCCTTAAATTGCAGCGACTTATATTTAATAATTCGATCCTCCTCAACATAATCTGCAACCGCCGCCGAAATTAGTACAGTATTCGGTTCCGTAGCCTCTTGCAATCGAGCAGCAATATTCACACTCGGCCCGATCGCAGTATAGTCCGATCGCTCCACACCACCAAACATCCCCACCACCGCAGTACCCTGATGAATTCCGCAGCGAAACCGCACCGGCTCCACCCCATTCTCCCCAACAATTCCCTGAGACATCCAGGCTTTATTCAGCTCCTTCAGAGCTCGCAGCATTTGCTTTGCGGCAGCCACAGCGCGGCGCACCTGCTCGTTCGGACTCAATTCCTCCGGCGCTCCAAATAGTGCCATTACCGCATCCCCAACAAACTTGTCCACCGTGCCACCACTGTCAAAAATCGCCTTAGTCATCGCAGCCAAATATTCATTCAATAACTCAGCCACCCGGCGTGATCTCAGGGTATTTGCCATTTGAGTAAAGCCGACAATATCACTAAACAAAATAGTAATTAATCGTGGTTCCGGGCGCAAATCCAGCGCCAACTCTCCAGCCGCCGCCGCCTTCACCATTGCCGGTGGCAAAAATCGGCGCAGCACCGACTCAGTTAAATAGGTATTCAACTGCTGCACTCGGCGTTCATTCTCCTTGAGAGCCACCAAATTTCGCACCTCAGCCAATAATTCTCGATCGTTAAAAGGCTTAGACAAATAAGCATCAGCACCTCGCTCTACCCCTTCAATTCGCGTATCTTCATCAGCTTTAGCAGTGAGTAAAATTACAGGAGTTCCCTTCAATTCCTCATTTTCTCTAACCATCCGAATCAAATCCAAACCAGAGACTAAAGGCATCATCAAATCCGTCACAATCAAATCAGGGAGACGGTTTTTTGCCACAGCAAATCCCTCCTCACCGTTGCGGGCAAGCAAAACTGCAAACCCAGAATCTCGCAAAATTCCAGATACATAAAAGCGTAAATCAGGATTATCATCAACCACCAAAACAGTGCCAACAGCTTTTTCAGAACTTATAGGTTGGATGGCTTCAAAATTCTCACTAGCAAATTCAGCATCAGACAAATCACCTTCCACATCTGCCAATTCTACCAGTGCTTTCGACGAGTGAAATTCTGTGGGTATTTCCAGAACTTGTTCTGGAGGTAAATGCGTCGAACCGACGTGTAGCCAAATCGTAAAAGTAGAACCTTCACCGTAAACTGACTCTACCGAAATTTGACCACAGTGTAGTTCCACCAATTCCTTTACCAATGCCAAACCCAAACCGCTGCCTTCATAGGAACGGTTAGTGGAACCTTCAGCTTGGCGAAAACGCTCGAACAAATAGGGAATTTGTTCAGCGCGAATGCCGATACCACTATCTTTGACTTGCAGCAAACAGTGAGCACCGGCTTGTTTAACTGTTAGAGTGATATTTCCACCTTCTGGGGTGAATTTAACAGCATTTGATAACAGGTTGTAAATAACTTTGTCAAACCTTTCAATATCTAAATAGAGTAAAGGACACTCTTGCAATTCAGTAATTAAGTTTAGGTTTTTTTTCTCGCAATAGGGTCGGAATGACTCGGCGGTAGAGTGGCAGAAACCTACCAAATCGCAGGGGCGAAAACTGGGCTGCATCCGTCCGGCATCGAGTCGCTGCAAATCTAATAGTTGATTTACTAAACGCAGCAGGCGGCGGGAATTGCGAAGTGCAATGGCTGCTTGTTCGTAAGGTAAATCTTCTTTGCGGCTGCAAACTGATTCCAGGGGACCGATGGTGAGGGTTAGGGGTGTACGGAATTCGTGAGAGATATTTTGGAAAAACTCGGTTTTGAGTCGATCGGCTTCTAGGAGACGTTCTGCCTGCTGTCTGGTAGTTTGGTAGAGGCGTGATTGCTGTACCGCCAGAGCAGCTTGAGTTGCCACTATTTGAGCCAAGTCAATATCTGAGGGCAACCAGCGTCTGATGTTGCTGTTTTGCCGCAAGGAAATGCTACCGATGATTTTACCATCCGAGAGCAAAGGAACTACTAAAAGGGCGCGGGCGGTCGATCGCAGTTGTAGTTCTGTAACATTCATATCAGGGCGTTCATTGAGGTCTGAAATCGCGATCGGCTCTTTCGACATCATGATATTTTGCAAAACCGGATTGCCTCGAATTGGCACCAAAGACTGGGGTAGGGAAGAATTGGGAGACACCCAGGCGCGACTTCGATTCGTCACACTGTCCAGGTTGGGGAGTTCGTTAGGAGCGAGCAAATCCTCTTCTAGGGCTACAACATCCCTATTTGAGTCGTAAAGCCCCACGCACTGAACGTATTCGTCGTCTTCTGTCCACAGAGATAGGACGCAGCCATCTACTTGCAGAGCTTGCCCCAGTTGTTGGGTAATTGCTGCAAAAATATTTTGGGGGTCGAGACTCGATCGAATTGCCGTAGTTATAGTATTGACTAGGGCTTCGCGTTTAGCCAGAGCACGAACCTGTTCATAAGCACGGGCTTGAGAAAGCGCCAAAGCCGCTTGGTCTGCTACTGTAGTCACCAAATTGATCTCATGCTCTTGCCACTCGCGTGGCTGCTCGAAGGAGTGTAGCGCTAAAACTGCCATCAGTTCCGTTTGGTAGAACAGAGGTACGATTAAGCTCGATCGGATGTTGGCAGCTTGGTAAGCAAGTCGGCGCTGATCATTGGCTTCATGTAAGATGCGATCGTCCGTTTGGGCATCTTGAATCACCTCTACCTCGGTAGTTTCCCAGACCAAAAACGGTAGCAAATCCGAGGAAAGTCTAGCCGGATCAGCATCTAGGGGCATTATAGTCGCATCAGACGATGGCAACTCCTGCGTGTCTAGCAGTTCATAAACAAACCATTCATCCGCCACCCTACCGTCTTGGAAGGGACGCAACAGACAGCAACCCACCTCAAACATCTGACCCACTGTTTCCACAATTCGTTGCAGCATCTGCTGGTAATTCAGAGCCGATCGGATAGTATTGGTAACAGAATAAAGCAGCGATTCTTGCTGTAACGCCCGTCGCAGTTCATTGGTGCGTGCCTTCAGGAGATTGTGAGTATCAACCGCTTGACTGACCAACACCCTTAATTCTTCGGCATCCCAAGGCTTAGTAACGTATTTGAATACCTTGCCAGCATTAATAGCTTCAACTAAATCTTCAACATCCGTATATCCAGTTAAAATAATTCTGATCACATCCGGGTACTGAGCCGCCGTCAGACGCAGAAACTCAGTCCCGCTCATTTTCGGCATCCGCTGATCGGAGATAATGACAGCTACTTCTCCTTCCCTGGCCAAAATTTCTAGGGCGACTGGGCCTGATTCTGCCCTGAGCACTTTATATTCGCGATAGAAGGTGCGGTAAAGCAAATCAAGATTGTCCGGTTCGTCATCAACGATCAGAATTTTTAGTTTAGGATTCGCTGGGGAATTCATCTATCTTCCCCCTGATTGCTCAACCACATAGCTGTGTTCAGCTTGGCGGCGGGAGTAAAAGAGGGGCGGGATCTATGTAACATAGCTATAACCGTCCTTTAGTGAATCTGTTTCCAGTATTTGCGATTAATTAAGGGAACTCACTCTTTGTCGAACAGGCCGGAAAACCTGTTAAGCGAGAATGGCGCAAGATGTTAGTTCCATCAGATACAGGCAGGCTCACGAGTCGCCAGAACCCTTTGAAACTTTGTCGGCTTTGTCGGCTCTAACATCCAGTACGCTCAAACCCTGATTCAGTCAAGCTTGTCCTTGAGTTTTTCAATTACAGCCTGACGGATAAATTCAATTCTATCTGGTATTTCCGCCAACATAGAGTGATAAGGTTCGGGGAACCTGACGTTAAAACCTTTTTGATTGTTTTTAATCCCCTTTCCAGTACCAACAAATCTAGTATTAGGGGATGGGTTATTGTTTGCCATAATTTTTCTCATTCCCTTGACATTTCCAGTGTACATTAGATAATATTTCAAAGTCAAGGCTAACTAAGGAGGTAATTAAATTTGGTCAATCAACTATGTCTATAAGTTAGATTTAAGTTAATTTATAACATTAGTCAATTTTCCGAAGTTGGCAGTATATAACCATCATAGAAAAATTAATATAGTGGCTGACAATAGTGAATTCTTCCTTTTTTTCTTCACCAACATGGGGGCAACAAATCTCCCAAGATTATGGCTTTTTAGTTCGGATTGCTGACTCAAAAGACCTGACGCAACTAGCTGATATTTTGGCTTCGAGCTTTCATTCCCGCGAGGGTTTTGTAGATTTGGTTTATCCAGTCTTACGTTTGGGAATTTACGAAGATTTAAAAAATCGACTGCGTTCTAAAACTGAACATTACATTTGTCTGGTTTCTCAGCTAGTCTCGCGCGAAGAAAACAGTCTCACCAAGCAGCCAGAGTTGATAGCGGGAACCGTAGAATTGGCTCTACGTTCTCGCTTTGCTTGGCAACTACCAAGTTCTGACTATCCTTATTTATCAAATCTAGCAGTTCACCCAGAGTATCGGCGACAGGGGGTGGCTCAACAACTACTTAGCTGTTGTGAACAAACTGCTCGTGAGTGGGAATTTTCTGAAATTTATCTCCATGTTCTCGAAAGTAATCATGCCGCTCGACAGTTGTATTATCAGGCTGGGTATCGCTTGGAACAGGTGGAATGGGATTGGAGTTGTTGGCTTTTGGGGCAGCCACGACGACTATTTTTGCGAAAGCAGTTAGCGAGTTGACGGTTGACGGTTGACGGTTAACTCGACTTTACTATTCCGATGAAGAGAGGATTTTATTTCCGGTTGCACCGTCAGGTAATGTTGACGGTGAACAGTGAACAGTGAACAGTGAACATTAGAACATCAGAAGGAAGAAAACAAGAACCCCGACTTCTTAAAGAAGTCGGGGTTCTAAGATCAGAAAGTTTTACTCTCTAAAGTAGTGAGGACTTTCGCCCCCAATTTTAACTTCTATTGTGACAAGAGATTTGATCGCACATCATTCGATCCGATCGCACCAATACCCCCGACAAGGTTAGCTAAAACCTGGGTATTACCTGCAACTCGTAGCAATGTACCATTCTGAGTTGGAGTAAATTGCAACTGTTGGAAAGTCAAACCGCCAGTCAACACCAATTTATCGATGCCAGCCTCAAAGTTAAGAATAGTATTCGATCCCTGAATAGCACCCAAGATAAATTGATCGCTACCAGCACCTCCAGACAAAGTATTA
>JAYSVM010000105.1:0-47386 GCA_043718495.1 Oscillatoriales bacterium | reverse complement strand
AGGGTCAGCAAAAGGTTGATTCGGGAAATTCCGATGCAACGAAATTTCAATATCATCAACTCGATCTTCTTCTATTTTTACCTCATTTGTCAACCAGGCCAAAAAGTCTTGGCGTGTAACCATTCTCAACCAAATTTGAGCAGCTTGCAAAGCTTCACAAACCGACAAATCCTGGTTGTTCAGATTTTGATAAAAACGAATCATCAGAAAAGCCGTAGAAAAATCGCTGACCGACCATAAACTACTAACTACATTACTAGCACCCGCATACAGAAAACCGCTAGCTAAACCAATATATTCATCGGTGATTACTCTATCTACCAATCCAGTTTCGCAAGCCGAGAGACTGACTAAGCGACACAAAGGTAAATCCAGATTAGCAAAAATTTCCTTCAGTGTCAGGCATTGAGTATCAGTCCGAAAACGCCGACCATCACGCAGAGTAACATAACTACAGCGGTCTGCCTCTGCCTCCTGCTTTTGTAGGGGCGGTGCCCCCGTGCCCGCCCCAGACTCCGTGCCCGCCCCAGACTGGGAAGGTTCCAATATTCCCGCGAAAACCAAACCCGAATTCAGCGGATTCTCGGAGTTGAAACTGCCGTGACAAGAGAAATGGGCGTAGTAGGAATCAGTTAATTTTTTGAGAGTGGCTGCGGAGTTAAAGGCGACTTTAGTAGCTTGCTGGCGCTTCAAAATGTGGGCATTGGGATTGAATCGGCGGGAAATCTCTTCAACTTCAATTTCGGTGTAGCGCAGGTCTTCCGTGGGATTCTGGATGGCGAACAGCGGCAAAATATCGTTGAGGGGCGGGCGTTTTCGTTGATGCAAACGTTCCAGAAATTGGCTGCTGGGGCTGTATTGAATGCCGCTGGTATAAAGGTCAAGCCAGTAGCCGGTTTTGGTTTCGCCGTTTGGCAAGTTGCGGGTTGCTGGTAGGGCGTGAAGCGGTAGCAGGTGTAAATCGCGGTGGGGAATCAGGATCAGTTTTTCGATGGTTGGGGGTACATTGGCAAGGATTTGGTTGAGTTGCAAGGATGCGGCTAGGGTGACTAGACGGTGGCTGAGGGCTTCGCCCCAGGTGGGTTTGCCGTAGTCGCTGAGGTAGGTGGCGATGTCGCGGTTGAGTTGTTGATGCTGTTCGGGGGTGAAGGCTAGGTGTTGGATGTGGATGGCAGGGAGGGCAGGCACGGGGGCACTGCCCCTACGGAAATCATCGTTTTGTAGGGGCAAACCCCCCGTGGTTGCCCGGTCATCGTTTTGTAGGGGCAAACCCCCCGTGGTTGCCCGGTCATCGTTTTGTAGGGGCAAACCCCCCGTGGTTGCCCTGTTAATGGTGACGATGAAGACGTGAAAGCCGGAGTCTGGGTTTGGGGGGAGATACCACTCGATGAGGGCGGTTTGGGTGTCCAGGAATTGGGCGAAGTCGGGTAGTTGGGGGATGACTCGCTGGGTGAGATTGAAATCGGGGTCGTTGATTTCTCTCAGCAGTTGAGTGACTTGCTGTTGCAGGGTTTTTAGTTCGGCTTCGAGGTGGGAAGCGCTGGTTTGGGGCTGTTCGGGGGTGGAAATACTGCCTTTTTCTTTTAGGGTGTCGGTGTTGGTTTCGGTGACTGTTTCGGTTGCGGTTTCGGGTTGGTTGGTGTCGAGTTGTTGTTGGAGGGAGGCAATTTGGCGGCGGAGTTGGGTGAGTTGTTGTTTTTGGGCGGGGGTGCTGTTTTTGGGGTAGAGGTTGGCGTTGTCGAGGAGTTCGATTAAGGTGCGAGATTTGCTGCGTTCGACGGTGAGGAGGGCGGTTTCGTAGCGTTCGAGGTGGATGCAGGCTAGTACCATTTTCTCGTACATCGGCAAGGCATCTTCCAGGATTTTGCGCTTGCTGCGTTGAGATGTAGCCCATTCGCGGCTTTGTTCGGCGGCGGTGATGGCGTTTTCGTAGCCGTAAATGGCGTTTTCCCAGTCTTCGAGCTCGAAGGCATGGTTGCCGAGGTTGCGTCCTGTGCGAAGACAGTCAAGAGGAAAGGCAGAAGGAGTGTAAATTTCTAAGGCTTGTCGGTAACACTTTGTCGCCTGTTCGATATTCTCTGCTTTCTCTCCCCTGATTCTGTCACTGTAGGCTGTTGCCAGATTATTTTGTGTCTCTGCCCATTTTTCGGGAAAGGCTTCGGGGGTGCGGATGGTTAATGCAGCAGTGTAAGATGCGATCGCCAGTTCGATATTCTCTGCTTTCTCTCCCCTGATTCTGTCACTGTAGGCAATTGCCAGATTATTTTGTGTACCTGCCCAATTTTCGGGAAAGGCTTCGCGGGTGCGGACGGTTAATGCAGCAGTGTATGATGCGATCGCCTGTTCGATATTTTCAGCTTTCTCTTCCCTGATTCTGTCAGAGTAGGCAAGTCCCCGATTATGTTGTGTCGTTGCCCATTCTTGGGGAAAGACTTCGCGCGTGTAGACTTTTAATGCAGCAGTGTAAGATGCGATGGCCTGTTCGATATTTTCAGCTTTCTCTCCCCTGATTCTCTGCCAGTAGGCAAGTCCTCGATTATTTTGTGTTTGCGCCCATGTTTTGGGAACGGCTTCGCGAGTGCGGACTTTTAATGCAGCAGTGTAAGATGCGATGGCCTGTTCGATATTTTCAGCTTTCTCTCCCCTGATTCTCTGGCAGTAGGCATTTGCCAGATTATTTTGCGTTTGCGCCCATTTTTCGCTCCCCGGTTCCCGATTTCTCAAAACTATTTGATAACCTGCGATCGTGATCTCAATATTATTCGCTCTATTCCCCAGAGGAAAGTCACTAATATCAATACTCAAATTTTCAATGCTGCGGAGAATTGACCCAATTGCTTTTGGATGTTCGGCAATTAAATTCTGGGCTATTTGCTGTACAATCTCGGCAAAACGGTCATTGAGGAGATGTTGCCGTTGAGTGAGCATGGGGTAGATTACGGCAACAGGACTCTTGCTAGCGTTTTCTGCTTGCAATAATTCTCGGATAAACTTTACATACTCTTGGGGATTTTCACTTTCAGAGTCATCCCTATCTGCCCCATCGTTCTTATTGATCAATTGTCCTAGCTTAGCCAGATTTTGCAATAAGTTAGCCGCACTTTCCTCTCCTTGCTGTGTCAAGGTTGCTGCTACTGACTCGCAAGCTTGGAGAAATCCGCGATCCAGTAATTCTAACTTATCTTGTAATATCTGCGATTCTTCGCCGTTGGGGCAAGTCAGTAGAGTCTGAATTAGTTGCAGGTAGGCTTGGGCGCGGGTTTCGTCCATTGTGGGGAGTTTTGGGTGACACCGATGTTTATTTTATCATGATTGGTGGGCGGCCAGAAACCGGGTTTTTGTCGGGATATTTGGTGACAGCCCAGGATTTCGGAAAAAACCCGGTTTCTTAGATTGGTCAATTCCACCGATGCTCACCAAATTGTTTGAATAGTTGTTACTGCTTGAATTTTTGCATCGCGGGTGACTAACGGAAGACTCAAATATAAAGCAGTGGCCGCAATAATTCTATCTGGCATATCAGGAACTGTTGCCCTGTCAATTTGTTGAATAGTTGCCGAGATATTGCGGTCTAAAGGTGTTAGCAGAATCCCCACATTTGGATCATCCGCAGCATTTAAAACTCGTGTCAACACCTCGCCTGCCAAACGCCCTCGCTCAATCAAGTAAGAAATTTCTACAATTGTAATTGCGGAAAAGTAGATAAAATTTCCCTGATTAACCGCTTGTTCTAATGCTGTTAATGCTGCTGGCGACAATCTTGGCAGTTCAAAAATGTACCTAATTAGGGTATGGGTATCTGCTACGACTGAAGGCATCAAACAATCTCCCTAGGAAAATTTCCCCACATTTCTTGTCGGGCTTGGGCATAGCTTTGATTCTGCCCTGTTCTATTTTCATTATATACCAGTCATTGATGAATAGTTTGATGGGTTAGTGGCGAGAAACCGGGTTTTTGCGACAGACTTGGTGACTACTCCCAGATTTGGGAAAAAACCCGGTTTCTTAGATTGTGTGACCAGAAACCGGGTTTTTGTGAGATACTTCGTTACAGTGCGAAGATTCGGGGAAAAACCCGGTTTCTTTGGTTTTGAGTGGGTTTCGACTCCGCTCAACCTACGAAACCATATTTTGTTTTGTCACCTCGACATAAATATGTTCCAACCGCACCGGATACCGCGCAATTGAGTCAATAGAAATCCCATCAAAACACAAAATAATCTCTTTTAATTCTAAAGGTTCCGGCAACCAAAATGCTAAATCGCTACCGTAACGACGGGGAATGAAATTGTACTTTTCGGCGCGCGCGATGACTTCAGCTTCTTGTGAAGTTTTAACAACAATAATCTCCTGCGCCGGAATCAGTTTTCGCAACTCTTCCAAACTACCTTCAGCGACAATATTCCCACTCTTTAAAATCCCAATTCTCTGACAAAGACGTTCAGCTTCATCCAATAAGTGAGTTGTCAGCAAAATTGTAATTCCCTGAGATTGCAATTGCTGAATTAACTCCCAAATTTCATAACGGGCTTCTATATCCAAACCTGTTGTCGGTTCATCCAAAATTACTAATTTAGGTTGGTGCACCAAAGCTACCGCAATATTCAATCGGCGCTGCATTCCCCCACTCAAAGTTTCTACGGGACTTTTCGCTCTATCTGTCAAATTGACTGCTTTTAAACATTGTTCTACTTGATAAAGACGCTGTTTGCGCTCCATCCCATAAATTTGAGCAAAAAAGTTGAGATTTTCTTCACAACTCAGACTTTTGTAAAGCAAATTCTCTTGAGGTGCTACACCGATTAAGGGTTTTGTCGAGTCGGAAACTGGTTCGCCATTGATGGTAACTTTGCCGCTATCTGCATTTAGCAAGTTACATAAAATATTGATTGTAGTAGTTTTGCCTGCACCGTTTTGTCCAAGCAAACCATAGATTTCTCCCGCTTGTATGTGGAGTGTCAAATCTCGAAGCACTGAACGATTACCATAGGACTTATTTAGCTTTTCTATATGCAGCACTGCTTGAATTCTCCTAAACGCCATAATGTCATTGTGAGGAACGAAGCAATCTCAAAACCTTGCGATTGCTTCGTTCCTCGCAATAACGCACAATATATATGTCAACCTATTTATTCTGAGTTCTAAAGTCTTCTTTCTACTCTCAACATCCTACGGTAAGATAGCCATCCACCTGCAATCATGGCTATAGAAAATATGAATAAAAACCAGAAGTGTTCGGAAATTTCATCGAAGTTTTTGCCGTTAGCCCAAACTTGGATTAGGGCTTCATTCATGTGGTAAATCGGATTGTATTTGGCAAGTTCGAGCAAGCTTTTGGGAAACAGCGCTGTCGGTAAAAATGCTCCTCCTAAAATCAATAATGGAACTCCGAAAGCTGCGACTAGGGAGTTGACATCTTCGGTGCGCCGGGCGAATTGGGTGCCGAGAATAAAGCCGACACCGACGTAGGATATAATACTGAGTACAATAATTCCAAGTCCTAACAGGACAGAGCCTTGAAATTGTGCTCCGAAAAAAGAGGCGATGGTATATACTAGAATTACTTGACCGATGCCGATCGCACTGTGAGCTAGAAAAATCCCTAAAAAGTAGGAAGTGCCACTTAGGGGAGAAATAAATAAGCGTTTGAGAGTGTGTTGTTCTCGCTCTGCTACGACTGTGGCGACGCTGCCGCCGAGACAACTAAAAAATAAGGCTGCTCCGACTAAGCTTGCAGGTGCTGCACTTTCAAAGGCTTTTGCAGTTGTCAGGTTAGCCCGTTCTTGTAAAATCGCTCCGTTAATTAGTAAGATAGAAACTGGGAAGATACTCCAGAGGATTAAGCTGCGTTTTCGCCGAAACAGTTCAATTAAAATCCGCTGGGCTACAGCCAGGGTTTCGTACCAGTATTTCATATTAATTCGGGTTACACTCACATCTGCCATCATTCTCCAGAACAGGGAAAATACCTGTTTCACAAAGAGTTAATTTGATTTATACCACGGCAGATCATATCATAAAAAGTTTAATTAATTTAACTATTAATCAAAAAACCCACCAGGGCGGGTTTTGGGGTTTTAGGGCGATGGTTTTAATGTGTCGATGTCTGTCGCCACGGATACTTTTAACCTTCACTTAATCATAAAACTCGTACCTCTATAACATCCTTGAAAAGAAGTTAAACTTGTTTGACTTATTTGTTCTAATTTGGTGACGATTGATGGGCTATTGGTACTATCGGTAGTAGATTCCCACTGGTACATAAAGTTGCCATCGCTGAGGCTTTTTCCAGTTCCTTTGTAGCTGCTATGTTCTTCGATGGGAATTCCGCTAACTCCAGAAATAGTTTGCTTTTCGTATCCGCTAATAATGATTTTTTCGATGACAGTACCTGGTTCTATGGTAACATTCCAATTAATAGCTTCGTAGGCTGAAAGTGCGAGAATTATTGGTTTGTTTGTGCGTTGTACTTTGACTTCAATCGTATTTTTGGATGGATTTCCGTTGTCCTGGGGCGATGTAGCTTCGTAAGCTGCTATTAAGTGTAGTTCTTTGTTTCCACTCAAGGAACCAACATGGGATGAAAATTTATAGGAATTACCAAGATAGCAGTTGGCTTCAAAATTCATAGGGAAATTGGAGCTATTTTTTGGGTGAGTTTCTGCTGCGCCGTCGGTACTACCCACATTCCTGTACCCAACTAGCCACATTCCTGTTCCGAAGGCTAAAGCACCGATTAATGTTGCTACAATGCTGACGGGAATTAGATTTATGAGGTGGCGAAAATAGTCTGATTGGGTGGTTTTAGCTAGCTTTTGTTGCCAAGT
Source organism: Oscillatoriales bacterium (assembly GCA_043718495.1). Lineage (GTDB taxonomy): Bacteria > Cyanobacteriota > Cyanobacteriia > Cyanobacteriales > Microcoleaceae > Microcoleus. Next base: position 40,559 of record JAYSVM010000105.1, on the reverse strand, counting down.
TTCGCCAAATTTGCGTGAAGCGAAGCTATCCCGCAGGGAATCGCCTTTGGTGTTACGATCGAGACAAGTCAATAACATCAAACTTTCTGGCTGTTCTAGCAGAGTTTGAATTTCATTCCCTTCGCCAATGTAGAGGTTTCTACTGTGTCTGTCTAGAAGCAGGGAATGCCGATCGCGCTCACCAAGCTTATACTCTTGTAATACGGGCTGAACTAAGTCGTGCTGTAAGAACACCAACCAAGCCAGATTATTGCCAGCGGAAACTATTTTGCCATCGCTGCAAATAACTTGGTCGATTTCCGGTTCCCAGCGCCAAGCTACCCAGCGATTGTTGCCTCGGTAGCCGAGGGATTTTTCGAGTTGGGGATGAGCGGTGATTTCTAGGCGTTGGACTAAGTTTGACATGAGATGTGTCTGCTCCTTAAGTGCGTTAGCGAAGCCCTCGAAGAGGATCGGCACTTCAATATCTTAGCTTAACCTATTTTGGCAGATCAAAAAGTGCCGTTACCGTTGCCAGTTCCATTGTTGGGAGACAAATTGTTATTGGGATTGGTATTTGGGGACGTTCCAGGATTCAGATTATTGGGATTGGTATTGGGTGAACTTCCGGGATTGGTGGTGGGTGAACTTCCGGGATTTAGGTTATTGGGATTAGTATTTGGCGAAGTTCCAGGATTGACATTATTGGGATTGATATTGGTATTGGGCGAAGTTGTGGGATTGGTAGTAGGTGAACTTCCAGGATTTTGATTATTCGGATTGGTATTGGGTGAAGTTCCAGGATTGGTAGTGGGTGAACTTCCAGGATTCTGATTATTCGGATTGGTATTGGGCGAAGTTCCAGGATTTACATTATTCGGATTGGGATTGGTATTAGGCGAAGTTCCGGGATTGGTAGTGGGTGAACTTCCGGGATTCAAGTTGTTGGGATTCGTATTTGGGGAAGTTCCGGGATTTACATTATTGGGATTGGGATTTGTATTCACTGGAGTAGTTATCGGAGTACCGGCTGCATCTCTGGTAATCCCATTAGGGTTGGGAGTCGGCGGATTGGCTGCATTGGGATTCGCAGTACCCGAATCGGGGTTATTAGTAGCTGCGGGAACACTATTGCGGCCACACAAACTAGCTAAATCAAAAGTTGTACCACTTGTGGTTTCTATATAGCAAAATGGTACGTTTACTTCAGGATTTGAGGCTCTAGGAAAGTCGGCGGTTCTGGGTATGGGAAGGCTAAAAGCGGCTTCTGCCATCAGTGGAGTCAAGACAGCGGATAGAGCTACTATTGTCGGTAACAATCTCATCAGCGTTTCCTCAAATATTCAAGTGTATTTTCTCTAGTATTACCCAGAGACTAGAGATTGTCCTCATCCTAAAAAGGGAGTAATATCGATTCCGGTTGCACCGGAATGATTACACCGCGAATACACTTTCCCCGTAGGGATTCCCGAAGGGAAGAGTACGAAGGAAGAACTGTATCTTCTTCCTTCTCTTCCTTCGTACTCTTCGCGCCTTCGCGGTTCATTTAATCTTACTCTTCTTTAGGCCATTTTAGTAACGAATTCTCGGATCAATGTAGGCATTCAAAATATCAATGGCAATGCTAGCAATCACGACAATTCCCGCAAAAAATATGACAATTCCTTGTACCGTTGGATAGTCACGCAAACTAATCGCTTCATAAAGTCGATTTGCCAATCCCGGCCAAGAAAAAGTCACTTCTGTTAAAATAGCGCCGCCCAACAGTGCAGCAAAAGTTAATCCTAAAACTGTGATCACAGGAATTAGAGCATTCTTGAGAGCATGACTCCATAAAATCTGCAATTCTGGAATGCCTCTCGCTCTAGCTGCTTCCACATAATCTGCTTGTAAAGTTTGTTTCAAATTAACTCTGACAATGCGCTCGAAAATGCCACTCAAAAGAATACCCAAGGTCAAACTCGGAAGTGCTAAATAATGCAAAGAAATCAAGAATTGACCAAAATTAGCACTGAGAAGACTATCTATTGTGTAAAGTCCGGTGTAACCTTCGGGGGCTGTTAACGTAATAGGAAAGCGAGTTCCCAAGGGAAACCAACCTAACTGCACGGAAAAAATTAATTGCAATACCATACCAGCCCAAAAAGCGGGTAATGAGTAAGTAATGATCCCAAACAAACGGCCCATAACATCGAAAATAGTGTTGGGGCGAGATGCTGCTAAGGAACCGATACTGATGCCAACAATTAAAGCTATCGCCATGCTGCAAACTGCTAATTCTACCGTGGCGGGGAAATTATCCCCGATAATTTCCCATACAGTTTGTCCGCGAGTGGTGATGGAGGTTCCTAAATTTAAGCTGAATAAGTCTTGAATATATTTGAGATATTGTTGCCACAGGGGTGCGTCAAGGCCTAGTTGGGTTCGCATTGCTGCTTTGGCGGCTGCGGGTGCTCGTGAACCGAGAATAGCATCGATGGGGTCGCCGGGAGTGGCCCGTAGCAGCAAAAATACTGCTGTGGTGATTGTCCACAACATCAGCGGTGCTAGGAGTAGGCGGACAACAATGTAAGATTGTAGGGCTTTGGAGCGAGACATAGGATTTGGAAATGGGAAATTGGCAATCGCTAGTTGATTCTAACTATTGTCGATCGCATTTTCGCCAATTTCCTAATTTCCCCAATTTTCACTATTGGCCAAGCAATGATTCAAATGCAGCCTGCAATGACTTGATATCGCCGACTCTGGCGACTAACAAGTTTTCGGTACCTGCATCTTGTAATCTGCATTTCCAATAATTGATGCTTTCGGAGTTATTCATCCAGAAGCTAATTACGGTGTCTACGACTCCATCGACATCCCAGCCCTGGTTTGGCGAAACTGTCTCCACTGATGCCACAAAGGAATCTAGGGTACACTTCCGATTTCCCAAGTATTCTACACCTGTTGAATGCTGGTGTTGCAATAATTCCTGCTGTTGGTTGAAAAAACATAAAGTTGAAGACACGCCCAGGATTTCAAATGTATAGTTCATCCAAGCCTCCCAAAGTATTGTTTTGCCAAAAGGTCGATCGCACATTAGACTGAAAACACTTGATTTTGCCGTCGGCATTTTCCGGTAAATGCTGAAAGATTTTCCGAAAGCTCGCTTTGAGTTTTGCCAACTTATTCTATTAATAGCAGACTTTCAAACAGCAAATTGTTAAATTACTTACATAATGCTGTTAAACCTAGCTCTTAGCACCTTCAATGCGATCGCCTGGATAGATATACTGTCAAGGCAATTATAGCCAATAGTAGAGGGGAACCCCAAAAAATATAAAAAAACCATACGAATAAAGCCCATTTCCAGCGTTCTTCCCACGGGATGTATTCTTGTACTGTGTTATCGTACCAATAAGGGTCTATGCAAACTGTAATATAGGCGATCGCATATACAATTAACGAATAAGAGACAAGAATTAAAGTGATTCGCTGGCGCAGAGTCATATCTTTCTGTTAACTTTGCATTTTTTGTGACGAAAGCAGTTCGTTTACAATTTTAGCCACAAGTTCAGGATAGTTGCAATCGATCGCACTTCAGATCGCAATACATAAATTACCAAACTAAGGTCTTGACGTTTTTGTAGTATATTCGTATTATGAGATTGATAGGAAGTGCGATCAGCCTGTCAAGATAAGCAAACAAAATTAACAAAAATACTATGCAACCGATTCGCCAAGGCGACGTCATTCTCACCCCCGCAGACCAAATTCAAGGACAAAAAAAGCCTCACCTCACCCTCGCAGAAGGTGAAGTAACCGGACATTCTCACCGCATTGTTGAAGGACAAGCTGAACTGTACGAAAAAGACGGTACGCTGTATTTGCGAGTGCTTTCACCCACAGCATTGCTGAGTCACGAAGAACACCATGCGATCGCAATTCCCGAAGGTAATTGGATGGTGCGAATTCAGCGGGAATATGAGCCCCAAGGTTGGCGGTATGTCGCAGACTAAGCTTAAAAAACTAACGCCAGCACAAGAGGTTTTGATTCCAGTTTATCAAGAAAAGTGGAGAGCGATCGCGCTTTCCACTTTTCCTGATAAATCGATCGCAAGCTGCGGAAACAATTAAAGCTGCTTATGCGATAATCGGCAAAAAAGCACCGGAAGTCATTTTTTGCGATCGGCCTTACAAAGCTGCGGCTACAATCATCAGTCAAATTGACAATCCCAGAAGCCTCCTGCGCGGTCAATTTGAAAGCAAACTGCGTAGCGAATTGGAAAAACAACTGCGGAGTTATCTACGCAGCGAACTAGAAAGCCAACTGCATAGACAATTACAAAACGAACTAGAAAATCAACTTTATAATGCACTAGAAAGGCAATTTTGGTCGTCTCAGCGCGAGGATTTAGCTGGTGAAATATCAATAAAATTATCTCAACAATTGAGCGATCAGCACAGTAGGGAAATCCAGTGGCAAACATTAGGAAAACAACTCAATAATTGTATTCAACCGGAATTGTGGGCTGGTTGTGGCAGTTTTTTAGATTTCTGCATTTCTGTTCTAAATTTACCTCATTCTTACGGTAGAAATTGGATAGTTTTTCAATCGATTGTGCGGGATTGTGGCTGGATTTATCCCTATGACAAAGTTTGTGTTGTCTGCGAAAAGCCGATCGCACTTTCCGTTGACGCGAGCCACCGCTTGCACGCCAGAAGGAACACCCGCGATACGGTTTGCTGACGGTTTTTCGATTTACGCCTACCACGGGGTGATTTTACCTGAATGGTACGGCAATTTGCACCCGTACCAGTGGCAGTCTCAGTGGGTGTTGAAGGAACACAATGCAGAAGTTCGGCGAGCGTTAATTCAGGGCATTGGTTACGATCGCCTTTGTCAAGAATTAGATGTGACAGAGTTAGATTGTTGGCAAGAATACACGCTATTAAGTATCGATTTTGCGGATGATTTTGATGACGAGGGTAATGCAAAGCCAGTTTATTTGTTAAAAATGACTTGTCCGAGCACCGGGCACATTCACGCTTTGCGAGTGCCTCCTGATGTGCGATCCTCTTCGAGGGCTTCGCTAACGGCACTAGAAGCAATTCGTTGGGTAAATTGGGGAATTGCACCAGAGGAGTTTAGCACACAAACCTGAAAGTCGCAGAACTCATGCCCGGACACGGTAATACCGTTTCCCTACCCATGTGCCACTATATTCGCAAAAACTTTAATCCATGAAACAGGAATCAATGTCCCACAGTGTGCCAGTTAAAATGGTGTAATGCACAGACCCTCGATCGCCCAACCACACTTAATAACATAAATAAAGAGCCCACCCTTAGTCAAAGGTAGGCTCAGTTCATGCCAGCTTACGAACAGCTAGGCAATTAGGTCTCTGCACAGCTAGACGTAAAAGTTGAGAAAAAGATCCGGATCATCCGGAAAAACTTATCGCCAAGCGTTTAGCTTAAGCTAACCCCCAAAAATCAGGGAACCGTCGCCTACAGCGATATTCCCACGAAAATGGGGAACTCTGGAGCTTAAATTGTTCAATATTCCCCATTTTAAATTCTCATCGCCCAACCGATTTGGCATCATAATCGTGAGTAAAACGGTGGACAAAGTACAGATGTTGGGTAGAGACACGACAATGCCGTGTCCCTACAACCCTACGGATTGATAACTAACAAATTTTGCTGCGGCTGCTTGCACGAAGGCTCGAAAAATTTGAGAATTCACGGAACATTTTGGTGACATTTCTGGATGCCATTGCACTGCTATCATCCAAGGGTGATTTTGATGCTCCATTGCTTCCACCAAAGTGTCGGGTGCATCGGCTACAATTTTCCAATTAGATGTTACCTTTCGCACTGCTTGATGATGCCAAGAAACAACCGTTGTTGAAGTTGTTCCCATGATTTTTCCTAGCCGACTGTTGGGTTCAATTTCAATGGTATGCTCGATCGCACGAGGAGGAATTCCCGCCCCATGACTAACCTCATCTCCGTAAGCATCCGGTACGTGAGTCACCAAACTGCCTCCGCTGGCTACGTTCAGGATTTGCATTCCGCGACAAATCCCCAACACCGGTATGTTAGCTTTCAAAGCTAGCTTGGCTAAGCCTAGTTCAAAACTATCACGTTCTGCATTAATTGCGTAAACTGTGCGATCGATCAAACCGCCATAAAGTTCTGGATTAATATCTCCACCACCGGAAAAAATCAAACCGTCTACTGCCTCAAAAATAGTCGCTGGACTTAATTGATTGGGTGGCAACAAAATCGGGATGCCACCTGCTGCCTGCACTGCATCAATATAAGCTCCATTTAAGCGATATTCGCCTGCTTGACAGCGGTTGTATGTTGTGATGCCAATGATCGGAAATTTTTTCATTTTGTGGAACAGCCCGGAAAGCCTGTTTCTAAATATTGTGGAACAGGCATCTTGCCTGTTTCTTGTATAACTACTTTGGATTGAGTCCTAGATTAAACTGATGATCGTCAGCAATACTGTCTAATTTGTAACAGTTTTAACAGCATTTTCTGGCAATGGTGGGCGCGTACATAGATAAGCTAGCGGGCCAAATAGAGGCACTAATGTTATCGCCCAAAAGGCTGTAGAGTTCTGCATTCCTCGGCGGGTCATGTCGTCTGCCAACAATGCGGGAAATAACAGAGAAAGCATACAAAAATCTAAACTCATTACGTGAATGAAACGGCTAGTCTGCCACTGTTGAATAAAATCCGACCAATCGCCTTTTGTCAGGCCTAATGCAACTAAAGCCACAGCACCTAATGTTAATAAGATTGCGGTAAAACGAGAATCTAATATCTTTAAAAAGACATTTTTTGTGCCTGAAAATTCTGGATTAGGTTCGCGCAGGGCTAAATAAGGCAATAAGGCAAATGCACCGACACCAAAGGATAATGTAGCAAATAACCATGCGGGTATTTTTTGTCCTCTACCGTCAGTAAATAAGACGCAACTATAGATTAGTGGCCAAATTCCCATGATGTTGAATAAGGCGACAATTAAAGGGTTGATGTCTGCTACTTTGCCAGTGGAAAGATTGGTAATTAGTGTGATAGTTTCTGGGCTGTCTGGAGGTGCAAATACAAAAGCGTAGGTGCTAAATCCAATCCAAAGTAGCCAAAATCCAATTTTTATGAACATAATTACTGGTTACTCATTCCTGGTTATACAGCACTTTTTAGGTATGCGAGGTACATAGTTCTTGTAGGGACACGGCAGTGCCGTGTCCCTACGAGGATATTGAATGTACTTCGTAAACGTGGAATCTGCTGTATTACCATAATATAGCCTTACTAATTTTTATTGCTAAATATTTTCATAAATTTGCGATCGATCCAATCTTTCCAATACCATAGTAAGGGAGATTCCCACATGAAATTGCCACGAGAGGCGATCGCACTTTTATTCCCAGTACCAATTAGCCCTAAGTATTGTGACTGTGGTGTAAAGGGTTTGAGCGGTTTTGCCAATAAAGATTTCTGCAAATTTTCAAATAAAGGCTTGCCCTGACGCACCGCAAATACTCCGGCTTTGGGCCGGGGATAATTAACCATCGTGCAGATATCGCCAGCGGCAAATACGTTGGGGTGAGAGACGGATTGCAGGTAATCGTTGACTTGGATAAAGCCGTTTGAGTCAGTGGCTAAGCCAGATTCTGCAATCCAGCTAGGTGCGGATGCTTGTGTTACCCAAAAAATGCGATCGCACTCTAATTTCAAACCAGATTCACAACAGATTTGGGAATGGGGAATGGGGAATTGGGAATTGGGCATCGGGCATTCTTGATTATCTTCTATGTCAATCGTTTCTGGCTTTTCTATGGCACTGACTTTTTCCATTAAATGCAGTTGAATGCCGCGATTAATTATAATTCGTTTAAGGCGATGACGCACCCGTTTGTTATGTGCAGGCATCAATTCAGCACCGCTGTGAAACAAATGAATTTCTAATTCTTCTTGCTTCTTCCCTCTTTTTTCCCCCCTTGGGGGGGGCAGGGGGGGGTTCTTCTTCTTGCTTCTTTCCTCTTTTTCCTGCAATCTAGACTGCATATTTAATGCCAATTCTACGCCACCTGCACCGCCACCAACAATGGCGATTCTCAGCGGTTTTTCGGGATGGTTTTGCCTTGTGGAAATCAACTGATTCCAGCTAGCTAAAAACTCCGGTACCGGTTTTGCTGGAATTGCATATTTTGTGGCACCTGGCACGGATAAAGTCGCGGGAGTGCTGCCGATATCGATCGAAAGCAAGTCAAAATTAACGGGCGGGCTATTTTGACAAATTATGCGATTTTTGTTAAAGTCGATCGCAATAGCCCGATCGAGCAATATCTCACACTGAGCAAATTCACAGAGCGCTCGCAAATCTATGTGACACTCATCATAACCATAAAATCCCGCAACGTGTCCCGGCAACATCCCCGAATAGGGTGCATACAGCACATCGCTAATCAGAGTCAAACATAGTCCCGGCAATGGTTTCATACCAAACAGTTTTAATACAATGCTATGACTATGACCGCCGCCAATTAAAACTAAATTTTGTGGCATGGATATTTTGTGTATCAAATATTATAGGTTAAAGCGCGATCGCAACTGCTGAACCCAGCAATTTCCATCAATCAATTCGGAAACCAGCACAAATAGCTGTAGAATGTATAAAAAATGTTATCACGAAATTAAGCCAGGGTGCGTTTAAATAGCTAACTCACCATTCAACATTATGACATTACGCATCATTCCTCGCGGTTGGCTGCGATCGACAAAATCTCTTCTCCCGCTTCTATTTGCAATTTCATTCATTCTAATATTAGTCGCCAACAATTTCTCGATGTCTGCGGTATCTCAAGAACCCCGTCAGGAAATCCGTGGAGTTTGGATGACAACAAATGACAAAGACATTCTCAGAGATAAACGAAAAGTAGCAGATGCTGTCAGTAAACTCAAACAGTTAAATTTCAACACGATTTATCCCGTAGTTTGGAATTCTGGTTATGTAATGTATCCTAGTCCTGTAGCGCAACAAAAAGATATTCAACCTTTTGTTTACAGAGGCTTAGATGGACAAGATATGCTCGGAGATTTAATTACTCAATCTCACCGCCAAGGATTGCTAGTAATTCCTTGGTTTGAGTTTGGTTTTATGGCTCCTCCCACGTCAGAATTAGCATTAAATAATCCCGACTGGCTGACCCAAAAACAGGACGGTAGTCAAACATCCAATGGTGCTGGTGGTGAAGTAGTATGGCTCAACCCATTTCATCCAGAAGTGCAGCAATTCATTACTGAACTTGTACTAGAAGTCACTACTCAATATAATGGTGATGGCATTCAATTTGACGATCATATGAGTTTGCCATCAGAATTTGGCTACGATGCTTATACAGTTGCGCTATACACAAAAGAAACCAAAAAAGCTCCTCCAACTAACTTTGATGATCCAGCTTGGGTAAGGTGGCGGGCTAATAAAATTACGGCTTTTATGTCGCAACTAAATCAAGCCGTAAAAGCAGTCAAACCCAATGCAATCTTCTCAATTTCTCCCAATTACTACGAATTTGCTTATAAGCATCACCTGCAAGATTGGCTAGCTTGGGTGCGTTTGGATATTGCTGACGAACTAATTGTGCAAGTTTACCGTCCCGATTTAGAATCGTTTATCAGTAAAATCAATCGTCCAGAAATGCAAGAAACCCAGAAAAAAATTCCTACAGGAGTTGGGATTATGACTGGCTTGAGAAATCGCCCTGTATTGATGCAGCAAATTCAATCCCAGGTGCGCGCTGTCCAACAATATGGATTAGGTGTCGCTTTCTTCTATTACGAAAGTTTATGGGAAGATGCGCCGGAATCTCTTGAGGATAGGCTGTCTAGATTTAGAACTTTTTTCCCGATTTCTGCATTCCGAACAGCGCTACAAATACCCAGACGTGCTGCTACTTTCCCGCCGCCACCACCAAAAAAAGATCCTAAAAATCAGCCCAAGAAACCTAAAAATAACAGCCAACCTTTAGCATCGCCAACTACTAAAAGGAGTTGAAACAAAATTATATCCCTGACTTCTTGAAGAAGTCGGAGATATAGGCACGATCGCATTTTATGTTCAATTCGGTTAACCCACTGATCAGCCTTTTTTCATCCAAAACTTCAATAGGTTTTCTTTGACCATGTTTTGTCGCATAACCTCTAGGAGATATTCCTGGGCTTCGTTTTGACTTAAGGTTTTGACTTGTTCTCGCAACACTTGCAGTTTGAACTGCTGTTCCACGCTTAGACTTATAGGCATATCCATAAATCGCTCCTCCACTTTGCTACATGAGATAAATCAAGATGAGATATATCGGAATGACATTTTGCAGGATATTTTGTACCCTCTTCATTGTAAACTATCATAACATTGGCTTGACAATATGTCCAAAGTACACATTTTGCCACTAATTTGTGCCGCAAAAGTACATCTAAGTGGGGAGAGCTATATCATAAAAAAACGTACAAACCGGGAAGCCTCACCCAAAGGAGCTATTTAGTATGGATGCAATGGAGTTTTTTCACAGCAGTGCAGGGGAGTGGCGATCGCACCGCACGACTCACCACCTCGCTTTCCGCCAGGCGGAGATGGGGGATTCAAACATTCAGGTGACGGCCCTAGGGGCTGATGATGCGCGAGTGGCAGAGATTTGTCAGATGCACGAAGTTGATCCGATTCGTGCCGCTGGGGGGGCTTTTGTGACTTGGCACGGCTCGATGGCCTGGGATAAGGATGATGAGAATCATAAAGGGTCTACGGTGTTTGCGATCGTCCCCGATCCTGAAAATCCTCGCCAGGGTTTGATGTTGCGGGAACGCGGCTATGCCGAAATTGTCCCAGTGGCCGGCCGTTTTGAGATGGATGATGAGGATGGGCTGCTGTTGATTACAGAATATGAGACCATGAGTTCGATCGAGCGTTTCTGGTTTGCTAACCCCAATGTGCGGATGCGGACAAGTACAGTCAAACGCTTTGGCGGTTTCAGCACTTCCACTTTTTGTACCGAAATTCGCGTCGAACCAGATGCGGATGCAGCCAAAGACTCAGCAGCTACTGATGTTGCTACAACTCAGTTTTACTCGGCTCTGGGCTGGTAATTGATTAGGCGGTCAACAGTTAACAGTTAACCGTCAACCGTCAACAAATATTACAGATTGTTGCAAAAATTCAGGAAAATCAGATCTAGACTCCGGGAATCCCCTAATCTGTATGTTGGCTAGTTGTAGCATTAAGCTGGCCGATCGCAGTGTCAGCTATTTCTGAAAATTTGAGATAACGGAGATTATAACGTGGCGCTTCCTTTGTTGAACTACGCTCCTAAGAGCCAAAACCAGCGCGTAGCTGGTTATGAAGTCGGCGGCGATGAGCAGCCCAGAATTTTCACCAGTGAAAATGTGCTCTCGTCCGGGGACATGGAAAATTTGATTTGGGCTGGATATCGCCAGATTTACAGCGAACACCAAATCCTCAAGAGCAACCGCCAAAAGTCTTTGGAGTCGCAAATCAAGTTTGGCCAAATTACGGTGCGGGATTTTATTCGCGGTTTGGCTACTTCGTCTCCTTTCTTGGAACGGAACTATCAAACTAACAGCAACTACCGCTTTGTGGAAATGTGCGTACAGCGCATTTTGGGCCGGGATGTTTACAGCGAACGTGAAAAGATTGCTTGGTCGATTGTCGTAGCAAACAAAGGGCCTCAAGGCTTTATTGACGATTTGCTCAATAGCGATGAGTACCTGAATAAGTTTGGCTACGATACAGTGCCTTATCAGCAGCGCCGAATCTTGCCTCAACGAGTTGGAGGTGAAGTACCTTTTAACTTGAAGACTCCTCGCTACAATGAGTACCACCGTTCTCAGCTTGGCTTCCCACAAATCATCTGGCAGTCAACTGTTCGCCGTTTTGTTCCTCAAGAACAACAGGTGAGAGCTGGCGATCCGTCCAATTATTTGAGTATGGCTCGCAATATGCCAGTGCCTTCTACTGCGCCACAGCGCGTTCCTCTGGCTAATATCAATATCGAGACGATGGTTCCTCGCCGGGGTCGGTAATTGATAGCGCTTGGATACATTTAATTGTGTCTGGCGATCGACTGAATCTGTCAGTTGTTAGTTTGAGAGAATTTTGAGTTTTGAGTTTTGAGGTTTGAGTTTTTTACTAAACTTGGAATCCGAAACTCAGAACTCATTATTTTTGGGAAATAAGTAAGAAAGTAGTAAATCAAACAATTTATGAGCGTTATATTTCACATTGCTAAAAGCCAAGAGTGGGAAGCCGCAAAACAGCTTCAATCCTATCGCGGCGATACCCTAGACTCTGAAGGGTTCATCCACTGTTCGACACTCCCGCAAATTACGAGAACTGCTAACAAATTTTTTGTCGGACAAACAGGATTGCTTTTGCTGTGGATTGACTCGGAAAAAGTGCAACCAGAGGTCAAGTACGAACCTGCTGCTAGAGATTTTTATCCGCACATTTACGGGCCGCTGAATGTTGATGCTGTGTTGCAAGTTATTGAGTTTGAAGCGGGGGCAGATGGCAAGTTTGAATTGCCGGAAGAATTAAGAGTAAGGGAAGGTTGATTCCCTACGGGATAGCTACGCTTCACGCACTTTAGGCAAAATGCTGCAAATCTGGCTGAATTTTGGCAACCACAAAAGGTGATTCGATATCAATCAGCCAGTTTTCATCAATAACTTTCAGATTGGCATCTAAAATCAGAGTCAGTTCGCCAATTTCATCATCGCCATCATCGTTAACCAGGTTGTTTTCGCTAGCAGATAAATCAGCTTTGAGTAAAAATTTAAGTTTAATCCAGTGGGAAGTGGGATGGTTGTTGATGATATTTGTGCCGATCGATCGCCCGATCAACTCAGCACAGATAGGATGAATGAAAGCTATTTCTTCATAAAACTTATTGTTATGCCAGTAACCGCGTATTTTGTAATTGCAGGATTCTAAATGTTTCTCGATGAGGTGACTTAGGGCGATCGGTGCTAATAGTTTAGCAAGTTCATCCCAAATTTGGTAATTTGTCAAAGTTACTGCATTCATCAGTTGTAATGATCTTTTGTTCAGTCAAGGTAAAGTGCGATCGTTATAATACAGAGTTACGGGCGATCGCATTACTCACTCTTAGGTGTAATAGTAAACTCCATTGAGCGACTACTTGAAGTAAGGTAGGCTTCGGAGGGTACCATTCCGAAAAAAATAGGTTTTAAATCGAGTGTTTGCCCGTTCCCTAGAGTTATTTGTACCGGATATTCAACTCCCGCAGCTATACCAACATATGTTCCTCCTTCAGCAGTACATCTAGGCGATATGCCTATATTCCAGACTGCAATTGGCTTAGTATCACAGCTAACCACCATTTTCCTTGAAGGAGTACCGACGTAACGTCTAGCTATAACTTTTGTTTGGAATCCTGGACACTCTTGCTTACCTCGGCATTTCAAAAAAACTTTTGTCATTTCTTTTTTATTTTCTTCAGTAACTCCGATCGCAGTTTCTTGAGCAGGACGAATTAAGGTTAGTTCTCCTTGGGATTGTACTATTTCATACCAATTACTACTATAGTTTTTAAGTGGTATTGTTCCCAGTACATGGCACGAACCAAATTCTAAGTCATTAAACTTTCCTGAAGGAACTTTACCACAAAAAATTTCGACCTCTTCAAAATCCGTGACCTGTGTTGAGTTAGATAATGCCACAAGTGCTGGATCGCGTGGAATTTCTGTAACAGTGAATTGACCAACGTAAGGCCCTTTGACTATATCGCGAGTCATACTTTCACCAATCATAAAGCTGGTGTAAGTATTTTTGCCTGCATCACCCAAGGTAAGTAATAAATTACCTCCCTTACCTACTTTGTTCTTAAGGCTTTCATTCTGTTTACCCTGCAAATCAAATAATTTACCGAATAATTCACTGACAATTTTATCGCCATCAACATCATACATAATTGATGCAATTTGTATTAAGTTTGCTCGCTTCCCGAAACAATTCATTAAAGTAATAAAGGAGTTATCACCTTCTTTCTGCTTAATTAAGTCCCGGCTACAATCATCTCTAAGCAAATTTGCTTTATTTAATTTAGTAGCTATTCTAATCATTTTTTCTTTAGGCGTTTCAGTTGTATTTCCCCCTATTTTATTTGCCCCTGCTTTTAATTGATTAAGATCGAGCAAGGTATCAAATGCCGCAAAAGCATTTATCACTGCTACCCCACTATTCCAACCATAAGCTCCAAATTCATACTTGCCGTTTCTGTCATACTTAATACCGGGCGACATAATTACATCGTAAGTACCAGGTTTCCAACTCCCTGTTTTCGGCTTGAGAAGCTCACTAAATGGTTCACTCGGTAATTGATTATCTATGAACGGTAAGTTTATGTCAGTTGATAAGAACATTTCTTCGGCAACAATATCTGATTCACGGATGCCACCATTTTTGTAATCTTCTGAAGTCACATTTTGAAAAGCGGGAAATTTGCCAGCAGGAAGAACTAAGACCTGTTGGGCGACGGGAGTAGTTCCAGAAATCTTGATTCCATCTGAGGTTGCTTCCAGTTCTAGTCCGTGTAAAACTAGAGGTGTATCCTGACCAAGAAGGACAGAATTTTTATCTAATTGCTTGGCAATCTCATATTTAATTTTGTTGGTTCCTGATTGAGCATTGGCTGGTGGCACTAACCAGTCAAACAACCCCAATTTTGAATTATCAGCAGCAACTATATTTTTGAAATTGCTATTAAGTTTTGATGTGGGTTGAGATTGTATTACAGTAGGGTCGTCGCTCACTTCAGCACTTCCAATGTTTTTGAGCATGAAATCTTTAAAAGCATTAGCACGATCGACCGTTAAAAAAGAGCCTACTTGTATTGCCTGCTTACCTGTTTTCTCTCTTGTTATTGGTAAGGCATCTTGACAAAATTTAGATTTTATTTTTTGTAGGTTACTCTCGTTGTAATCAACAAAAACCGGATACAATTTGACAGGATAGGCTTTGGGGTCTGTGGGTAATGAGTCACCGCACACAGGTTTCGGAAATTGTACTTTATCGAAAGGGTTAGCAGAATTATTTGGTGTTACTGGTGTTACTGGTTTTGCTGGTGTTACTGTAGGACTTGGTTTTGAAGGGGTAGAAACGCTAGAAGATTTTCCAAACAGAGATTTTGCTACCGATAGAGCAATGTCAGTAGATAGATCGATCGCTTTTTCATCTAAAATTGACTGAGACTCAGATACCAGCTTCACTAGCTCTTGAAATTTAGAATTTTTACTAACAGCTTTAAACACAGAAACACGCTGCTCAAAAGACAAGCTAGAAAATATAGGGTTCATAAACACCAAACTTCTAGCCGTTGACTCAAAGCTCAATTCAGGTTGCTCGCGTTCCCCTGGAATCACAAAATCAAGCAGCCTGATTTCCTCACCAAATTTGGCTGCAACAACAGAAGTAGATTTACCTGACGACTGCGGTATCCTAATTTTTGTACCATTAGACTTAAGTGATTTAGCTTCAGCAAAAGTCATCACTTGACCAGCGCCTAAATCAGCTTGTCCAGATGGTGTGCTAGTAACTTTAATTTCTAATCTGGCCGTGGGAAACTCTAGTTTTTTTTCAAACAAAGTTTCCGTCACTGAACAGCTATATGTCAAGAATACTGTCAGAAAAAATAGAGTCGAGATTTTTGCGAATCTTCGTACTGTACTTAAATATTTCACTTGGCTTACCTACAAAGTTTATATGTTAATGTGATAGTCCCAAACGCAAAAACCGGAGTTTTTACTAAAATACTGCATCCTGACCTTTAACCTGACAAAAAACCCGGTTTATTTGGTATTTATACGTCAGTTCTATATCATTCATAATTACCTTACTTGTATAATATAATTCCAATTTAGTCAAGTCGGAAATTAAACAACCTACCAAAGTAGGATAAAATTAGAAAAAGTAGGATAAAATTAGAAAAAATCCGACACCTATTTATGGACTCTCAGGAAATCTTGAATTTTGCCGATGACTTAGTTTTTGCGAATACGGGAAAACACTTAGAACCTCTACAACAATCTATACTTCGGAATGCTTGGCAAGGTCAGAAATACTCAAAAACAGCAGATGAGTTTCACTGTACGGAAGGTCACGTCAAGGATGTTGCATCAGAATTGTGGAAGCTATTTTCCAAAATATTAGGCGAAGAAGTCAATAAAGCAAATTTTAGAGTCAGATTGGAGCAAGTAAAGTTCTCAAATCTCTGGAACTTTAATAAAGACTTTGTACACATTGGTAATGTCAACTTCTGTGAAAATAATTCACATTCCCCAAAAGTCTCATCACCAATTGATGAAGAAGTTCTCAATAAAGACAACACTGAACCCAAAGTGCGTCAATTCTTAGCTGAAATGCCTAAGTCTGGCATTTTCTACGATCGCACCACCTCTCTCACCACCCTCAAACAGTGGATTCTCCACGAAAACACCCGCCTACTCGCCATACACGGCATAGTCGGCATTGGCAAAACCGCGATCGCCGCACAACTTGTCGAACAAATCAAACATGAATTTGATTTCGTCATCTGGCGAAGTCTCGCCACATCTCCACCCCTGCCAATACTTCAAACAAGTATCATTCAATCTTTCCGTAGGGGCGGTGTCACCGTACCCGCACCAGAGGAAGGGGCAACCACGGGGGGATTGCCCCTACTGGACTACTTGCAAAAATACCGCTGTCTGCTAATACTCGATGACGTACAAATGGTAAATAGCAGCGGACAACTCGCTGGTAATTACCAACCTGGATACGAAGATTACGGCACACTCTTCAGACAGGTAGGAGAATTATCTCACAACAGTTGTTTAGTGCTGCTAAGTTGGGAAAAACCTAGAGAAATCGCCGCATTAGAAGGCAACAACCAGCCTGTTCGATCTTTACAAATCAATGGTTTAGGTGCAGAAGCGGCGGAAATCCTCAGAGAAAAAGGTTTAGCTGAAGATGCAAAATGGTCAGAAATAATTGAACAATACAGAGGCAATCCCTTGTGGTTAAAAATAGTTGCTACAATGATTCAAGATTTGTTTAACGGTAGCCTCTCGGAATTTTTGTCTGAGGATACACTATTTTTAGGTGATTTAGAGTCTTTACTGCATCAGCCATTTAATTGCTTATCCGAGTCAGAAAAACAGGTGATGTCATGGCTAGCGAGTGAAACCGCGCCAGTTTCTCTCTCAAAAGTCCCAGAGAATCTGCAATTATCTCGATCGCAATTTTTGAAAGTTATGCAATCCTTGGGACGGCGTTCATTAATTGAAAAAATCCAGGAAGGCGATCGCACATTTTTCACCATTTGCCCGGTACTTAAAGAATATGTCAAAACGAATCATAACACATTAGTATAACATCTAAATTTAAACTAATTTGTCAACTAACTCTTTTGCCAATGCTAGCGCCTCTTCCTGACTAGAAATTCTCCCCTCCACCCGTGCTAATTGAATTTCCATTAACAATTGACCAATGCGCGGGCTTCTGGGCAATTTCAAATATTCCATTAAATCATTGCCGCTAACTAATTGTGTCGGATGGGCAACTATATCATCAGGATCGAGATAACGATTAATTAACAGTGAAATTTCATCTAGGGAAACTCCCACGGCTACAGCCAAAACTGCTAAGACTGGAAATACTATTCCCACATCCCGAAATAAGAAATACTGTTCTCGCAAAGACATCTCACAAATTGCCTTTTGTTGCAATTTGGGCAAATATTTCACAAGCCCGATCGCACTTTTGATCTCAGCATTGCTATACTTTAGCCGTAGCAACTGGGTTTCAGCAATTGTCGGGTCAGAATCTGCCAACATAGCCAACTTTGCGATCGCCAACAACGGCGTTTTAATCGTATCTCGAATCTGACGCCCGAATTCATTTCCTAGTTCCGGGTAAACTGCTGCTAATTTGGCAGCAGATTCATCAATTTTGGTTAAAGTGTCAAAACGGTCGATCGCACTTTCAAACCATATCGAAAACAAACCATCTTCCCAACCCCGACAAATCCAAGGTACACCGTCAGGATTGCTCAACAAATAACCCAATTCACTCCGCACCCGTTCCACCGCTATCTGACTTAACAACGGTGCTAATTCGCGAATCGCACATAGAGTTTCCGGTTCGATCGCAAAACCTAACTGCGCCGCTTGACGATAAGCTCTTAATAACCTCAGCGGATCATCTTCCAAATTGGCGCGGGAAATCATCCGCACCAAACCCAGCCGCAAATCAGCTTGACCGCCCACCGGATCAATAATTTCTCCCGTAAAAGGATTGCAGGCGATCGCATTAATCCGAAAATCTCTGCGCCACAAATCCCCCTCCAGACTCCCCCCTTCCGCCTGCGCCAAATCCACCGTACCGCCCGCAAACACTACTCGCGCAATTTGCCGTTCCGCATCCAATAAGACAAATCCAGCTTTCGTGCGATCGGCAATTTTTCGAGCCGTCTTCACCGCCCGTGTTAGCATAACAAAATCTAAATCAAAATAATGCGATCGTCTCCCCAGCAGCGCATCCCGCACAGCACCACCCACCAAATAAGCAGGCGGTGTCAACAGTTCCAAATCAAACGGCCAAGAATCAGGAGATAATGTAGGTGGCAAATTAAAGGACATCGCAACAAAAATAAATAAACTTACAAACAATAAAGCTCTTGCTACGCTAGATTAACAGAAAGCTCGAAATTCACCAATCTTTTTGAAATGCACAGAGGATATCAAGGATGTGTATTTGTATTAACTGCCATTATGTAGACCGCTGCTTCACCTACCACGCCGTAGAAGGACAGCACGAACAGATTCACCTCACCGAAACACCCGATTTCGACCCAGTAGAACCAACAATCAACGTCAACATTCGTCCCCGTCAAGATGAAATTGAAATGGAATGGGATGTAGTCGGTTGTCAAAGTTTCAAACAAGAGACCGGCAAATGGGCAAAATTGCGGCCCGGCGAACTTGTACCGACTTAAGTCAGTAGTCATTAGTTATTGGTTATTGGTTATTGGTTATTAGTTATTAGTTATTAGTTATCTCCAATTTCCAATACCCAATGCCCAATGCCCAATGCCCAATGCCCAATTCTTGAATCTAAAATCTAAAATCTAAAATCTAAAATCCAATGAGCTATTGCTTAAACCAAACTTGTCAAAATCCGCAAAACCTCAGTGATGCAGAAATTTGCCAAAGTTGCGGCTCAAAATTATTGTTAACTCCTGACGCACAAGCCTCCCCAGCCTCTCGCTACCGTACCATAAAGCCGATCGGACAAGGAGGATTTGGCAGAACATTCCTAGCAGTAGATGAAAGCAAACCTATAAATTTTTCTCAGTGCGTAATCAAACAATCTTTACCCCAAAAAAACGCAGCCGAAAAAGCCACTCAACTATTTCACCAAGAAGCATCCCAGCTAGAAACATTAGGCAAACATCCCCAAATCCCCCAATTGGTAGCACATTTTGAACAAGACGGTAGACAATATTTAGTACAAGAATTTATCAACGGCAAAACTCTAGCTCAAGAATTAGAACAAAAAGGAGCATTCAGCGAAACTCAAATTCGACAAATCCTCAATGATTTATTGCCTGTACTCCACTTTGTCCACAAATCAAAAGTTATTCACCGTGACATCAAACCAGAAAATATAATTCGCCGCCGACTGTCTCCAACGCCTTTAACACCATTAGGAAATTCCTTTCAACCCTCTCCTTTTCAAAAAGATATTGTCCTAGTAGATTTTGGTGCTGCTAAAAAAGTAACAGGAACTGGCTTGCAGCCAACTGGTACAATCATTGGAAGTGCTGCTTATACGGCTCCAGAACAACTGATGGGTAAAGCAGTTTTTGCCAGCGATATCTATAGTTTGGGAGTCACTTGTATCCACTTGCTAACTCAAATTCCTCCCTTCGATTTGTTCGACAGTACAGAGGATACTTGGGCTTGGCGAAATTATCTGAAAACGGCTGTTAGCGATGATTTCGGCCGCATCCTCGATACAATGCTTCAAAGTGCCACCAATCGGCGCTATAATTCAGCATCAGCCGTCATCCGGCAATTGAACCCCAAATCATTATATTTAGAGGGTTCGCCTGTTCTGGATGCGCCGGAAACGCCGGCAGAACGGTTATTGACACCTGCGCCCGGTGTGTCGCTTTTCACTCGCCAAGAGCAAGCTGAAATTCAGCAAGCTTTACAAGATGCGATCGCCCCATACAATGTCATAATTCAAGTTAATCAATCTAAGCACAAGCTGAATATTGTCATCAACAGAACTCCCGATCATACCGTTTATTATCCGCATTTATCTGAAATAATCACCACCAGACTCACTGATTTGCAATTAAATAAAATTGTAGCAGTAAAGCTATTGGGCAGAGTCAATAATTCCCGCGCACCAGAGTGGCAGCAAGTATTGAAGATTGACCCTAAGATTAAGTTAAGAAATAAAATCATTCGGCTGCAAAAATACAAATTAGTCAAGCAAATTATGCCACTTTATACCATGGATTTTTGGTTGCCCAAATTGAGAACTAAAGATTTTTGGTTAGACTTGCTAATGTTTTCCTTAGTTTGGTTTATTTTTGGCTCTCAAATAGTGATTTTCAATGCTATATTTGCACTACTAATTTCTTCGGTTTTTATGTTCGTTAAGTATCAAGTTTCCCAAAGTAAAGAATTTGCGAATAACCAGTTATTGGGAACTTTAGTATTCTTGTTTCTCATGACAGGGAGCATTGGATATCCCAGGTTTTTAAATCTCACAGGAGCATTTGGCTTTCTTTTTGCTTGCTTAGTTGTAGCTTCCCCTCTGTTTTTTGTCAAGGAAAATAATTAATAATCATGAATAGCAATCCCAAAGACGTAACATCAGTTAAAAAATACGGCTTAGCCCTGCACACGGCTAGTCGTGAACTTGGTTTAGCCATCAGTAATTTTGCTGGTGATTCTCGCTGTGAAACTTGGAATTTGGATCGCGATTTAGCAACTCATTTGCATCAGTATTTGATAGACTTTATCCAGCCACAAACTTGGGCTGATTTGGCTTTTATCGCTGTGGCAAAGGGGCCTGGAGGTTTCACGGGGACTCGCATTGGTATGGTGACGGCGCGGACTTTAGCTCAACAGTTGGATATTCCAATTTTTACTATTTCAACTTTGGCGGCTTTTGCTTGTGATACTAATAAAAAATCTACCTCGGATCGGGATATTGCGCTACAAATGCCTGCACAGCGCGGTCAACTATTTGGGGCGGTTTATTCAGTTAACAAAGATTCTGGTTTGACTGAGTTGTTTCCTGATACGGTGATGACTCCTGAATCTTGGCAGGAAAAGTTGGATAGTTGGGGCAATTCTTATCAGTTGATTGAAGTTGCAAGTGAGTTGGGTTCATCGGTTTCTAGCGTATTAGAATTGGCTTATTTGGAGTGGCAAATGGGTATTCGTCCTGATTGGTCTGATGCTTTGCCTTATTATGGTCAACATCCGGTTAAGGGATACTGAATAACTTTTTTAAGATAACACTCTTCTTTTAAATCCCCGACTTCTTGAAGAAGTCGGGGATTTGAGCATTCCGTAAAGTTTATCGCCCGCTAGCTAAAGCATCTCGCAATTTGCGATCGCGCTGCGACTTCTCCCTAAGTTCAGGAGTTGCCATCCGCAACACACAATCCAGCAACCAAGGCGCAATTCTGTGACACCAAACTGCTAAGTGGCTTTGATATCCTACTAAGATTTCCGGCGCATCTTTGTGCAATCCCGCCACCAGTGCGAGGGCAACTTTTTCGGGAGTTGTGGGCACTACCCAACGAAATTGCTCCAAGTCTCGCACCATGTCAGTATCTGTTAGAGATGGCAGTAATGCTGTGACTTGAACATTATAGGCTGCTAACTCGCTGCGTAAGGCTTGGGTAAAGCCTAAAATGGCAAATTTAGTGGCAGAATAAGTCGCCATTGTAGGAGCGGCAATTTTGCCCATCAAGCTGGAAACATTGACGATTGTTCCGTCTTTTTGGGCGGCCATTCGTCTCGCGACTAACCTGGTAATTGTGTAGGTTCCTAATAAATTCAAGGCGATTTCTGACTCGATTAATGGTAGTGGCGATCGCAAAAATGATGCTTGGTGTGCTACACCTGCACAGTTGACTAGCAGGTGAATTGGGCCGTTATCTCGCCAAGCTTGGGCGATCGCAATATTCACCGCCACAGACTGAGTTAAATCTAAAGCTAAGGGCACTACTTCTACACCAAGAACATCGATTTCCTCTGCCAATTCAATTAATTGCTGACGATTGCGTGCTACAATTAACAAACGTTTGATGCCTTGTCGCGCTAATTCTAAGGCGATAGAACGCCCAATTCCACGTGAAGCCCCTGTAACTAGAGCTGTTTTTCCTTGAAGATGCATAAATTAAAACCTCTGGATTTGAAGTGCTCACCACGCACGGAGTTATAAGTTGCGAGTTATGAATTTTGTGGAGTTAACTCAAAACTTTTGAATCGCTAACGTGCGTGTGAGTTGAACTAAACTTTGATTTGCCAGAAATTGGTCAGAAATCTGATCCATAAACGTCTTTCAAGCAGACAAACCTGAAGTGAGAAAACAAGGTGAAGAATTGTACTAACTTTGGCTGAATTTGCCTCTATCTTGAGTCCGCGCAGGCAGACTTTGTGTGTGTAGCAGCGAATTCAATTCGCCGGGAATTCATCGGGAACTCGCTAGGATTGACGGTGTTTTCCTGTGTGGCCGGAAATTCGATTCGCCGGGAAAAAACACAGGATTTTTGAGCAATATAGAGCATAAATTCCACGCCTCCTATATATGAGGATTTGCTCTCTACACACACCTTAACAACTAGAAGCTAAAGCGGCAACAATTTTTAATAAATCTTCCGCAACACTTCTTTACAATCTGCTCATAGGGTATTTTTCCAAGTGCCATGAAAGCCCAAAGGTATGACACCAGGCAGTTCTAGCTGACAAACAGGAGTGCGATCGAGTCCATCACTGTCAAATATCCAGACTTCACTTTTATCATAATTGCCGTCATAAATCACTGTTACTATCCAACCTTTGTCCGACAAAATATCTGGAACGTAGATAGGTTCTGTGGGATAGCGATTTTCACCACAGTCGGCAATTGTGAGATTTTGGTTTTTTGTGTCCAAACGCGCGATCGCGCCATAACGTTCAGCTACAATATTCACATCAGGTCGATACATTGCCAAATAAACGTACCGTGACGCTTGCCCGATTTCTGAAGCAGGTACAACCGGAAACTCGCAAGGTTGATCCAACAATTCTTCTGTTGCTGTCACTTTCCCTGTCTGCGGATTGAGATGCACTCGGCAGAGAATTCCCTCTGCATTAGTGCGAGTTTCACCTGTGGCTACTTCCTTCAATCGCTGATTAGTTTGAAAATCAGCCAAGCGTACAAAATCTACCGCCACATCGCCATTTTCCTTGACAAAACCATTAGCAAAATGCCATTGAAACCAAGGATCGGTTTTGCTACAACTAACTAAAGATAGATTTTCGGAGTCAACAACTAATATTTGGGTTCCTAACTCCGGTTTCCATTCAAAAGAGTCACCATAACTACTAATTCCAGCTAACACAGGTAAAAGTTTGAGTCGCACAGGTGGCACAAAAAATATCAAATACTTTCCGGCTAAAACAAAATCGTGAATTAGAGGAATTCCATCCAAAGCAATAGTTTCTTTTTGAGTAAATTTGCCTGTAGAATCACTTTTATAAACATTCAATTTGGTAGTAACACCAGGGACAACTCCAAAGTTATAAATATTACCACTAATCGGGTCACGTTTGCAGTGAGCCGAATAGCTAAATTCTCCTGATAAAGTTCCTAAATTATCTATACCAATAGTTTCTAAGGTTTGTAAATCCAGGCTGTGAGGCGCGCCGCCTTCCCATAGTGCTAAAAGGCGATCGGGCAAGGCTAAAACAGAAGTATTTGCAGCATTTTTAACAGATTTAGTCCACCGTAACCAAATAGGCCCCGGTGCTGTCATCCCGTAATTAGTATAGAGAAATTTATCAGCTTTTTCTTCGGCTTGATATCCCGCTGTTTGCACATAGCGATAGACAGCAGTAGCACCACCATCGTTAAAATGTACAGCCAAAATTGCACCGTCGCCATCAAACCAATGTCCCGCAGAAACACCATCCCGTTGCAAACGTGCTGGCCCATTTCGGTAGAGAGTACCGCGAAATCCTGGGGGGATTTGGCCACTTTTTACTGATAGCTGAGTTAGGGGAAACTCCGCAGCGGGAGAGGCTAAAGGTTTTGCCCAAGCTTTTTTAGTTGATGTTTTACTATCTGTTTTCATGGGTAAATCGCAAAATCAAACTAAGCTAACATACATTTTATTATACAATTATAGCACTAATAATTTAATAGCTATGGTTATACCCCGCCGCTATCTGATCAGAACTTTTGGACTCACTGCTATTGGGACTCAGTTATTACCGATCGCACAATCCCACATCTTACCCAAATCCCAGACTACGATATTGCCACGTCGTCTACAAATCGGCGATACTATTGCTCTGATCAATCCGGCGGCTTTCACCTACGAGAAAGAAATTCAGCCTTTTTTCAAAGCTGCTGCTCAATTGGGTTTAAAAGTTAAGCTGGGAAAGCATTTTTACGACCGCTACGGCTATTTGGCGGGTAAAGATGGCGATCGGGCGGACGATGTGAATAATGCCTTTGCTGACTCCTCAGTCCAAGCTATTTTCACGGGCATGGGCGGCTGGGGTTGCGGTCGGATTTTGCCACTTTTGGATTATAACATGATCCGTAATAATCCGAAAATCATTATTGGTTTCAGCGATGTGACAGCACTCTTATTAGCTATTTATACTAAAACTAATTTGGTGACATTTCATGGGCCGTTGGGTGTGTCGAATTGGAGTAGTTTTACGGTAGATTATCTCAAACAGGTTTTGTTTGACGGAGGTACTGTGACTTTGCAAAACCCTCAAAAAATGGATATTGAAATTATCAGGGAAGGAAAAGCTAGGGGAAAGCTAATAGGTGGTAATCTCTCTGTAATATCAACTATGATTGGCTCAGTCTATCTGCCAGATTGGGAAAAAAGTATTTTGTTTATTGAGGAAGTTAGCGAAGAGGTTTATCGAATCGATCGAATGTTGACTCAACTAAAATTAGCTGGTATTTTGGATAAGATATCCGGCTTTATTTTCGGGCAATGTACCAGGTGCGATGCCGAAAAACCGCAGGAATCTCTGACGTTAACTCAAGTTTTGTCCGATCACATCCGTCCGTTGAGGATTCCTGCTTGGTACGGTTCTGCGATCGGTCATATTCGAGATAAGTTTACTTTGCCGATCGGTCAAGAAGTTGAAATTGATGCTAATTATGGTACAATTAAATTGTTAGAATCTGTTGTCAACTAAATCTTGAAGTATTGCTCGATATTGGCGAGGCAGAGCCTCTGGATATGTGTTCTCAGGTAGAGTCTAGGAACGAGACAATCGTAAAAACATATGCTCAGGACGATCGTGAAAAACACCACACAATTTATTAAACTACTAGCAACAGTTATTTTAGCAATAATTGTCCTGTTGCCACTTAATGTCTGTACAGCAAATGCAGGTGAAATCCCTGGTAATAACAATATTTATCAGCAACGAACCATTCATAATCCAGATGGAATTGGGAAATTCTATATGGGGCGAGAAATTGCCCAAGTCATGGGATATCAAGGCGCTGGCTGGTTGGAAAGACCTTCTCGCGGCATGGAAGAAAAATCCACGAGATTAGTCAACAATCTTGATTTGAAACCAACTGATATTGTCGCAGATATTGGTGCTGGAACAGGATATTTTAGCTTTCGGATTGCACCCTTAGTTCCAGAAGGAAAAGTTTTGGCTGTTGACGTTCAACCGGAAATGCTAAAGTTTGTAGAATTGAATAAGATTGAGAGAAATATCAGAAATGTTGAGACTATACTGGGGACTATTACTAACCCGAACTTGCCCGAAAATAGTGTAGATTTAGTTGTCATGGTTGATGCTTATCACGAATTTGAATATCCTAGGGAAATGATGCAAGGAATTGTGAAAGCGCTGAAGCCGGGAGGACGTACAGTATCTATTGA
The DNA here is from genome assembly GCA_043718495.1 of Oscillatoriales bacterium. Taxonomy (GTDB): domain Bacteria; phylum Cyanobacteriota; class Cyanobacteriia; order Cyanobacteriales; family Microcoleaceae; genus Microcoleus. Next base: position 14,340 of record JAYSVM010000105.1, on the reverse strand, counting down.
GTACCGAGGTGAAAACCCGATGCTTCCGATTAAAGGTTTGCACAAAATGACCCAAAAGCAGGTGAAAAAAGAAATGGCTGCGGTGGGTTTAGTTTGGCAGGAAACTAAAGAGATGTTGCCTCAGCAGCATTTGATGGTGTTTCAGAAAAAAGCTTAGATTTGGGCGATCGACTAATTAGCAGATCCATGAAACTTGCGGTAAAGCATCGCCTTCACTGGTTTTCCTCCCTGGAAATGTTGGTCTGTAATGGAGGTAACTTCTTCAGGACAAATGCCGCAGTACCAAACCTGTTCTGGCATCACCAATACCATCGGCCCACTGCCACATTGCCCCAAACAACTACTAGCAACCACCGCCACTTCTGAACCGGATAATTTCTGAAAAGCTGCGAGTACATTTGCTGCACCTTGCTTGCGACAACTGCGGTTTTGACAAACTAGAACTCGCCTAGAAGATTCGATAATTTTCATAGTTTTTACTTGACAATTAGCCCAAGATATGCTATTTTTTTATCATGGGAATAGGTGCGCGCATATATACTCTAATTATAAATTATTGTGACATCAAATCCGGTAGCATCGGAATTAATATTACCTATCGCCAGGAGACGGCAGTGCCGTTTCCCTACCAGGATTAAAGAAAAACGGCATTGCCGTCTCCTCCTTGCTTCTAATTTGGTGATAAACCTTTGGAAGTCAACCATTGTCTATTGAACAGACGCGACTGATACCGAGTTCCAGCATCGCAAAGCACAGTAACAATAGTATGTCCAGGCCCCATTTGCTTCGCTAAAGCCACGGCAGCACCGACATTAATTCCCACAGAGCCACCCATAAACAGCCCTTCTTTCCTCAATAATTGGTAAACTACTCGGACAGCTTCAATATCATCAATTTGAATAGCATCATCTACCGGAGCATTTTCCATATTTGCAGTGACGCGACTGGTGCCAATTCCCTCAGTAATCGAACTACCTTCTGTCTTAATTTCTCCTGTTTTGAAATAACTGTAAAGTCCACTACCCATCGGATCAGCCAAGACAGTTTTAATGGCAGGATTTTTTGATTTTAGAAACATCGCCACTCCAGCAAAAGTCCCACCAGTACCTGTTGCGGCAACCCAAGCATCAACTTTTCCGTCGGTTTGTTCCCAAATTTCTGGTCCAGTTGTCTCGTAATGCGATCGGCGATTTGCTAAATTATCAAACTGATTTGCCCAGACAGCATTCTCCATTTCTGCGGCCAATCTTCCTGACAGTTTAACATAGTTATTCTGGTCTGTATAGGGGACAGCAGGAACAGTCCGAACTTCCGCACCCAAGGTTCTCAAAGCGTCTATTTTTTCTTGGGATTGAGTGTCAGGAATTACGATTAAACATTTGTAACCTCTGGCGTTGCAAATGTGGGCTAAACCGATGCCTGTATTGCCGGCAGTGCCTTCTACTACCGTTCCACCCGGTTTTAGCAAGCCCTTTTCTTCTGCGTCTTTGATGATGTATAAAGCAGCCCGATCTTTGACGGAACCACCAGGATTTAGAAACTCTGCTTTGCCAAGAATTTCGCAGCCAGTTTCATCGCTAAAGCTGTTTAATCTAATTAGTGGTGTGTTGCCGATAGTGCCTATAAAACCGTTTTTGATATCCATATTTTTGTGGTGTTTATCTCTACCGGAAGTTGGAGAATAAGCTGACAGATAAAGCTTAATCGCTGTCAGATGCCCGACTTCTTGAAAAAGTCGGGCATCTGAGTATTCTTTACTACGACAAGGCTGGTAGATTAAACCTATTTATTGGGCTGAGGAGTCATCCGCAAATAAGGCTTAATGGGGGTATAACCTTTGGGGAACTTTTCGGCTAACTCTTTTGGGTCTGTAATTGAAGGTACAATTACGCAATCGTCGCCGTCTTTCCAATCTACTGGAGTCGCAACGCTATATTTGTCTGTGAGTTGCAGTGAATCAATTACCCGCAAAATTTCGTTGAAATTCCGTCCCGTACTCGCAGGGTAAGTAATGCTCAAACGTAATTTCTTTTCGGGATCAATCACAAACACGGTGCGGATTGTTAAGTTATTTAACGAGTTGGGATGGATCATATCGTAAATGTCGGAGACTTTGCGATCGCCATCTGCTAAAATTGGATAGTTGAGGGTGACATTTTGAGTTTCCTCAATGTCCTTAATCCAACCCATGTGAGAATCTACATCATCAACACTCAGGGCAATAGTTTTGACACCACGTTTTTCAAATTCAGACTTGAGACGGGCCACAGCACCTAGTTCCGTCGTGCACACTGGGGTATAATCCTTGGGATGGGAAAATAATACGACCCAGCTATCACCAGCCCAGTCGTAGAAATTGATTTCCCCTTCTGAGGAGGCTTGAGTAAAGTTGGGTACTGTATCGCCTAATCGCAGAGACATAACTGATTTCCTCTAAGTTTATTTAAGGTTGATTCTCTATCATCTCACAGTTGCCCGGTTTCTCGATCGAGCTTTACATGATTTTAAACTTTTTGGGCGTGCGATCGCCAATTCGACTACTCTAATATTTTATATGTGGTCTGTTCTTACTACTGAGTAATGTTTCTATGCTTTACTTGCTGATTGAGACAATACAGCCTATTTTAGTCCCGCTGTGTTTTGTTTCCGCCTGGGGCTTAACCTTTCTGCTGTTTTCAAGTATTAGCCTTACTGTCACCGACTCTGTGCGCCGAGCCCAGCGGATGCACCAAATCCCTTGTGCTAATTGTGTATTTTTTAGTGGCGACTACCACCTCAAGTGTCCAGTCCAGCCTACAATAGCTTTGTCGGAAGATGCGATCGACTGTCCTGATTATCGATCGCATTCCCGAACTTGGGGTTGAAAAATCCGGTCGTAGTAGAGTAGAGAGGAGTAAAAAATGCTAATTCAAATTTTCTGCTCATTACCAGGCTCTGCCAGGTAACTCCTATCTAGAGACTCTGCCTCTATTAAAAAAATATCACAAACTGAAAAGCTGTTTTCACAACAACAGCACCCTAGCCATATGTACCGAGTGATTTCCTCTTTTTCAACTTCGATGTGGAGTTGCAATAAATTCGGAGATTCATTTGCATTGCTCCCCTCTCATGAGTTGAGGAAATATCAGTTGTGTTGGCGGATGCTGCTGTTGGTTTTTGATGGGACAGATTTGAGATTAAACAGCGTTTTTACTCCTTAAGATTCAATTTTGAACTTCGCTGTGGTATCTGTCGGAGAAGCTTTTATTTGGCTTCATATGATTAATATAGCACCTTGTTTTTGAACTGCAAGTACCTGCAACTAAACTTTACAAATGAATTAAGGAAGAAGGAAGAAGGAAGACACGAAACGGATACACGGATTAATTATCGCATGGAGCTTTCGGGCATCTAGTTAAAATAGTAGAGTTTGGCTGTGCTAGCTACTGGGGAAAGAGGCATAATATTTTTATGAAAAAAACTAAACTTATCAAACTGTGCGCCTTATCGCTCAGCATTGTTCTATTGTGTAGCAGTGCAGCCAAAGCTCAACCTACAGCGAACCCTCAGCCAGCACAGACTTATTATACCAACCAAGAGATTCTGCAACAGTTGGTAAAGGCAAGAGTTGTGTATCTGGGAGAAACCCATGATAGCATCAAAGACCATCAAGCTCAACTGGCGATTATCCAACAAATGCAGCGGCAAAATCCAAAAATTGCGATCGCCCTAGAAATGTTTCAGCGCCCTTTTCAAGGCATACTAGACCAATATTTAGCAGGTAAAATCACAGAAGAGCAATTGATTGAGCAAACAGAATACAATCAGAGATGGCGTTTTCCCTGGGAATATTACGCGCCGATTGTGCGATTTGCCAAAGAAAATAAACTGCGACTTCTGGCATTAAATACACCAACTGAAGTAACTAGGAAAGTTGCAACTCAAGGTTTAGAAAGCCTCACAGTGGAGGAAAAAATACACATTCCACCACTGTCAGAAATCCGCACTGATAACGTCGCATATCGGCAAATGTTACTAGAAGTTTACCAGCAACACCAAAAGGCAGCACAAGGAAATAGTACGGCGTTTGAAAGATTTTTGCAAGCTCAAGTTTTGTGGGATGAAACGATGGCTGAGAAAATAGCTGAATTTGTGAAATCAAATCCAGATTATCAAGTTGTAGTGTTGGCGGGGCAAGGACATCTTGTGTATGGTTATGGGATTCCTAGCCGTGTAGAAAGGCGTTTGGGAGTTGGGAAGGTAAAAATGCGATCGGTCTTATTTGATTTTACTACAGATAGTCCTTCATCGGAGGACAAACCGATTGCTGATTATATTTGGCGACATTAACAGGAAGAATGAAGAAACAAGAAGCAATTCCTCTATATCTTAAGGAAGAAGACAGCGATCGCCTGTCCATGCTAAAGTTTCTTTTGAAAATATCAAGATTATCTAGCCAAACTATCAATAAATACTCGTGAACAATATACCAAAAATTCTCGCATTTGCCGGAAGTACGCGCACAGCATCCTATAACAAAATGCTGGTAAAAATAGCTGCGTCTGGGGCTAGAAATGCAGGGGCTGAAGTCACGTATATAGATTTGCGAGATTTCCCAATGCCCCTATTTGATGAAGACTTAGAAGCAGCAGAAGGACTTCCTGATAATGTTCTGAAGTTTAAAGAATTGATGATAGCCCATCAGGGACTTTTGATCGCTTCCCCAGAATACAACAGTTCCATAACCGCAGTGCTCAAAAATGCGATCGATTGGGCATCTCGCCCGCAGCCAGGAGAAGCAGGGCTAGCAGCTTTCAACAATAAAGTAGCAGCAATTATGAGCGCTTCTCCCGGAGGTTTAGGAGGATTGCGGGGATTGGCTAATTTGCGATCTATTTTGGGAAATATTAACGTGATGGTTATTCCCGATCAAAAAGCAATTTCCCAAGCATTTCAAGCATTTAATCCTGACGGTACGCTGCAAGATGTCAAGCAACAAGAAGCAGTACAACATCTTGGCGCTAAACTTGCTGGAATATTGTCAAAACTCAGCGCGTAAAGCGATTAAGTTAAACAGTCTTCGACACAAGAAATTAGGAGACGGCAGTGCCGTTTCCCTACCCAAAATAAGATTGTATGGAAACGGCACTGCCGTCTCCTCCGTATCATCTCGCTAGTGCAGCCAGATTGGTTTTAATTCCCCAACTTTTTCTGCTTCCAAGCCTCCACAAACGGCAAAAACACCGACACCAACTCCTGCCGATTCATCACCAAAGTCGGATAGGAAACCCTAGCGTAATTTCTCCCCACTTCCAAGGGAAAAATTGCCTGGGAATCTAGCGGTAGCCAAACCGCACCAGCAGCTTTCACAATTACCCAACTCCCCGCAATATCCCAAATTTTCGGAGTAGCTTCTACTCCTCCTAAAACTGCACCCGAAGCCACAGTCAAAAAATTATAAGTAGCCATTCCCAACATCCGCACTTTGCTTGGAAGATGAGGCCCAATTCCCACACTACGGGAACACAAATTAAACAAATGATTACCACTCAATTTATCAGCACTTGGACAAATTGGTTTCCCATTTAAAAATGCACCTTGTGGGATATCAGTCAATAGATTTTTCTCCAGAAAATCTCCGGCAAAAAAACCATGAAAAGTTTGATTCAAAGGTGGCAGATGTACATAGCCAAAAACCGGAGTTCCGCGATACAATAAACCCAGGGAAATACCCCAAATGGGAATTCCTCTAGCGAAATTAGTAGTAGCATCGACAGGATCAACAATCCAACACCATTCGGTATCAGGGAAAACGTGTTCTCCCTCCTCGCTTAAGATACCATGACCGGGAAAAGTAGAGCCGATCGCACTTCTGATCTCCGCATCCGCCCAATTATCAGATTGTGTCACCAAACTCCCGTCATCCTTCTCCTTGGCTTGTGTTGAACCAAAATCTTGTAACAACTGCTGTCCAACTCTCAAGACAGTAGTCTGAGAAAAACTTAAAATAGAATCCCAAAAATCTTTCATTAGTTATTGGTTATTGGTTACTGGTTATTGGTTATTGGTTATTGGTTATTGGTTGCGATCCTGATAATGACAACTAACAAATAACAAATAACAAGTAACAACTAACCAAATATCAGTCTAGTTCATTTTCCAGGATAGTGGCGATCGCACTTTTAGCATTATCCTGAAATTCCGCAACATCCACCCGACTCAACAGGAAAACAGCGAAAATCATACCCACCGCCGGCACCGTAAAAACCAACCCATAAGCCAGCATCGGCACCCCAAACAAACTCCTGCCAAAATCCAAAATAGCACCGCCACTAACCGTCGCTATACCCCGCGCCATCGCCTGCGACAAACCCCAAGCCCCAATAAAAGTCCCCGCAGTTTCCGCAGCAGTCAAATCCAACATCAAACTCAGCGCCCCCGTCGTCGTAATTCCCGAAGCCAGCCCAAACAAGAGTAAAGCCGACTTAAACAAAATCGGATTCCCAATAAATCCCGATGCAATAATTAAACCAAAACAAACCGCCACCGACAAACAGCCCAACCTAATTGTATTTTGCTTACCAATTCGTGGCACAATTAAAAAACCAGTAGCACTCAAACCAAAAAGTACGCCAGTACCATAAATAGCATTCAACCGCGTAGTTTCCGAAATCGGCATCTTAAAAATTTCCCCGCCGTAAGGTTCCAAAACCGCATCCTGCATAAACAAACAAATTGTCATAATTAGCAGGAAAGTAAAAAATAAACCCGTTTGGCGACTAGCAGTCAAAATCCGCAAAGCACTTCCCAAAGTAATTTTATCTTCACGATTCACTGCCGACGATCGTACTCCGTAGCGCGAATACTTTTTCTCAACCCCAAAAGTCGCAACTCCCACCAAAAACAAAACCACCGCCGGCACTTTCACAAACAAACTATTAATCGAAGCGCGTAAAACTTCCCGTGGCACATCCCCATCAATTTGTTTGAGTAAACCGCTGCTGACAATTGCGCCTATAATAATACCAACCATCAACATCGACCACACAACACCAATCAACTTCGATCGATCTTCCTCATCGGAAACATCCACCAACAAAGCAGCAAAAGGAGTCGAACTCGAACAAATAGCAATACCGTAAATGGCAAAAACTAAACCCAACAAACCTACCCAACCGTAAGTAGGAGTTGTCCACCCCACAGCCTCCAAACTGTCGCCCAGGCTCCACATCACCTGCACCGCAAAAAAAGCCGAAATCACAAACAAAACCCCGCCCATCCACACATAACCCGTGCGGTGATGGCCAAACAAAGGCTTAGCATCAGACATCTGTCCGAACCACACCCTAGCCGGGGCGACAAACTGGTGCATCGCCAGAGTACCAGCCACCACAGTAGCCGGAATCGCCAACTCCTTAATCATCACCCGATTGAGCACCCCCAGGGTCAAAATCGACATCATACCCAATCCCATCTGAAATAAACCGAGGCGGAACATAGTCAGGAGGTTAACCCTCTTGATGCCAGGAGTGACGGAATCTGTTAATCTCGAATCTGGCAAACGGTCGATCGACATAACTATTCAAATAAACACAACATTTGCACTTATAGTAACTGAGATACCGCAACCCGCCGCTATTCTTCCCACAGCTAGAAGCTTGATCGCGATTATTTATATAAAAATAATAGACAATAAAGAATTGTGGATTTACCAACCGTGACAACTATCACCCTAGGACAAAACGGCCCAGCCGTCATTCCCCTCTGCGTCGGAACTTGGGCTTGGGGCGACAAACTATTTTGGAATTACGGCAGCAACTACGGCCCCGCCGAAGTAGAAGCAGCATTCAAAACATCCCTTGATGCCGGAGTCAACTTTTTTGACACAGCCGAAGTCTACGGTAACGGGTTATCAGAAGAATTGCTGGGGAAATTCATCAAAAAAACCAGCCAACCCGTGCAAATAGCCACCAAATTCGGCCCCGTACCTTGGCGCCTCACCGGAAAATCAGTTTCCGATGCCTTGAGTGCCAGCTTAAAACGCTTGCAAGTAGAACAAATAGCCCTCTATCAAGTACACTGGCCCTTCACCTTTTTGCTGAGTCAAGAAACCTTGATGAATGCCTTAGCAGATGAAGTCAAACAAGGTAGAATTCAAGCAGTAGGAGTCAGCAACTACACAGAAGAACAGATGCGTGAAGCTCAGAAAATATTAGCAGCCAGAGGTATTCCCCTAGCAACCAATCAAGTCCGTTACTCCTTGCTATCGCGACAAGTAGAAAAACAAGGAATTGTGAGTGCAGCCCGCGAATTGGGAGTCACAATTTTAGCATACAGCCCCTTAGCCCAAGGATTGCTCACCGACAAATACACCGCTCAAGAACAACCTACAGGAGCTCGCAAAATGGACTCCCGGTTCAGCAAAGCAGGCATCGAGAAAATCGAATTAGTCATGTCAACGCTGCGAAAGATGGGCAAAAAGCGCGATCGAACTCCCGGACAAGTAGCCCTCAACTGGCTAATCGCTCAAAACGGAGTAATCCCCATTCCCGGCGCCAAAACCGCACAACAAGCCCAAGAAAATGCAGGCGCATTAGGCTGGAATTTGAGTCAAGATGAAGTCAATCAACTAGAACTAATGACTCGTCCGTGGCGAGAATAAATTTGTTGACTGTTGACTGTTGACTGTAGGTTGGATTTTAATTCCCTCTACCCAACTTACAGTTTAGTTTCTTCTTCCCTCTTCCTTATTGCTCGATCAACAGTTTCGTTCGAGGAATCTTTCTCTGACATACTCGGCGATCGCGGGTTGTAGCATTAAATTTGTTGATGCGGTATAATTGAGCGATCGCCGATCTTCGATAAGCGATCGTTCAGCCAGCGCCTCCAATGCTTCCATCAGTTGCCGTCCCGAAACTTTGGGCAAAATTTCCGCTTTTAACTTCGCAGGGGTCGCTCCTTCTTGATTAATGGCAATCCAGTACATGATTTGTTGTTGCAGGGGAGACAAGCGATCGAACTGGCGATCGAGCAAATCCCACAAATCGCTAAAAACAGTATTTCCTTGCGCTAAAAATGCGTCAATGTCACCGCTAAAAATAGTAGTTTTAATCGTAGTTGCAGCAAGTTTGATTGCGAGGGGATTGCCGCCAAAGTAGTTGACAATATCTTGACACTGCAATAGCGTTGCTTTTAATCCTTTATCGGCGAGGATTTTCTGGCATACAGGCGGTGAAACTCCGAAGAGTTTGAGCGATCGCACGGGTAAATTTTCGCCCGATCGCACAGCAAACCCTCCCGGTTGTTCTCGTCCGGTTAAAATCAGACAACTTTGGTGTGGTTCGTCAGCAATGCGCGCCAATAACTGTCGGTAATCTTCATACCCTTGTTGATATTGTCCGCTACGATTTCCCCCTTGCAAAATCGACTCCAGATTGTCGAAAATTAACAAACAGCGTTTTTGCCGCAACTGTTCCATGAGAGCATCAATAGAGTTATTATTTGTGGCTGATGAATTAGTTAAAATAGGTAAAATATTGCTGAGGAGAACATCTAAGGTTGGTGCTTGCTGCAAACTCCGCCAAATCACGAATTCAAACTGAGATTGAATTTGCTGAGCGAGTTTGACAGACAGAGAAGTTTTGCCGATACCGCCAAGTCCAAAAATACCGATCAGACGAGTAGAATTGCCACTAATCCAAGTTTCTAATGTTTCCAGTTCCTGTTGCCGGTTGTAAAATTGGGAAACATCGATCGCTTCTCCCCAATCTTGAGTGCAGTTATCTCGTTTGCTAGCGTGCAAGATGCCCGCACAGCAATGCTGGTAGCGGCGCAAGACTGTTTGAAGATTGTGCTTTGAGATTTTTTCGCCGATGATTTGAGAGAGATTTTGCCACAAATGCGAACCGACTTTTTTGATATAGTCATGTTCGTAAAGTAAGCGATCGGCTATCTCTTGATAAGAGTGTCCTTCCCAAGTTTCCAGAAAGATGCGGGATTGAATGTCATTGAGTTTTTGCTTTTTGTTGGCGGATTGTAACAGATGGTCGATTAGGGCGATCGCCTCTTGTCCTTTCATAGCTTGCCAATTTGACCTATTCAGTAAATTTACTGATGTTTCATGAGTTCGAGTTGCTGTTCAGGAAAGAAAACAAATTGACTGAATTAACCGCAAGGTAATCCCTTTTATACTTGGCGGTTGAAACCGATACTACACAAGCTTTTGTTCGCCTTCCGATAGTAAAAAATAAGGGGGATATTTAACCCGGATTTGGGATGAGGTTAATTGCACAATCTCAGATATCAAATCTCAAATCGATTGAGGAATTTATGTAAGTTTACAAAAGCTAGTCACTTTTTCTCACCGGCAGGGCGATCGGGGAATTTACGCAAGTTTACAAAAGATGGTCACTTTTTCTCACCGCCAGGGCGATCGGGGTTGGTTATTCTTTGATTTAAGGCAGAGCAAAAGTCGCTCATGCGGTACTTAAACTCTGCACCTTAATTAACTTTTTAAACCAAAAGGAATTGTTCTAATGGCAACTAAAACTATTTACGTTCCCCAGCCGAATGCTCAACTTTGTCAGAGCGCATGTATTGCAATGGTTTTACGTACCACAGATGTCCATGATATTCGCGCCGATCTGGTTTCACAAGGGATTGCTGGCGATCCTGGTGTGATGGGTAACTATCTAAGAGATCGTGTGAAATCTTATAAGTTCCTAACAGATGGCTCTTTGAATGATGCCAAAAAAGCCCTTGACGATGGTTGTGCAGTAATTGCTCACGGATGGGTTCACCCGTTGGGGTCATGTCATTACCTTGATTGGATATGAAGCTGACCCAGTTACAATGTCTTACCGCTTTATTGTTCATGACCCTTGGGCAGAATACAACTTCCCACAAGGAGACCACGAAGACTCTAAATCTGGCGAAAGTGTACGTTACTCTAGCTACGGCATTTATGCTACTTGTATTGCCTCTGCTGACTACGATCACGCTCACGACCTTTACAAAGAAAAGAGATTGAAATCAGACGAGCAGAATGCCTGGTTACACATCATTCAAAACTAAGTTCTTTCAACACCATTCATAAATCATAGGTTATTTGCCAACATTCAGTGATGAATCGTTTTATTACTGAATGTTAGCAAATGCTACAAATTGAAATCCTTTCTCCCGGTAGGCAGTTTAGCCATTCAAAGTGTGGTTGAACTAAATCCTTAGCAGTTGAGTTAACACAAAGATCGAGAAGATGATGAAACCAGTACCCAGTGGCATAGAGTATGTTTATCCTCCCGTAACTTATCCAGATGGGAAACGCACTATTTGCAAAATTCCTTCAGGATATGTTCAAACGGCATTGTCTAAATCTGATTATCAAGATTTAAGTGATGAGTTTGATTTGGAGATTGCTTTAGTTAAAGCTGTTATCGAAGTTGAATCTGCGGGTTCTGGATTCTTACTCAAAGAGCCATCTCCTGCACGTCCTAAGATTTTATTTGAAGCTCACTGGTTCTACCAGTTGACTCCAAAACCAGTTTCTACAACCCGCCCAGATATATCCTCTCCTGTGTGGGATAAAGATTTGTACAAGGGAGGTTCATCCGAGTGGGATAAACGTTTACTTGATGCAATGGAATTTGATGAAGTTCCGGCTCTAAAAAGTGCATCTTTTGGATTGGGACAAGTCATGGGATTCAATTATACTGTTGCTGGTTGCGCTTCAATTCAGCAGTTTATTGAGGAGAACTTTGCAGGGGAGTATTGGCAAGCAAGACACATGATGAACTTCATTCTGGACAGCAATTTACTGGGTCATCTCAAACATAAAGATTGGGATAAGTTCGCTTTTGGGTACAACGGAGAGCTGTATTGGCAGAATGAATACCACATCAAACTTGCTAAGGCTTATGAAAAGGCGTTAGTGGAGTCTTAAGCAATATTTCCTCCATCAGTTCGATCGCCAGCGGTACGCCAAGCTGCTAGCTATTAGGGTGACGATCGCACCTCGTCACTTCTTCATCTCCTCACCAAATAACGGGAAATGAACGTTGCAAGTGCGATCGCTCTTTCGCCTAGCTCAACAATTTACCAATTTACAAACCTTTACAAAATCCTGTCACTTTTTCTCACTGGCAGGGCGCTCGGGGTGGTTTATTCTTTGAATTAAGGCAGAGGAAAAGCTATTCAAATGAGCCATCACAGGCTTTGCGTGTTCTAAAAGGTTAAAAGTCTGGTGAAAAGATAACAGGAAATAAGGGTTAAAAAGGCGAGATGTTTGCCACAGCGCCTCGCTATCGTTTTCCCTTCATCATTCAACAAATTGCCCATTTACCAACCTTACAAAAGCAAATAAAATATCATGACAGAAGAATCGTTAGAGTTAGGCAAAGAATATCCGCCACAAAGCGAGGAAGCCCAGATTGAAGAAATATTGACAATCAGTAAAGTGTCAATGCAGCATAGGCCTCATCCTCCCATGCTGAGAGATCAGCATCCGAAGAGTCACGGCTACATTCAGGGAGAGCTTATGGTTGAAGAAGATATCCCTGAGAATATGAAAATAGGGCTTTTTAAAGAATCTAAAACTTATCCGATCTGGATTCGTTTTTCTAATGGCGGGAGCGCTCGCGATCCCAAGACTGGAGATTTTGTGCCTGATACAGTCGGTGATGTTCGCGGAATGGCTATAAAGCTGATGAATGTCGCAGGTAAAATGGTGCTAGATACTCCTGAGCATAAAGGAGAGCAAGATTTTGTTCTCATAAATAATCCTACTTTCTTTATTCGTGACGTTCAGGGATACATTGACTTTTTCCCGGTTTTCAAAGCGATTCAAGAGGGTAAAATCATTTTCAAACCGGGTGAAATGCCACAAGTACCAACCGAACTACAAGCTAAATTTCAAGCCGTGGCTTACGCCTTCCCAATGCTTCAGAAAATCCAAGCAAAATTAACGACTAGCCCGTTAGAAATTACCTACTGGAGTGCTACTCCATACAAATTGGACAATCAAGCCATAAAATTTTCTGTGGTTCCCCATCCCTATGGCGAAAGCTTCAATCCAGAGAATGCTGCTGATAAAAGCAATTATCTGCGAGAAGCAATGACCAAACATTTGGCTAGCAAAGACGCTTATTTTGATTTTAGAATTCAACTGCAAACAGATGCAGTCAAGATGCCAGTTGAAGATCCGACAGTTGAGTGGGATGAACAAAAATCTCCTTATGTCAAGATAGCAACGATTAAAATTCCGGCGCAAGACTTTAACACGGAGGAGCGCAAGCGGCTTGATGAAAAGCAATCGTTTTCCCCCTGGCATACTCTACCAGAACATCAACCATTAGGAGGAGTTAATCGCGCTCGCAAGCGAATTTACGGGGAACTTGCTAAGTTCAGAAATGAGATGAATCAAAGTGAATGAAAATGCGATCGCCATTTACTGCATTACAACTGCGCTCGCCCTTATTTGCTCCATCAGTTCGATCGCCCGCAGTAAGTCAAACTGCTAGCTATTACGATGACGATCGCACCTAGTCACCCATTCATCTCCTCACCAAATAACCGGAAATGAAGCTTGCAGGTGCGATCGCCCTTTCTTCTCGATCGACAATTTACAAACATTTACAAAATCATATCACTTTTTCTCACCGACAGGGCGATCGGGGTAGGTTATTCTTCAGTAAATTTCAGCAGCAATAACGACACGAAAATGAATGAATTTGCATCCTCATCAACTGAAGGAGTAGCACCACAACTTCCTGTTTCTGCAACCGATACATTGTCAGATGCTTCTTCCACAGCTCATGAGGAAGAGATTATGTATGGAGATCGCTATTGGCAGGAATAAGTAGCTAGTAGAAAGTGTGGCAGCATAACAATTTGCAAAGTTCAAATCCCAACCGAAATTGGTAGTGTCAGCGAACCTTATTTATCTGCATTTATTCCGCCGAGAATCATTGTCGATCGGCTGTTGCGATCGACCCCATTTTTAATCGCAGCCCGCTAGTTAGAATCGCCTGCCTGGAAAATTGCAACTATTGGCGACCCGCTAATGTCGATCGGCAAACCCAAACCGAGAATTCCGCCAAATCAGCAACCAATATAAAACTGGGAATAGGGAATAGGGAATTGGGCATCGGGCATCGGGCATGGGTAGCCGATCACAAATAACAAATAACCAGTAACCAATCACCAATAACCCAATGAATGCGTAAGTATACTCAATCAAAATCATTGCCGCATTCCTAAAAGATTAAATTTGACACTCCTCGGCCTAAAGGCACGAGGATTCTGGGATCAGCCAGTCGATTTGCTCGTTGATGTCACCACCAGCGAGTAGAGATCGGTCTGTCCCCC
>JAYSVM010000104.1:0-5206 GCA_043718495.1 Oscillatoriales bacterium | reverse complement strand
GCGAAAAACCCGGTTTCTGTGGTTTATGTCGTAGTCTTGGATGTGCGGGGTGGCGAGAAACCGGGTTTTTTCCAGAATAGTTGGTTACAGTCGGAGATATTGCCAAAAACCCGGTTTCTGAGATTTTGGGTGTGGCGAGAAACCGGGTTTTTTCCGAGGATATCGATACACAGCCGAAAAACTGTGAAAAACCCGGTTTCTGTGGTTTATGTCTAGGTATCTAAATTCATCACTAAAAAAACAGCTAATTAACGATCGCACTCACAGACTCTTGATGCAACAAACCAGTCAGCATTTGGGCCGGTTGCTCCCCATAAGGCCACGCAAATGCATGGCGGAAAGCAGCATTTTGACAGGCTTGCAATTGCCGAAAATCAATGATGTCCAGAGTCAATAAATTCTCGTACTCAAAAGGCAGCCGCACATTGTGCAATCCCGCATTGTCAGTGCAAATCGCAATATCGACACCGGCTTCAAAACATCGATCGAACACAACCTTCAATTCACGCATATCTTGCAAGGTTCCCGTTTTGAGATAGGTAGTCGGGCAAACTTCCAAGCATTGACCCCTACGCGCGATTTCTGGCAACAGTTCGGGATATTTTAATGGAATTTGAATCCCGTGGCCGATACGCATCAGATAGGGCAGAAGTTCGGGATAACAGCCAGATGTTGTTTCGTAGAGGTGTCCGGTTGTTTTAATGCCGATCGACCTTGCGTACTCATACAATCCCACAAATTCGTCCAGGCGATCGCCAATAGCAGCATCGCCGCCAGCCAGATCGATCGCACAAACATATTCTCCCATTTGTGCAGCCAAATCGACGATCGCCCGATTCACTTCATAGGGCAAACGCGAGTGCATACACAAAATTTGGCTAGTCACAATCGGACAATCACTAATTTGACTGGCTTTACCCACAACTTGGACAATTTCTGTCATCAAATCGATGCGTTCAGATTGCGACAAATGCTCTGGAGTCCGCAAATAAGGCGTATAGCGCAACTCCAAATAAGCCAGATTTTCAAACACGTAAGCGCCACGCATCAACCGATAGATGAAATAAGGCAAAGTCTCAATAGTTTGAACACTTTCCACCAGCGTGTGCAGTTCCAAATACTCATCCAGAGTGTTGCGCGGACGAGTGTAAAACTCCTCAAACTCAGAGTATGCTTGAAATCGGCTAGCTATTTCAGGGTTGTGGTGGCGATCGAAATACCGCCACAACACCCTAGGAACCACAGAACCACCTAGATGTCGGTGCAACTCAGCGTGTAAAGTCATGGCAAAATAGCCTCAATTTTCTCAATCTTAACAAAATTTAATTAGTCATTAGTCAGTAGTCATTAGTCATTTGTGAGTTCCAATGCCCCATGCCTTATGCCCAATTCCCAATTCCCAATTCTCAAAATCAATTGATTGACATTTGGCACACACTCATACATAATAAGAGATTGTGTCAACTAGAACGGAACGCGAAAAACCCTTGGCTAACGTAGTTGTGATCGGTGCCCAGTGGGGCGATGAAGGAAAAGGCAAAATTACTGATTTGCTCAGCAAATCCGCAGATATCGTTGTCCGCTACCAAGGGGGCGTCAACGCCGGTCATACCGTGGTAGTTAACGGTCAGACTTTCAAGCTGCATCTGATTCCATCTGGAATTCTATACCCTGAGACAGAATGCATCATCGGCTGTGGTACGGTCATTGACCCTAAAGTTTTAATTCAAGAATTGGATCAGTTAGAAAAGCTCAACATTTCTACTGCCAAGTTGATGATTTCTCAGACTGCTCACGTCACCATGCCCTACCATAGATTAATTGATGTGGCATCGGAAGAACAGCGGGGAAATTATAAAATTGGGACAACGGGACGCGGCATCGGCCCTACCTACGCGGATAAGTCCGAACGTACTGGGATTCGGATGCTCGATTTAATGGACTTGGAAGGCTTCCGAGAACAACTGGAATGGACGATTAATTATAAAAATGTCATTCTGGAAAAACTCTACAATTTGCCTCCTCTCAATCCCCAAGATGTGATTGATGAATACCGAGTCTATGCGGAACGTTTGCGCCCCCACGTAGTAGACAGTTCCCTGAAGATTTATGAGGGACTTCACAAGCGGAAAAATATTCTGTTTGAAGGCGCGCAAGGCACTTTATTAGACTTAGATCACGGCACTTATCCTTACGTTACTTCCAGCAGTCCGATCGCAGGTGGCGCTTGTGTAGGAACAGGAGTTGGACCAACTGCGATCGATCGCGTAATTGGCGTAGCAAAAGCTTACACAACCCGCGTCGGAGAAGGCCCTTTCCCTACCGAAATGGTGGATGGAGTTGGCGCAATTTTGGGCGAGAGAGGTGCAGAATTCGGCACGACAACCGGTCGAAAACGTCGCTGCGGCTGGTTCGATGCAGTAATTGGCCGCTACGCAGTTCGCATCAACGGACTTGACTGTCTAGCAGTTACCAAACTAGATGTTTTGGATGAATTGGAAGAAATCAAAGTTTGTGTTGCTTACGAAGTTGACGGCGAACGTTGTATCGATTTCCCCAAGAATTCCCGCATATTTGCTCGTTGTAAACCGATTTATGAAACCCTTCCTGGTTGGAAACAATCGACAGAAGAGTGTCGTAATTTAGAAGATTTGCCACCGCAAGCATTGGATTATCTAAAATTTTTGGCAGACTTGATGGAAGTGCCGATCGCGATCGTATCTCTCGGTGCCGGCCGCGACCAAACTATCATTGTCGAAGACCCAATTCACGGCCCGAAGCGCGGATTATTGTCGGTTGATGGTACGCCAGCTTAGTTCAAGGTTCCAGCAGATTTAGTGCACTTGACCCACGGCAAGGTCAAGTGTATCATTATTTATACGGAGTCAAGTAAATGACTGACGAGGATGAACTGATAGCACGGCTAGAAGTTCACAGAGATATGATTGGATGGCTTATAATGGAGTTAAGCAAAGAAGGAATACAAGCCAAAAGAACAACGGGAAACAATCCCAAAGGTGATATTTTGATAGTCAACCAGCAAGATGTTCCGCGAGTTAAACAGCTACTCCGCAATTTTAATATCGAATTCAATGGTTAATTTATCAAAATAATCAAAAGTATAAATAATAATGAATGAGCCCCATATTGAAATCAAAGCCTGGAAAAATAAGAAAATAGATTCCACAAAAGCTAAGGAAATATGTCAAAAAGGAACTGTGATTGGAGTTATTACCACAGGGGGAATTACTAAACCAGCTAAGGTTGTATTCGACAAAGCAGATGTAGCTTGGGTAGAAAATTTTCCAGAGAGTAAGTTGTTGAATCAGGAAGGTCAAGAGGAAAGCTAATGTTAGACATGATTTTTTATGCCTTCAAAACTAATCAGCCACCGCACTATGTCGGAATGTCTGAAGACGTTTACGAGTGGTTGGCAAAATCAGAATTTTCCAAAATTGGCAAATCTGTCCCCAGAAATATTTTGATAGATGAAGAGGAGGAAAAGCTACCTTTAGTTGAGTTAGATCAAGATATACGCCAGAAGTTTAGAAATTTTTTCCGCGACGCAATCATCTGCGAAAGCGATACCGTCCTTGCTAAGCTGGGTGATTCCCCTCTCAAAGAAGAATACCAAGCAGGAACGTACCGTCTGAGGAAATTGTTAGACTTGCTGAAGTGTGTGGAAAATGAAAATTATCAGTATCTTCAGCGAGTCCTTTAATAAGTTAGTTCGATCAATACCTTCAGCGAATTTAATTAAGTGCGATCGCATTAGCACAAATTTGGTAAAATGTGAAAACAATAAGCCAAAAGTCAGAAAATGCAAATCGCAGTTGAATGTCAAAAGCGGGCTGAAGGCAGCAAGCCCAATGCCCTCCGTCGCTCAGGATTGATTCCCGCCGTACTTTACGGCCACAAGGGCTGTGAGTCCATTTCACTCACCATCCCAGCCAAAGCAGTTGAAACTCTCCTCAAACAGCGCGTTGTCAACAACGTCTTAATTGACCTGGATATTCCAGAGATTTCTTGGAAAGGCAAAACTTTGCTACGGGAAGTACAACGTCATCCTTGGAAAGGTTTTCCCTATCACCTCAGTTTTTTTGCTGTAGGAAGTCAAGACAGTCTCGAAGTTGAATTGTCGCTGCATTTTGTCGGCGAATCAGTCGGTGTCAAGATGGGCGGCGGCATCTTGGATACCGTGATGATGCAATTAACAGTTAAGTGTAAACCTGAAAGCATTCCTGATGCCATTGAAGTAGATATTTCTAATCTAAATGTAGGGGATGCACTGCATATTCACGAACTGGTGTTGCCCGCAGGAGTTGTAGCTGTTGCTGAACCAAATCAGGTAGTTGTCAGCGTACTGGCAGGTAAAGGAAGTTCTGAAGAAGATTCAGAAACACCAGCAGCTTAATTGGTAATTAGTAATAGTTGCTAACTAATTATTAATAAAATTGCGATCGCTTTTTACTGAAATTGCGATCGCATTTTATATCAATTCCAGTTGTATCGGAATAATACGGAGGACACGGCAATGCCGTTTCCCTACCCCAAATTAATTGTAGGGACACGGCACTGCCGTCTCCTCATTTCGGGTACTATTTTACCTACTAGCCAATTCTGGACAGTAGTGATTTGAAGCAAGAGTCAGGGTAATATCAGCATCAGCCAAAAAGCTTTCTTTAGCAATCGGATTGTCCATATTTGCCGCTTGCCCGATCGCTCTTAATTTAAATTCCGACAGAGAAAGTCCCGATTTTGCCTCGGCACACATTCTTTTAGCTGCGGCAATTTTTTGACCAGGGCTGCTTTGAATTGCTTGCAATAAACTATCCGTTGTGGCTGTCGAGTAGCTTTTAGCTAAACGTTTATAGTCTTCTACAAATTTACCATCATTGCCGGTAATTTTAACCGTGGGTTCCTGAGTAGGACACAACTGGTTTAAGTTAATCACTTCTCCCGCTGAGTTGATGATAAAGCATCCTTCGCGTTCTTGCGCGATCGCACTTTTAGTGTTAGTAGCTATGAGTTGAATAAACATAGCAGCTATGATAGCAGTTAAATGAAAGCGATTTAGCATGATATTGAACTCCTTTGTTAGTTGTTAGTTGTTAGTTGTTAGTTGTTAGTTGTTAGTTATATCAATTCCGCTTGCACTCAGACATGATATAGAGGAGACGGCAGTGCCGTGTCCCTACCGAAAATA
>JAYSVM010000103.1:0-48438 GCA_043718495.1 Oscillatoriales bacterium | reverse complement strand
ATTGGGAACCCTCGGCTTGAGTTCGATCGCCTACTTATCTTGGGATTAGTCGTCTACCCAACAGCGTAGGAAGTGAACTTTGGATTGTATCTAAAGATGGTTTTAGATAGGTTTAGGTAAGTTTTACGAAGCAGTTGCCAAAAAAAAGCCATTATCCTGAGAGTGCCGACTGTGGCGATCGCCCTTGTGACGATCGCTCCTGTTGCGATGGCTCCTGACACCTAACTTTACTCAGGACTTTTCGCTTAAAATTCAGTTGACACTCTCCAGACAATCGCAAAAAGCGCTTTTGTAAAAAAAGTTGCATCAACATTGCCGTCAATGTTTGAACTCAGCATTTTGAGTTGAGTATTTTGAACGCAGCTTTTTAAATTGAGCGTCTTAGGTTCTGGGTTTTGAGCTATGCGCGACTGGCTGACACCGCAGACATTTTCTCTGCGGTAGACTCCAACATCACTTTTAAGCTGGGAAATAAGAAATGGTTCTCTTCCACGTATTGAGCACCAAATAAACCTTTTTCAGCCCAGAAGTATCGATCGGTGGTATGCTCGTTGCGTTTGACCAATAGCAAAGCTGGGGGGGCAATGCCTTCGGCATGGATGAACTTGCGAGCCGCCGTCACGGGTTTATCTTCGCCGCTCTCGATGCTATATTGAGGCACACACTCTAAGATCCTGCGTCCTTCTTGTCGGCGGCGACTTTTGCGCTTGCGTCTCCTGGCCAATTTCTTTACCTCCTCTGTGAGCAGACAGGTTGTAATTATAGCTACCAAATCCGAGCCGAGTATATCCGTTCTAGCTCAAAATATCAAGTTGATTTAATAATTCGACATAATCTTAATGTTTACACCGACCGAATAATTCCGTTAGATATCTTAAATGTGGCGCTCATGTTAATGCCAGCCAGTTCAGAATTTGTGAAGCTTTGTCGATCGCAGGTGGCGATTACCGTCAGCTTGGGAGCAACATTCAGCGCGGTATACCTGACTGAGGAATTGGTCGAGGGTAGCGAGGCAAAGTTGGTACCGATCGCAGTTTATCCCGAAACCCCAGAGTCATGGGAAGAAAATCAGGGGTTTAGGCTGCAATCTCCGGCCAGCTCGGCAGTGAAGCCGATACAGCGACTTTTGGCGAACCCAACTCCTAGTCAGGAAGCATCAGCAATGGGGGCGATCGAACCAGAGTCTCTTCCAGGTTTTAACAGCAATTCCAATCAGTGCCAAGGCCCGGAAAATAGTTGGCTTTCTAGACGGCAAATTGTGACACCTCTGATTCACGAAGGAGCGGTAATGGGACTTCTGGTCAGCGGTAGACAAGACAGGCCTTGGAACGATCGAGAGGATGCTCAAATGCAGCAAATTGCTCGCACCTTGGCCTTAGCCTGCATTTTAGACCAGCGATCGCAGTGGATGCAGCAAGAATTGCGCCAGCAGGGACAAATCCAAGCTCAGGTTTACGACACAATGCAGAACCTGCTACACCAGTTCAAAAGTCCGTTGACAGCCTTGCGAACTTTTGGCAAACTACTGGTAAAGCGGCTGGTACCGGAAGACAAAAACCGCAATGTGGCTTCGAGTATCGTCCGAGAGAGCGATCGGCTGCAAGAGTTGCTGTTACAGTTCGATCGAACTGCTGACATCGGCGAAGCAAATCTGAGACTACCATCTGGTACGACCGATCAGGAAATGTCCAAGGTTGAATTAAATCGCCAGTCTCCTCTGTCACTCTCGCCCGTTACCAATTTTGATGAATCCTGTTCAGTTGCGGAAGTCTTACAACCGCTGTTAATTTCAGCCGAGGCGATCGCATCGGAAAGAAACTTAAAATTGGTAGCAGACATTCCTGTGGATTTGCCGAAAGTCTCAGGGGGCGATCGAGCTTTGCAGGAAGTTTTGAGCAACTTAATTGACAATGCCTTGAAATATAGCCAAGCCGGTAGCCGAATTTACATTAAAGTAGAGTACAAAGCAGCAAATGGCGATCGAACAAAAAAGCATCAATTACCAGCCATAGCAATTGCCGTCAGCGACACAGGTTCAGGAATTCCCCCCCAGGATTTAGAGCATTTATTTGAGCGACACTACCGAGGAGAAAAAGCACAAACAGAGATTCCAGGAACCGGACTAGGTTTAGCTATAGCCCACGACTTAGTTCGCCAAACGCAAGGAGAAATCGAAGTATTTTCCCCAGTCAACCCCGAATGGCTGCCATCTGTGGGTTCTCATTTATATCCAAAAGATCGCGGGACTACATTCGTGGTTTGGCTGCCACTAAATTAGTAAATCAGCCTATTTAGATGAAACTTTTTCATGAAAAACTCACCTTTGTCTGAACAAATTCCCAATTTTTTAACCTTTTTTAAGGTTGTCAAAAAACAATACAATCGTGTACCATTTTTGCTACTTTGCAACACTCTGACTGTACTACTATTGGGTGGACTCGGCATATATGCTAAAGTCACAAATAAGGGAAGTGGTTTTGAACGTCTGTTTAGTGATCCGTTTAACTTTTGGTTGCCTTACGACGGTATTTTAACAGGAGTTTCCGAGATTTTATGGTGTGTTTCCGTCATAATTTCTGCATTTACTTTCGGAGTGCTTCGCCAACAACCATCCCGCAGTCGAGCCGAGATGTTCTTACTTTGTAGCGCCTTGTTATTGGGAGTCTTTTTCCTGGATGACAGATTTCGGATGACTTTCATTCTTTCTGGGTTGGGATTATCTAAGAAGTTAATTTATTTATGTTATGGAATTGGTGTTTTCATGTATGGAGTTAAGTTTTGGCGATTCATCACAACTACTCCTTACTTGCCATTAATAGCAGCATTTATTTTATTTGCAATTTCGAGATTTGAAGATATATTTTCCGCACAAAGTCAAGGAGTTCATGCAATGTTAGAAGACGGAACTAAGTTATTAGCTTTGATAAATTTAGCACTATATTTTTGGCACGTATGTCATCAAGAGATTTGGCGCAATTTCCAGCATAGTGAAGAAAATTAATCATCAAAAGTTAGACTAAACTTTAGAACACTATTACTTGAGGTAATCAAATGCCATCTCCATTTCCAGGGGTAGACCCGTATTTAGAAAATTCAGAATTTTGGCCTGAAGTACATCATCGGTTAATTACAGCAATAGCCGATGCTATAGGGCCTGCCCTGCGGCCTAAATACCGAGTCGCAATTGAAAAGCGGATTTATTTGAGTGATGCAGAAGATAACGATTTCTTGGCAATTCCTGATGTGACAATATTTTCTAAGCCATCAACTGCTGGTCAATCGACCGCGACTGCAACTCTACTGCATCCTGAACCGATAACAGTTACAGTGCCGATATTAGAAGAAGCTAGAGAAGGTTATTTAGAACTTCGAGAGGTAGGCACGAATCGGGTGATAACGGTAATAGAAATTCTTTCTCCCAAGAACAAACGCGGCGGAAAAGGAAGAGAGGAGTATGAAAATAAGCGACAAGAAGTGTTGAGAAGTTCCTCTCATTTAGTAGAAATTGACTTGCTCAGAGCGGGGAAGCCAATGCCGATGATGGGTGGGACAAACACAGATTATCGGATTTTGGTTAGTCGGGGAAATCGTCGGCCCAGAGCTCAATTATATGCTTTTACAGTGCGAGAAGAAATTCCACCATTTCTGTTACCATTGCAGCCAGGAGATGCAGAAGTTTATGTGGAGTTACAAGCTTTGTTCAGTGGCGTTTATGATAGAGCAGGATTTGATTTGTCGCTCGATTATACTCTAGCGCCGGTGCCGCGACTCAAGGAAGAAGATGTTGTTTGGGCTGATGCGTTTTTGCGAGAAAAAGGATTGCGGTGAATGTTGAATGGTATAGCAAAATGGAGATGGGGAGAGGGAGATGGGGAGAGACGGCTACCAATGCCCAATTCCCAATTCCCAATTCCCAATTCCCCATTCCCAATTCCCAATTCCCAATTCCCAATTCCCAATTCCCAATTCCCAAATTACCAAGGATTTCCAATGAGTGTAAAAGCGGCCCAATAGTAAGGATGAGAAAGAATTCGATCGCCTCGCATGGCAATTTCTGGTGGTAACACGATCGTATCATTATGGGCGATCGCCCGCAACATCCCATCTTGAATCCGCACCCGCCCCCCCAGCATCTCCAACTGCGCCCGCCGCAAAGCATCAGATTTAGTGATCAAATTACCTCCCTGTCTAGGAGTCCGCAACTGCCGATAAAACTCCGTCATCAGCCCCAAAGTCCCATCATCACTGACTTCCCACAAACTTGCCAAAGCCGATTTAGCACCGCTAGCTACTGCCAAACCCGCAAATCCCAACTCCGCCTCTTCATCGCCCAAAGCCGTACTACACGCACTCAAAACTAACAAATTTACCGGAGGTTCATTCCACTGCAACTGTCGCATTTGATCGATTCGCAACTTAGTATCCCACAACTGAATGTAAGAATTTTTCGGTTCCCCCGGCAGAAATTCGCTGTGAGTGGCTAAATGAATGATCCCAAAAGGTCGATTTTTCCGCTGAGTTTGCAAATTCCCTAGGGTAAAATCTTGATTTAAAAAAGTTGTTCCTCGATCGCGTGGTACGATCGAATCCAGCTCAACTGGTACTGCGGGTAATGGCGCTTTATCTTCAAACACCGACGCGCCCATTGCCAAAATCTCATCATCACCAATATTATCGTAGCGAATATCAGTCAAACTCAAACTCGGTATCACGCTAAGGCTATATTGTTCTACCAAAAATTGTTTACCATCGTGAAGTGCGGCAAACGGCACACTTCGCAAACCAGCCGCCGGAATAATCATTAAATTATCAATCTTTAAAGCTGTGATTTCTGAGGATAATGGCGCAATCAACCAGCTATAAAGTTTTTGAGCAGAATCCAAATAACTAATACTGCTTCTCCTTCTGGGATTAGTTATTTCGGTTTGAAATGCGTCGGCTAATTGTAATACCTGCCACCGAGTAGCCGTCGGAATTAAAACGCGCTTCGGTTCAGCGTTAGCCGTCACTAACACTAATTCCAAAACCTCTCCATTAGAAACATCAGCAACTTCCTTTGTTTTCTGGCTAAATGTCTCTCCTGAAAAACGAGGTGAATGATTATTATATACATTTTTATTTCCTTTTGGCAGATTTTGTCTGACAGGGAATAGATTAGATAAATCGCGACTTGCCACTAGCACAGAACTATGTGTTTGCATGGCTTTTGCATCGCTATCACTAACCCAATTCATATAGACAATTGCAGATTTAACTCCCGTAATTGCCTCATTTTTACGAAGAGTTTCATAAATGACCGACATATTAGTAATCGGGGTTCTCGGCAACAATTCTAAATATTTTTCATACTCTCGTGTAAATACTTGCTCAAAGGCCAAAACTCCCGCAGATGCAGAAGATAATCGGCGAGAAGGAGTCATCAATTCGGGACTGACTGGAAAGCTTTTACCAGTTTGCCCCAATTCTACCTGCAAAAACCCAGGAATTGACGGCTTTGTAGCAGGATTAATCGGCGTTGGAGTCGCGATAGGGATTGGTTCAGGGATTGGTTCAGGGATTGGTTCAGGAATTGGTGGAGGAGTTGGTGGAGGAGTTGGTGGTGCACCGGTGGTGATTAGGGAAATCTGATTTAACAAACTTGCCTGAGTGTAAGTTTCCCCAAAAGAAAGAGTAGGTAAAATCACATTTCCGGCTCCAGTATTAATGATTCCTTGTGTGCCATTTGGGCTGTCGCCACCAACTACAAAAGGTCGATCGCTACCGCCTCCATGTCGAATTACGATCGCACCTGCATTCGCACCTCCGGCATTAGAAATACTGGAAAGATTGCCTGATATATCGTTGAAAACATTGTTCGATCGAAATAAACCCCCGGTTGCGATCTCAATATTGCCACCAATCCCTGTGCTACCGCTTTGAGCGTTGACAAAACCCAATTGAATGTTGCCGATCGCATTCACAGAGACATTACCGCCACTTCCCCGACTGCCGGATGCGTTGATATCCAGGGCAGAAATGCTCCCAGACGAGGTGAGAGAGATATTTCCGCCGCTTGCGCCGTTCGCATTCAAACGTCCCGCAGTTAGAGCACCAGCATTGCTAGTGAGTGCGATCGGGCCACCAGTTCCTGTAGCTGTCGCCGAGTCGATCGCGCCCACAGTCACAGTATTGCCCTCAACCCGAATCCTCCCGCCATTCGAGGTAATATTGCCAGTCCGAACCTCACGAGTTGCTTGCAGGTTAACAATGCCACCATTCGTCGTGAGACTACCATCTAAGAGGATATTCCTTGCCTTGATATCAGTGGCTGAAGTATTTGCTGTACCCCCCCTAATTGCAAGAGAATCTCTTGCATTCACGGTCAAATTGCGGACGTTGATTGTGGAATTCGCCGTCACATTAGTAGCATCGGCTGATAGCAAACCCAAGGGCTGAGTTTGACCGATCGCATTTCTGAAAGTAATATTGCCACCAGCTAGCACAGTCAAATTATTGGCTGTATCTAGCGCGCTGTCGATATTGGCAAGGGTGATATTGCCAGCAGTAGCAGAAATGGTCGCGTTGCGGCGGAGGTTGAAGGTACTGTTAAAAGCGATGTCGCCGACTGTGGCTATATTGCCAGAAACTTCGGTGTTGCGGGCGTTGACAGTCAAACTTGCCAGGGGTGTAAATTTCCCTGTCGTACCACCGAACAGCACTCGTTGAGAATTTAGCGTGAGGGTGCGATCGCCGTCAAGGGCTGCGGGAAAGAGAATGTTGCCCTTAGCTTGCGTACTTAATGCTGCATCACCATTGAGAGTAACGTTTCCGGTAAAAACGATATCGCCGCCGGAGGTAGTGATATTGGCTGCGATCGCGGTTTGAGGCCCATCGAGGGTGAGGGAAGCGTTATCGGTTGCTGTCAGAAGGTTTTGGATGTCGATCAGCCTTCCTTGAAGGGTGAGGGGGCTGCCGATGGTTGTGGGTGCGACGACTGCAATCGAACTGGTGTTGGTGCGCCCGATCGCGATCGAGCCAAAATTCCCCGCCAAAGCACCCATATCCGTTGCTGTCAAGTCCAAAATTCCCAAAATATCGCCAGTACCACCGATCCGAATTTCTCTGCTATCATTGGGTTGCAAGCGAATTGTGCCCCCCGCACTACTGACGGAACCGCGATCGCCTCTTAAGTCAATGCCATTAGCAGTGAGAGTGATATTGCCACCGTTAGCATTGAGTCCGCCCAGAGAAATGCTGTTGGCAAAGATATTGACGTTAGCACCTTGAGTCTCGATTAAATCCTTGGAGTCATTGACAAAAAACACTCCACCTGCTCTAAAAGTCACAGCATCTCCGGTTCTGCCTTGCAATCGCAGTCGATTGTCGGCTAAGTCTTGGAGGATGATATTGTTGGTTGCTTCTAAAATGAGATTGCTGCCGGCCGCCATCTGCTCTAACTGCACTTCGGAGATGATGGTTTGACTGGGTTCTGCTGACGTTTCGAGTGGCTCGTCGGTGGAACTGCTGGTTTCGACGTTACCGTTGGCGATCGTAATATTTGTCGGATCGAGCCTAAAACTTCCGATCGCACCGTTAGTCGCGCGGTTATCCACTTCTCCTTGAAAAATCAGAGAACTTCTGCCGGAGACTTCCACTGTTCCACCGTTACCGCTGAAATTGCCACCGCGAGCCGTAATCTTGCCGAAAAAACGAGTGGTATTGTCTGCCCAAATTACCGCAGTGCCACCATTGCCACGATTGATCGCATTTAGTGCGATCGTAGAATCAGGACTAACATATGTTACCAGGGCATTTGGTATCATTTCCTGTCCCTGCAAACCGCCTCCCACACGGACTACACCTCCGCCCTCAGTCCCGGAAGCATTGATGTTCGCACCAAACAGCCCTACTTTTTCGCCTAAGATATTAACGCTACCACTGACACCAGCAGGGGCAAACACATTGATGCTACCAGATGCGATCGCACTTCCGGGATTTACCGCCACTGTTTGGTCGCCAGTCAGCACCAATTGACCTTGGGCATTAGTCGTCAAACCCGTGGCTGACATGACTCCTGGCCCTGTGAGTAGTTCTGGTAATGCGATCGGGCTGATCGCATTTTTTTCTAACTGCAAAGCCGGAGTAATTTCTAAACTTAATAAATTGCCAGTTTGACTAATCCGAACAGCATTGCTTCCCGGAATAGCAGCCACAGTAATTTGACCACCAGGAGCCGATAATTGTCCTGTATTAATCACCGTTCCTCCAAGCAAAGTTAAACTTTGCCCGTTGGCAACTCCCAAGTTTCCAGCATTGACAATTAGACCAACTTGTGAATTACCAAAATTAAACTGAGTCGGATTTCCAACCAAGGATTGATAATCATTAATTCCGCTGCTATTAAACCAACCATCCCCAAAACCAATACCTGTAGCAGTAGTTGCTAAAAAAGATCCAGGCACATTTAAACTAGCATTTTGACCAAACACAATTCCGGCAGGATTCATCAGGAATAAATTGGAGTTTCCACCGCTGACAGAGATGATTCCATTAATTATAGAAACATCCCCCCCGGAAATCCGCCCTAAAATATTTTGAATATTTGGATTAGTCAGAAAATTAGCAATTTGACCTTCGCTCAGATTAAATTGACTGAAACTGTGAAACAGATTTGTACCATTTCCAGAAAGTTTGCCACCGCTAATGTCGAAGCGATTTTGCTCAGGATTAACAACAGTATTTGTACCGTCAGCAGCGGGAGTGACAGGTTGCGATTTAACTGCTAGTGGTAGCAGCCAAATACCTAAAGCCAAAGTTATAACAGAGCGAAAATAAATCATTAATTAGTTGTTAGTGGTTAGTGGTTAGTTGTTAGTTGTGGGTTGTTCTCATAACCAATAACTAATAACCCATGCCCGATGCCCGATGCCCGATGCCCAATTCCCAATTCCCAATTCCCAATTCCCAATTCCCAATTCCCCATTCTATATAATAGTTAGTATCTTGACAAAATTTCCCCTAAGTCATATAGTTATCAAAAGTTTTGATAAAACCTCAAAAACCAATTAATACAACTGGTTAATCTAAGAACTTTAAAAACAGACTATTTATTATTTGAGACACCAATCATGTCAACCACACAAACTCAAGATTTCCCCTTTTTAACTCAACAAACAGTTGATGAAATATTTGGTATTGGTGAACTAACTCGTGATGATAGAGAGCGAATTAAGGCAATGCTTTTAAACCCAGCCATCAAAGACAACGAATTAAACTTGATTGAAAAAGTCATGAAAGGCGTAGTCAGTGGAATACTTGATGTATTGGATTGATCAATTTGAGAAACACACTTGATCTCAATTCTGGTTATACCGTCAGGTGATGGTTGACGGTTAAGCGTTAACCGTCAACCGCAGGCTTGTTGAAGACACCTTCATCGAGAAGTATTTCAAAAAACATCATCAGAACCTTCATCCGTAATACTTTCATCGGTACGCACTAGCTCAGAAGGAGGCCTATCGCTACTCCAAGCCCACCAGACGCAACCGCACTGACAGCGATAAAACTCTTGCCACTTGCGACGATTGAATTCAGTGTATACTGGCGATCGACGATTAATCCAGACCTCATGCGCCTCCGTGCAGCTAGCACTGCATTTAGGACAGCAGAATTGATGAGCGTGAACGGCTGTCGCTGTCCATTCGGGAGGATTTGGAGCAAAAGCTTCCATGTGTTCGAGTCTATATAATTAAAACTGCTGGCAATTAAGGCAAATCAAGGGTTGCGAAAGCTCCGCAGAACTCTTACAGTTAATTTTTTTAACATTTGCCCTCCTATCGAGAGTATAACTGATTTGATGTAAGGCATCAGCCGATATTCTGCGATATTTCAAGGACTAGAGTCATGTCTATCTACAACTTTATCTCATTTCTGGGCATTTTTGGCTTGTGTGGCATCGCCTGGATTTTCTCGGAAAACCGACAGCGCAAGTATATTCCCTGGCGTGTCATCATTTGGGGCATTGGGCTCCAATTAGTCTTAGGATTTTTAGTATTCCTGTTCCCCCCAACTCGCATTGCCCTAGAATGGTTTACTAGCTTGCTCGACAGCGTATTTACCGCCGCTGACACCGGTGCCAGATTTGTATTCGGCAAAAACATTGTACCAATCCCTGGTCAAGATTCCCCAGTTAATTTAGGATACATATTCGCCTTTCGAGCTTTACCGACAGTAGTCTTTTTTTCCGGCCTCATGGCATTGCTTTACAACATCGGCATTATTCAAATTATCACAGAAGTTTTCGCCAAAATCTTTTATAAGACAATGCGTTTGAGTGGTGCCGAAGCACTCAGCGGTGCTGCCAATATTTTCGTAGGAATTGAAGCAGCAATTGTCGTCAAGCCTTACTTGCCACAAATGACTCGTTCGGAACTTTGTGCAATTCTTTCCTGTTGTTTTGGCACTGCCGCTTCGTCAACCTTAGCAATTTACGTGAGTTTCCTCAAGCCAGTTTTTCCAAATATTTTAGGGCATTTAGTTTCAGCTTCAATTATTGCAATTCCTGCTTGCTTCGTCCTCTCCAAAATCTTAGTTCCCGAAACAGGCATACCAGTGACAATGGGCGGGATTCCCAAGGAAGAACGGAAACCTAAAGGCAGAGAGTTTGTGGGAGAAGAGATTGACGATATGGGCGGCGAAATTCGTCAACAAGAGACAGTGGGCGGAGAACCCATCGAACGAGTCAGTCCTTTGGATGCAGCAATCATCGGTGCATTGGACGGTGTAAAGATGGCAGTTGCGATCGCAGCCGTTTTGATATTAATCTTAGGTTTAGTATCCTTAATTAATCAATTTTTCGGATGGCTGGCAATTTTACCCGACCCGATTGGTGGAGTCTTTAAAGTTGTCACCCTAGCCAACATCATGGGATTCTTCTTTTATCCTCTCACGCTGTTAACCGGAGTTCCCCTTGAAGACTCTTGGCAAGCATCTGTAATTATTGGCCGCCGACTGTTGGAAACTGCCATTCCACCTTATCAAACTTTAGCAGAAGTTGCAGGAAAAGGACTGATTAGCGATCGCACAGTATTGATTGTCAGTTACGCCCTTTCTGGTTTTGCCCACCTCGCATCCGTAGGCATATTTGTCGGCGGCACAATCGCCCTAATTCCATCCCGTCGTAAAGACATTTCCGAACTCGGTTGGAAAGCATTATTTGTCGGCACTTTAGCCACAATGATGATTGCTTGTATCGCCGGCTTATTTGACACAGGAGATGCCAGCATTTTAGGCACTAAAACAGCCCCTGCTGCCCCATTAACAGCACCTGCTTCTCCGAAACCAGCCGCAAACTCAAAGCCATTAGTTGCCCCAGCAATTGCCAATCCAAAACCTTCGCCGAAGAGTGAGAAAGCAGTTCCAAAAGCGACAAAATCTCCTTCTCCAGAATCCAAGAAAAACCCTTAATATCTTCTATGGACTGGTAGGTGGAGGTTTTACGTTGACCAAAGAAACCGGGTTTTTTACCAAATCTGTGACTGTAACGAGTATTCTCGCAAAAACCCGGTTTCTGGCCACCCGAAGAGAGGGCGGGTTTACGAGATTGTAGGTTTTAGGCAATTATTGTTGATGAACCCGCCCCTACAAGGTCTTGACGGATATAATTGTTTTTATGCTGTAATTCCCAATTCCCAATTCCCAATTCCCCAAAATATATGAATCCCGAACCAGAAATTCGCCGCTTGTTAGATATAATGCCTGCCTCCGGCCGCATGATGTGTAAAATTATTAATAAGCCTCAGCAATCAATGGTGATTGATAGCCAGTTTCCTTTGCCTTGGAATCGCGATCGACCAATTTACATTAATTTTGACCTATGGAGGCTGCTATCTAAGCCACAGCGCGATTTATTGATATTGCGAAATGTCAGTTTCCTGGCGAATGTTAAGTGGTTTAAACCGGATGTTTATCAAGGAGTGGCACTGGCCGGAATTGTCGGCACGGTAGTAGAATTATTGCAGGGAGATGCGATCGGAACTGCGATCGCAGGTGGTTTGACAGGACTTGCCATGACTCGAATTTGGCAGGACAACCGCAGTTCCCAAGTGGAGTTAGATGCTGATGAAGCGGCGGTTAAATTGGCGCTGAGGCGTGGTTACAGTGAATCTGAGGCTGCGAAATATTTGCTAGGTGCGATCGAGGCTGTAGCGCAAATTGAAAGTTCTGGTTTGGATTTTAATGCTTTGATTCGGTGTCAGAATTTAAAGGCGATCGCAGGAATTTCTGCCGTGGGTATACCTGATACTATTAGGCAAGATTGAAAAGCGGTAAAATACATGAGTCGTCCTGGTATTATAGGTCGTTTTGTAGGGGCGGGTTCGCCGAGATAAATGATTAAGTATCGACAAATTATATAAACCCACCCTGCTTACTCAATTACCCGATAAATTTGGTATAATTACTATTATCAGTCATTCTGAAAACCTATGACTCAAACTTTATCCAAACTCGTAAACTTCGAGGAATTTGTAGAGTCGCTACCTGAAAATGCGACAGTACGCTACGAACTGCATAATGGAGAGATTGTTAAGATGGCACAACCAGTAGGCGAACATGAGGAAGTTAAAGGCTTTCTGACAATCGAAATTTCCTTTGAAACCAAACGTCTGGGATTGCCATACAGTATCCCCAACCAAGTGATAGTTAGACCTCCTGAAAAAGATTCCGGTTATTTCCCTGATGTGTTGGTGCTGAACCGTGCAAACCTGGTGAATGAACCATTGTGGCAAAAACAATCTATCCTCAGTTTAGGTGCATCGATACCTTTGGCGATCGAAGTTGTGTCAACCAATTGGCGCGATGATTACTATTTGAAATATGCTGATTATGAGGAGATGGGTATCCCTGAATATTGGATTGTCGATTATGCCGCGTTGGGTGGACGCACTTTTATTGGCAATCCCAAACAACCGACAATTTCTGTCTGTAACCTAGTGGATGGTGAATATCAAATCTTCAAGTTTCGAGATAATGACCGGATTGTGTCGCAAACGTTTCCAGACTTGAGCTTGACTGCAAACCAGATTTTTCAAGCTGGTTTAGTGTAATGTGATATCGTTACAGAAGTAGGGACACAGCAATGCCCTGTCCCTAATAATTCAACACATATGCATACATCTCAAAAAAACCGATTTATCTCTCAATGCCAATTAGATTTCTTCAGTAATAGGCTTAATCAAATTATAAGCCAAGACACCGATAATCCCGCCAACGATCGGGAATATAATAAATGATGCGGCTAAAAGTCCGTAACCTGTGGGAGAATGCTCGCCAAAACCATTAGATGCAAATCCCGAAGCCACCGCATCCACCTAGCACTAATACAAAAGTGCCTAGAGCTTCAGCAACTCCAATCTTTATTTTCTGGTTCATATTGACAATTATTTGAAGTTTTAGGTATTTGAACTTGGCACCCTAAAAAACACTAATCCTAACAATGAAAGCTACAGATTTAGATAAATTAGAGTTTTTCTAGGTAGTGAGTATAAGGTGGAAGCAAAGCTATCAATCTCCTTCACTGCGTTTTAGCGCCGCTAGAACGGCTTGTTGGCTAACTGCTTGGTAGATTTTGCTAAAATGTTGTTTGAGTGCATCAGAGGGTGGGGATGATTTGCTGGCTGTTCCTTTCCCGTCAGTAGCGAGGGGAATTGGTCCTAAAATATCTAATACTGTTTCGCTGCTTGGTGGCGGTACAATTACTACTAGAGATGATTCTAGCTCATGATTGTATTCCCAGAAGCGATCGACTTTAAGTAATTTGGTATCCTCAATTGGAGAATTTCCCCCTGAATTGAGTTGTGTGTTATTGTTGGTTTCCGTACCTCGTTTTTGGCGAAGTGCCGTCAGGATTTGCTCTTTGGTTCTACCCCGCATTTGAAATAGTACGAAGGGGTCTTCGCTGAACCGATCGCCCAATAAGTAGTATACTGCACTGATGTGTTTGCAAGGATTTTTGGGATCGGGACAGCTACAGCGCGATCGAATATCTGACAAACTTAACGGAAATAGGGTTTTGCCGGCGGCTGCGAATACATCTTCTATATTGTGGGGCATTTCTCCGGCTAATAGTTTAGCAGAAAAAACCGCTCTTTGCGACATATTTTCAATTACATAATCCCAATCTTCATCAGTTAATATATCGAGTCCTAAAGAAACTTGATAGGGTTTGGGATCTGTTCCTTGAACGACTGCGATTACTTCTTGGCTGGGAAATTTAATGCTGAGAACTTTACCTTCTCGTGCGTATTGCCAGCCGCGTTCTAAACGCTTTTTGAAGCGATAAGTATTAATTAAATCGAGCCATTGTTGGGTCCACCATTCTCTGTCAATCATTTATTTGGGAATTGGGAATTGGGAATTGGGAATTGGGAATTGGGAATTGGGAATTGGGAATTGGGGTTACTTATTGATGCGAATATTCAATTCCCTATGCCCCATGCCCTATGCCCTATGCCCTATGCCCTATGACCTACATATGATTATTCTTCTTCGGTTTCTATGATAGCATTGCGATCGAGAATTAGTAAATTCCGAAGTTGGTCTGTATCCAACTCGGTAATCCAGTTTTCTCCAGCACTGACAACTTGTTCAGCTAAGGCTTTCTTACTTTCAATCATATCATGAATTTTCTCCTCTAATGTACCAGTACACACAAATTTATGTACTTGGACATTGCGGGTTTGACCAATCCGAAATACGCGATCAGTTGCTTGATTTTCTACCGCTGGATTCCACCATCTGTCGTAGTGAAAAACATGGGTTGCTCTGGTTAAATTGAGACCCGTACCGCCTGCTTTCAAGGATAATATCATAATCGGTGGGCCTTGCGGGTCATGCTGAAAGCGATCGATCATTTCTTCCCGCTGTTGCTGCTTAATTCCACCGTACAAAAACAGAATTTCTCTACCTAAATGCTGTTCTAGATGTGGTTTCAACAGTTTTCCCCATTCGGCAAATTGAGTGAAAATCAAAGCCCGATCGCCCTCAGCGACAACTTCCTCTAACATTTCCAATAACCGCTGCAACTTCCCCGACTCCAGACTCTTAATTTCCAAGGCTTTCGGGTTTTGTTTAGCTGTCAAAAGAGCTGGGTGATTGCAAAGTTGCTTGAGTTTTACCAACAAAGCCAGAATCATCCCCCGGCGCTGAATACCTTCGGCAGATTCCAATTCTACTATTGACGTTTCGACTATTTGCTGATATAATGCCGCCTGTTCAGTCGCCAGTCCACAAAATACAGTCATTTCCTGTTTTTCGGGCAAATCTTGGATGATTGACTTGTCAGTTTTCAGGCGGCGGAGGATAAAAGGCCGAACGAGCGATCGCAAAGTATGCAATGATTCGCGATCGCCATATTTCTCAATGGGAATCGCAAACCGGCGCTGAAAGAAATTGCGCGGCCCCAAATAGCCAGGATTCAGAAACTCCAAAATCGACCACAATTCTTGCAGTCTATTTTCCACCGGAGTTCCAGTCAGTGCAATTTTAAAAGATGCCTCAATTTGCCGTAATATTTTCGACTGCTGAGACTCGGAATTTTTAATATTTTGTGCCTCATCCAAAACCAATCCTTGCCATTTAATACCTTGAATTTCCTTCGCATCACGAAACACCAAGGCATAACTGGTAATGATTAAATCTTTCCCCTTAATTGCCGCAGCAAATGCTTTACCTTTAGCGCGTTTATCTCCATGATGAACTAATACTTTCAACGTCGGACCAAACTTCTTAACTTCGCGTTCCCAATTGCCCAATACCGATGTCGGACACACCAGCAATGTGGGGCTTTCCAAAACATTGTTTTCTTGTAAATGCAGGAGGAAAGCAATTAACTCGACCGATTTTCCCATCCCCATATCGTCCGCGAGACAAGCCCCCAAACCCCAGCGTTCTAAGAATGCCAACCAACCAACTCCCAGGGCTTGATAAGGCCGCAATTCACCACGGAAACTAGCTGGTGCGATCGCACTTACAGCCTCATTATTATTTAAAGTATTCAACAACTCCTGAAGTTGGCCAGTTGCTTCAAAATTCACCACAGGCAGTTTTTCTATTGTCTGAGAATCACCATTTGCTAAACGCAAAGCATCCTCCAAAGAAAGAGTCATTTGCTCCTTACGACTAGCAAAAAAAGTTTGAGCAGCCCTGACATCGGTTGCGCGCAATTCCACCCACTCACCGTTAATTTCCACCAAGGGCGAATTCAACTCTACCAATCTATCAAATTCAGCCTTAGAAATGCGTTGTCCGCCGATCGTTAATTCCCACTTAAAACTTAACAGACTTTGTAATCCCATTCCACCCTTAGCAGGATTCAATTTCGGAGTTTCCGCTTGAATACTCAAACCCAAACGACTCGCCCAACCATCAGTATGAGTCAAACTCGGTGGCAAAACAACGCCTAATCCGCTGTCAGTAAACCGCCAAGCCACAGACTTGATAAAATTGTAAGCATCTAACGGTTTCAAAAGACAAGATTGAGGCCGCTGTGCTTGCAAACTCAGTTCAATCAACGGATAAAGTTTTGAAGCTAAACCCAAACCACTGAGTAAAGTTTCTTGAGGCGATTGTATTGTTCTACCTGTATAATTCAAACTCTCAACTGAGTTGTTCCAAACAGTTCTGGCATCTACCAAAAATTCATTTTCATCTGCCGCTTGTAAACAATAATTCAAACTCCATTCACCCTTGCCTGGATTTGGTGGTAGAAGTTGAAAACAAGTCCGAAATTGATGTTTTTGAGATAGTGAATTTTGCAGTGGTGCAGTCCAAGCACTCAGCTTTGTTATCATGTTTTCCAAGACTGATGATTCTGCTTGGACAATCCCAGATTCCTGTTGCAAAGATTGCAGCCATTCGCGGGTTGGAGAAACTGTTTTGATTTCTAAAGTTGAGCCACAAGCCGAGCGCACTTGACTATCCACAATACTACTCAAAAATCCCAAAATCAACTCCTGAGAACCCATCGGCAAATCCACCGCTATATCCCGTACCTTGCTAGCCGTCGTCGAATTGCTTGCTCTTGCATCCGTTAAATCCGTTACAAAATCGGCTGCCGAACTTCCTTCTTCCTTCGATTGGTATGTTCTACAAGCAATAGGCATTTGCTTACTAAAAGTAGCGAAACGGAGTTGATCTATAGAACTATCTAACAGAGGTTGCCACTTCGCAATAGCGGAACCATCAGACTGTTTCTCTAATGTCGGCAAAAATTTACATCTCGCCAATAAGTCCAAATTCCATCTAGCCATATGAGACCAAAACCGCAAATCGGAGCCGACAAACGAGTCAGATTCTGTGCTATTAAGCGGTAGTGCTTGCAAGAAAATAAAAGCTGTTTGAGGATTGAGACAAAAGCCCTCGACTTGCCAGGGATAAAGGTAAATTTCCTCGCTTTGGGCAGATTCTGAAAGTGCTGCCGCTGAGTGCTGTGGCATCACTAGATTTGGGTTGGATTCGGAGATTTGAGTTGGAAACGCGATCGCCCGAATCTCTTTTCTAATTGATGAGACTTTTGGGATAATTTGTGAAGTGTCTGTTTTTGCCGTTAGCGAAGCCCTCGAAGAGGATCGCCTAGTTCTCTTGCCTTTTTCCTGTGGAATTTCAGCGGTATCCGGCAACACCCAATTCAGTTTACCAGACTGCTGCAAGGAAGTGACAAAAGTCTTTAACTCAGATTCAGTCATTGCCAAGGGATGGCGAAGATTCATCCCTGATTCAATGGTATCGATCGCTTCTATTTTACGCCAAACTTCTCCCCAAATAAATAAACAACTATCTTGCGAATCAATTATCCAACTTCCGTGTAAAACTGCCATTTTAAATATTTGTTATTGGTTGTTTGTTATTAGTTATTTGTTATTTGTTAATCGTATCACCTATTTCAGATATTGGTACATGGGCAAGTCCAATGCCCAATGCCCCATGCCCAATGCCCGATGCCCAACGCCCGATGCCCCATGCCCAATCCCCAATGCCCCATGCCCGATGCCCAATGCCCAATGCCCCATATCTTGGTCTATTTGCCCGATCGCCCCTCAAAATTCTGTGTTAATGCTACGATCCCGACAGAGAAAGAATGCGGTAGATAAGGAAGCAATCCTACATGGTAGAGATAGACAAGTCAATATCCTTTGATGGACGAGATATTAGGCTGAAGATTGGTTTACTAGCGCCTCAAGCAGGCGGTGCAGTTTTGATTCAGTCGGGTGACACGGCGGTGTTAGTGACTGCAACTCGTTCCCAGGGGAGAGAAGGAATTGATTTCCTGCCCCTGTTGGTGGATTACGAAGAGAGACTGTACGCTGGCGGTAAAATTCCCGGTGGATTTTTGCGCCGGGAAGGACGCCCTCCAGAAAAAGTCACTCTGACGGGCCGTTTGATCGATCGCCCGTTGCGCCCGCTATTCCCTAGCTGGTTACGAGACGACATCCAAGTCGTCGCCACAACGCTGTCGATGGATGAGCAAGTACCCCCCGACGTCTTGGCAGTGACAGGCGCTTCCGTGGCAATTCTGCTGGCGAAAATGCCGTTTTACGGGCCAATGGCGGCAGTCCGAGTTGGTTTGGTAGGAGACGATTTCATCATCAATCCCACCTACAGCGAAATCAAAGAAGGCGAATTGGATCTCGTGGTAGCAGGTTCTCCAGATGGAGTAATCATGGTGGAAGCCAGCGCCAACCAATTACCCGAACAGGATATCATTGAGGCGATCGATTTCGGCTATGAAGCAGCCTGCGACTTGATCCAAGCCCAACGCGAAATCATGGCGGAATTGGGCATAGACTTAGTTGTAGCAGAACGGCCACCGCAAGATTCAGCCCTCGAAAACTTTATTCGCGATCGCGCCCAAGAACCCATCCGCATCATTTTGTCAAGATTTGAAAAAGACAAAACAATACGGAATGCAGCTTTGGACGAAGTGAAAGCAAATCAAGTAGAATCTGCGATCGCCGAGCTCGCTGAAGATGATCCAGTCAAACTAGCAGCCAGCGCCAACGGCAAAATGATCGGCAACGTTTTCAAAGACGTTACCAAACAAATGATGCGTAAGCAGATCATCGAAGATGGCGTTCGTGTAGACGGCCGCAAGCTAGACGAGGTTAGACCCGTTTCTTGTCGCGTAGGCGTGCTCCCGTCGCGAGTACACGGCACTGCATTGTTCAATCGTGGGTTAACCCAAGTCTTGTCCGCAGCTACCTTGGGAACCCCAGGCGATGCCCAAGACTTAGGAGACGACTTGCACCCGCAGCAAGACAAACGCTACTTGCATCACTACAATTTCCCACCATTTTCCGTGGGAGAAACTAAGCCAATGCGATCGCCCGGACGCCGCGAAATCGGTCATGGAGCCCTCGCAGAACGCGCTTTACTCCCGGTTTTGCCATCCAAAGAAGATTTCCCCTACGTGATTCGCGTAGTCTCAGAAATCCTTTCTTCCGACGGTTCCACCTCAATGGGTTCCGTTTGCGCCTCAACCCTGGCACTCATGGATGCAGGCGTTCCCCTGTCTCAACCCGTCAGCGGCGCGGCAATGGGCTTAATTAAGGAAGGCGATGAAGTCCGAATTTTGACTGACATTCAGGCAATTGAAGACTTTTTAGGCGACATGGACTTCAAAGTAGCCGGTACTGACACCGGGATTACCGCTTTGCAAATGGACATGAAAATCAAAGGTTTACCCTTAGATGTAATTGCCACCGCCATCCGCCAAGCCAAACCAGCGAGACTGCACATTCTAGAAAGAATGCTGTCAACCATCGACACTCCCCGCAAGGAAATGTCGCCCTTTGCGCCGCGTTTGCTAACCCTGAAAATCGACCCCGAATTCATCGGTTTGGTAATTGGACCTGGTGGCAAAACGATCAAAGCCATCACCGAAGAAACTGGTGTCAAAATTGACATCGAAGACGACGGAACCGTCACAATTGCTGGCAACGACAGCGAAAAAGCGATGCGGGCTCACAACATTATCCAAGGCATGACACGCAAGTTGAATGCAGGAGACGTGTATGTTGGTCATGTGACTCGAATTATTCCGATCGGTGCTTTTGTGGAAATTCTGCCTGGAAAAGAAGGAATGATTCACATTTCGCAGTTAGCAGATTACCGCGTTGGCAAAGTGGAAGATGAGTTAGCTGTCGGCGACGAAGTGATTGTCAAAGTGCGAGAAATTGACAATAAAGGTCGGATCAATTTGACCCGATTGAATATTCATCCTGACGAAGCGGTTGCCGCCCGTGAAGCGTTGAAGAAATAGTTGATAGTTGACGGTTGACAGTTAACGGTTGACAGTTGGTAATTGGTAATTGCTTGTAGAGTAATTGCTAATTGCTAATTTAGATTAAATCTGATTGTTTCAGGTTGATTTAGAGTAGGGTGCGCGACAGCGACAGATCGATAAATGCGATCCTCTTCGAGGGCTACGCTAACGGCTGTGGAAGTTAAAGACAGTCGCGCACTTTACCCTCAGCGGTTAAAACCGCAACTATAGCAGAAGGAAGAAGGAAAGATGAGAGCAAATCACGGCAATATAATCAATTTCAACTAACACATCCTTCGGTAAACGCGAAACCTCTACACTAGCTGTAGGGTGTGTCGCCATTAAAAATCCCTCAAAAAAATCGACAATTGAGCGAGCGACGCACCTTGCAAAATTGCTCGTGTAAACAACTCTCCGCTTAACTCTTGCCCAAAACTCTATTGTACCAAGATTTTTGAGAAATGGTATAACCTAATACGGTTGACTTAAGAACAATCTGACTTTCAAGAAATGCCTGTATTGCCTAGAAAATCCTGAGATAATATTCGTCAAAAAGCGTTAAGGTACAAAGTGCGTCGCCGTGAAATTGTCGATTTTTTTTAGGATTGTTTATGGCGACGCACCCTACGAATACTGAATTTAAATCACAGCAATACAATCAATTTCAACTAACACATCTTTCGGCAAACGCGAAACCTCCACACAAGCGCGCGCTGGTGCAGTTTCGGCATCAAAATATTTCGCATAAACCGCATTCACAGCGGCGAAATCATTCATATCTTTGAGAAACACCGTAGTTTTTACGACATCCAGCCAAGTAGCGCCGGCTTCTGTGAGAATGGCTTCGAGATTTGCCATAACTTGTTCGGTT
The DNA here is from genome assembly GCA_043718495.1 of Oscillatoriales bacterium. Classification (GTDB taxonomy): domain Bacteria; phylum Cyanobacteriota; class Cyanobacteriia; order Cyanobacteriales; family Microcoleaceae; genus Microcoleus. Next base: position 27,268 of record JAYSVM010000103.1, on the reverse strand, counting down.
TGTTTTGCCACGTCGTCGGTGTAGACAATATCATTTAGTCTAATGTCGATCGCAATTTGGCCAGCTACAAACAGCATAGTGCCCGAAGCTGCGATCGCTTGATTGTAAGGGCCCACGGGTGCGGGGGCTTTGTCAGTACGAATAATTTTGCGTGTCATAGATGTTACTTTGTTTGATTCTTGTTGATAAACTTCCGGTTTGTAATCGATTTCTGGTTCTGAGATTTCTGATTCGTAGATTTCTCCATCTGGCATTATCGCATCAGTGAAATCGGCATTTTTGATATTCCAACCATAGGTTTGAGCATCAGTCAAGTCTGTTTTCAGACAGTTGGCTCCTTCCAAACTTGCCATCATCAAATTTGCTTTTTGAAGACTCGCTCTTTCGAGATTTGTCCCTTCCAGACAGGCTTTTTTCAAATTTGTCCCTGTGAGGTTTGCTGCACCAAGATCAGCCTTAGCCAGATTCACGCCTGATAAGTTAAATCCAGACAGATTGACACCTCGAAGTTTAGCTTTCTGGAGATTGGCATTTTGCAAGCTAGCACTCTGTAAGGTAACTTGACTCAATTCTGCTCCGGTCAAGTTTGCCATCGTCAAATTTGCCCCCGTCAAATTTGCTCTCTTTAAATTTGCTTCCTTCAAGGACGCTTTAGTTAACGATACAGATATTAATTTGGTATCACTCAAATTTGCATTGTCCAAATTAATATTACTCAAATTGGCACTGGTGAGGTCTGCCTTACTCAAGTCAGTACCGCTCAGGTCTGCCCTGCTGAAGTTTGCTTGTCTGAGGTCTGCATCGGTCAAGATTGTCTCACTCAACTCAGCTCCCGACAGATTTGCATTCACTAGGACTATTTCACTCAAGTATGCACCTTTGAGGTTTATCCCACTTAACTGTGCTGCTTGAAAGTTGCGCTGTCCTGCTGCGTATTTTTCTAAAAGTTCTTCAGCATCCATAAAGAATCGATCGCCCTTTTATACATCCCACAAATTAGCCTACCACCAAAACCCAACGCGCGATCGAACATAAATTGCATTTTCCTTCTTCCTTCTTCCTTCTTCCTTCGCGTCCTTCGCGCCTTCGCGGTTCAATAAAATAAAGTACCACCACAACCCAACGCGCGATCGAACATCAGCGTTTATCCGCGTCAATCCGCCTGCATCTGCGGTTAAAAATTCCCTTTTTTAACCGCAGATAAACGCAGATTTAGAGATTAAACAACAGCTGGAGCACCAACAACCTCACCCTTCAACATCCGACCAGCAGCATCCAACAATTGCTCCTCCAAATAAGGCTTCGTGAAATAACCTTTCGCACCCAAACTGTAAGCCATTTGGCGGTGTCTGTCAGCACCACGAGAAGTTAGCATTGCGATCGGCAATTCACACAAAACTGAATCTTTCTGCATCCGAGAAAGCAGCTCCAAACCATCCATTCGAGGCATTTCAATATCGCAGAACACGATATCGCAAGGCAAACCAGATTTCATCTTCTCCCAAGCTTCCTTACCATCGCGAGCTTCTTCTACACGATAGCCAGATTTCTCAAAAGTAATCGATAAGAGCGATCGCACCGTAATCGAGTCATCCACAATCAACACCGTCGGCTCAGCCTTTTCTTCGATCGGCTCCAGAGGCACCCGATCGCCCTCCCAAAGCGTACCACCAGCGTCTTTCCGCAACCTCCCCGTCGCCAAATCAATCAGTTCCAGAACGTCCGCAATCGCCACAATTTTGCCATCTCCGAGCACCGTAGCTCCAGCAATCCCGATCGGCTTCGGCACCGGCCCTTCCAACTGTTTAATCACGATTTCCTGTTCTGTCGAAACCTGATCCACCTGTACCGCCAAGAAAGTACCACCCGATCGCAACACAATCACCGAAATCATGTCATCGTCAGTATTAAACCCATAAACACTACCCCGACCCAGATGGCGGTGGTAGGCCAACAACTCCCGCAGCGGACGGAAAGGCAAAATCGTACCTCGCCAATCAATGCAAGGCAGCCCATCAACCCCCGTCGTCACCTGATCGCGAGGGACATCGATCATATCCTCCACCCCATCCATCGGGAAAGCAATCCGAGCGCGATCGCTAATACAGCACAAAGCCTTAGAAATACTCAACACCAAAGGTAAGCGAATCGTGAATACAGTCCCCTTACCAATAGTTGAATCAATGCTCACCGTTCCCCGAATTTCCTGCAAAGAAGTCAGCACCACATCCATACCAACTCCCCGCCCAGAAATGTCTGTAGCCTGTTCCTGAGTGCTAAAACCAGGCTTAAACAGTAACTCATACACATCTGAGCGAGCCATTCTCTGAGCCTGAGCCGCCGTCAATAAACCCTGTTTAATCGCTTTGGCTTTCACTTTTTGGGGGTCAATCCCTGCCCCATCATCAGATACTGAAATCACCGTTTGATTTCCTTGGTGGAAAGCCCGAATCGTAATTCGACCCATCGCCGACTTACCAGCAGCCAAGCGCACTTCTGGCACTTCAATGCCGTGAGCGATCGCATTATTGACCAAGTGAGTCATCGGATCATAAAGCTGATCCACAATCATCTTATCAATCAGAATATCTTTGCCTTCAACCTGCAACTGAGCCTGCTTCCCGCACTTAATCCCAATTTCCCGCACCGCCCGGAACAGCCTGTCCGTCGTCTCCGCAAAGGGTTTCATCCGAGCCTTAGTCAAACCTTCTTGCAGTTGAGTCGTCACTTGTCGCAACTGACGAGTGACTTGATCTGCTTCGTCTACCAAAAACTCAATGTCAGCAGCAGACTCCCGAACCCGTACAATCAATTCAATAATCTCCTGGGCCAAACTGTGGAAAGGAGTAAACCTGTCCATTTCTTCTGGCTTCCAAGCTCCATCTCGGTGCTGCTGGGAGGGTTCCTCAGAACGCCAAGCCGATCGATGTCCCTGTCGGTTCGCCAGCAAAGCAATCTCCAGCAAACTTCGCTCGTAGAAATCCTGAGTCCGTTGGCTGACATCACTCAGCAATGTCACCTGATGCAACAAATTGTCCAAAAACTGCCGCATCCGTTCCTGATCCTGCTCCAAACTATTCCGGTTCACCACCAGTTCCCCCATCAAATTGCTGAGGTTATCTAGCTGCTTCACAGGTACTCGCATTGTTTGGTCGCCGAATCCCTGGCGGGGGCCTTTGGGTCGAATGCCACCAGGACGGGAGGTGATATTACCCTCACCCTGGCGTGTAGCTTCTTTTGGTTCATCCAGCAGTGCTTCCAAATCTCTGAAATCATCATTTAACCCATGCTGCGGGGCATTTGTGGTGGCTCTTGTTACCCTTGTTGGCAAATATATTTCGGGTACTGTCTTGCTCTCACTGAGCATTTCTTCGAGATCGGAGAAAACTTCTGTAGTGACTGGACTCTGATTTGTGATCTGAGCAGCAGCTATTATAGCGCTAGTGCCTCCTAAATTTAATAGGGACTCTAAATCATCAAAACTTTCTTCTGTATCTTCCAAACTGGATTCAGCAGTATCAAAAAAGCCAGACAGGGACTCGGTATCGAATTCCGATTCTTCTGACGGCTCTTCGGTATCCCAAAAACCTGTAGACAGTTCTGATGTGACTAACGGCCCAGCATCGATCGAATCTAACAAGTCATCAAAACCATCTAAGTCTGCACTATCAAGGGTTGCTCCGGTTTCCAGCGCTAGCAAACCAGCATCTTCTTCAAAGCCATCATCATCAAGACTCGCCGACAGTGCTTCCAAATCTCCACTCGAAATCTCTGTTTGTAGCGTGTTAAACAAATCATCTTCTGCGTCGTCGTCGGCTGTCAAATCGATCGAGAGTGAGTCAAATAAGTCTGCCCCGCCTTCATCGAAAGAGCTATCGGTAATGTCTGTGGATGATTTCTCTAAATCTCCTGATTCCACGGTACCGACGACATCGGCAGAGGAAACAGTGCCTTCCCCAAACATATCTTCTAATAAATCAAAAGTATTACCGTTATCAAAATCGTTATTATGATCTGCACTACCTTTTGTCGCCATTGTCTCACTTGTTAAATAGTTGTCAGATGAGTTAAGGACGGGGCGATCCAACTCGTTCCCCAAATCCTCACTCCGCGATTGGCTATCCTCCTCAAAATTCAGCCAATCTTCGGTATTCACCTCTTCTAAATCCTCACCATAATCGTCGATACCTGTGGGCACTGAGTCGAAGAGTTCCACTAAATCCGCAGCTTCCTGGGACTTGACTCCTGCCGAACTCAGGCGCTCTTCTATCTGTTCTGACTGCCCCACTGCATCCAAGGAAGCACTGCCAAAAAGTGCATCTAAATCTCCGTCAGACTGTGAGGGATCATCGCCTAGGGAAAGCGATTCCTCTTCCACACCAAAAGCATCTTCGAGCCAATGGTCATCTTCAGAAATATCTAAATCGGAATCTGGTGTCATATTAAATAAGTTGTCAATTTCTGGATTGTCTGCCCCTTGGTCAGCTAAGTCTCGATCGCCTTTTTTCTCTATGTTTTGATCTTCTTCCAAAAATAAATCAGCAGTAAAGTCGAGCAACTCACTCAAATCCATATCTTCGGAAGCTTCCGACTCGGAAAATGAATCTAAATCAACATCATCTGCTGTAACAGAAGTTTGAGCTGCCACTTCATCCAACAGAGTACCCAGAGCATCATCCGATCGCAAACCATCGACTACAGCTTTATTTTCCGATCGGTTTTTCTTGACAGTAACAGCATTATCTATTGTCAAATCCCGATGTTTGAGGCTTGGGGATTCCTCAGAGCGGCACGACTCATCACGACCCAGGACATCGGAGCCAAACAAACTGGTAAGGTCTTCTATCGGAGGAACCGTGTCAACCCTTGAACTAGCGACATCGTAATCATCTAGTAGCAAATCGGTGAAATCAGCGGAACTATCCTCATCATCCATTCCTAGCAATCCTCTGGTCTGAATTCTAGAAGAGCTAGTTTCTTCTATTTCATCTTCTCCTTCCCAGCCACCATCTAGGTCTGGACTTTCGCCATCAAACAAGTCGGCTAAGGTATTGAGTTCTGCTGCGCCCACTTCTGGCCCTGTGCGACTCGAAACCCTGAAAGCACCAGTTTCCAGCTCCGAGTCTCCAAATCCTGGGGAATCGCCAAATTGAGGCGATCGACCGCTACCATAATCATTACTATCACCGCTGTCGAGTTTATCGAACAATTCATCTATGCTCAGCCCAGAAATGGTTGGCCGCATTAGTTCCGCAGAACTACTTTCCTCCGCTCTAACTAAATCCCAAACCTCATCTTCTCCAGTTATGTCGTCTGCATTAGCCCCTGATTGAGCAAAAGCCAGTAAATCCTCAAAATCGGCTTGTAGGGGCGGTGCCCCCGTGCCCGCCCTCTGCGCCAGTTCCCTCAGTTTCGCACCAACTACAATTTCCGACTCCATCCCGGAGAGGACTAAATCCTGAGCTTGTTTGATATCTTTAATCACCACTGGTGCTAAAGTGCGGTAGGAATTTTCTCGATTTGCGATCGCCCTTTCCCCGGCCTCAATCAACTCAATCCAACAATTTAAATTAAACTCCTCGCCAGCCAGCCTCAAATTCCCACAAACACTTCTGAGTCGGCGCCTGCTTTCCTCACTTTCAGGCTGTTTAAATTCTTGGAGCATTTCCCGCATTCGCGCCGGCACATCTGACTCAAAAACTAAGCGCAGAGAACTTTGATGACTCTGTGCCCCATCGACTCCGAACCCAGAATCCAAAAAACTTTCGGAGGCGGAAACCAAGGCCGCCCTCTCAATCACTCTGGCAGGCTCTGCTAGTAGGGTAATATCATCGCTATCACCCACCTTGTATCCCACCAGGGATCCCAAATGGCTGTGGAGTTCCTGAAACACAGGTTCGAGCTCACGAACCATTTGTTCCCCTAGTTCTTCGGTTAGTCCAAAAGGGCCTGATAGCTGTTCCAGAAGTCCCTGTAAGGTATCAAATATTCGCAAAAACAGTGACTCTAGCTGTTGGTCTACTTTGACCCTGCATTCTTTGAGGATTTTGAAGCTATCTTCTAGTCTGTGGGAGGTTTGTTGAATGCTTGTCAGCCCCAACATAGCTGCTCCTCCTTTCACCGAGTGAGCGGCTCTAAATACTTCGTTGACCAGTTCTGGGTCTTCGATCGTCACTTGTAGATTTAGCAGGCCTTGTTCGATCGTATTGAGGTGGTCTTTTGCCTCCTCAATAAAGTAGCCCATAATCCTCTGTTGTTGTTCCGGCAGCATATTTTTTTCCTTAATTTTAATCGTTATTGTATTTGGTCTATTTTTGTAGTCTTAGAGAATGTCCCTATAAATCTCTCCCCTTCCCAACAGAATAATCTGACTGCGAGATATTGCAAATGTCCTAGCTATTTCTGCCTTCGATATCCCCTCACCTAAAAGATAGCGAATCTGCTGCACCTGTTCGGGTTTTAGCTTGCGGTTAGGACATATCTTGCCAGGAACGAAAGGAAAGCGGTTTTTTTCTATAGAATCGCGGGAGTTATCGGCGGGAGTTCCTTCCCACAAATGGTCAGGATTGACACAACCGCGATCGTCACAACTATGACACGCAAAATAACCGTGTTTGATCGATCTTCCCAGTTTATGTTCCAGTACCAGTCTATGAGCGTAGAAACTTTTAGTTTTGCCATTAATTTTAGTACCCTTAATGGCGTAACCATCACTTCTTTTAGCCAAGATACAAATCATGCAGCCATTCGGCTGTATTTCAGCCCGAATTCCAGGAATTATTTCTACGCCTCGCAGTTCTTTTTTAGGTTTAGGAGCAGATGTACTTCCCACATCTTTAATTCGTCCTTTTCTAAACCTGTCTTGAGAATTTTCCAGCCTAGAACCTTCCCATAAATGATTAGGATTAATGCAGTTGCGTACATCGCAAGTATGGCAAGAAAAGTATTCTGGTCTAATCGGACGACCTAAGATATTTTCTAATACTAAACGGTGGACTGTAAACGTTTTCCATTCACCGTTAATCCGAAGTCTTTTGTTGGCATAGCCACGGCTAGATTTGGTGAGAGTAGAGATAATACAGCCCGTCGGCTGAATTTCACCAAATATACCAGGAATTACCTCTACTATGTTATCGTTCATCTGTGCAACTCCTAGTTTGTTTAGGTGCTGGATTGGCATCCCCGCAGTGGTTTCAAGACTGCGAGGCTGCTTTTTGCCTGTCATTATTGCCACAAAAATGTGCTTGTAAATCAGCAAGTAAAAAAAGCATTAAACAATCAATTATTGTCTTTCTGCTGTTTCTACTCGGAACCTTTCCACCGATGTCAAAAGATCGCGCGCAACGCCTACTAAATTTTGCAAGGCACCCGAAACTCGCTGCGCTTCTTGAGACGTTTCCTGAGCAGTTAATTCGACAGCTTGCATCACACTTGCGACCGAGCGAGCTGTTTCATTCTGTTCTACAGTGTCCGCCGTAATCGATCGCACCAACACATCAATCCTATTAGTTACTTGGATAATATCATCAAGAGAACGCTTAGCTTGTTCTGCCAATTTTGTCCCCTCAATTACCTGTTGCGTACCCTCTTCCATCGCCGTCATTACCGCGCCGGTTTCACTTTGAATTTGCATCACGATTTGTTCGATTTCTTTCAAAGACTTAGCAGATCGATCTGCCAATTGTCGCACCTCATCCGCCACGATCGCAAAACCCCGACCAGCTTCCCCAGCCCTTGCCGCTTCAATACTAGCGTTGAGAGCCAACAAATTAGTCCGAGATGCGATCGTCGCAATCAGAGCCACAATCTTAGAAATCTCCTGAGAAGCTTCCGCCAAACGCTTAACCTTTCTCGTAGTTTCAGCCACAGTTTCTCGGATTTCCAAAATCCCAGCCACAGTCCGCTCCACAGCCTCGCCCCCTTTCAGAGCCGTTGCCGCAGCGCCCCGTGCCACTTCTTCCGCCTCTCTCGCACTCTCAGCCACCCGCTGAATCGCATCAGTCAGCACCTGCACCGAATTCAGCGTCGCCGCCAGTTCCTCAGCTTGTCGCAGCGCATCGGAAGACAAATCCCCCGCAAACTTGGCACTATCCGTAGCACCTTTGCTAACCTCCCTCGCCGCCTGCTTCACCTGGTGAACGATTTCTCGCAGGTTTTGAATTGTTAAGTTAAACGAGTCAGCAACAGCACCCAAAACGTCTGCCGTCACCTCCGCAGTCACCGTCAAATCACCACGAGCAGCACCTTCCACGTCGTCTAGCAAGCGAATAACTTGACGCTGCAAGTCTTCTTTTGCCTGTTCCTGCTCGTCCGATTTGCGTCTAGTATCGCTAATCGTCGTTTGGATCACCTTCGCCATGTGATTGAATTTAGCGGCCATTTTGCCAAATTCATCTTCCGAATAAATCGTGGCGCGTGCATCCAAATTTCCTTGAGATACAGCATCAAATTGAGCTTGCAAATTGTCCGAAGAATGACGTACCTGCTTAGCGATTAACTGCCCGATGCCCAAAGAAGTCAAAAAGCTCGTAACACCTGCTGCTGCCGTCATTACCCAGCCAGTTTGGCGCAAATAGACGATCGCCTCTGGCTTATCTTCCCGCAATGCCTGATAGGAGGCGATATTGGTTACAAAAGCCACAGCGATTAGAGAAACCAGTCCTGCCCCAACTGCGGTATAAAAATGTTTCGTAAATAAAGGGGCATTTTCCAAGAAAGCCAGACCCCCCTGTTCCACAGTCACAGAAGAATCGATCGCATCCGTTTCCGTCCCACTAAAAGTTGGTGCCGACGCATCAGCCGGACCACTCATGCTAAATATCTCATCATCCCGAATCGCGGAGCCGTCAGTGTTATCGAAATCTAGACTACTGCCGGTCGTACCCATCATGCCGCTAGTCGAGGAGTTGCCAAAATTAGTGCTACCCCTAGTCAGAATCGAACTATTGACATCCTCGGAAATATCAAAATCTGGCAAATTGCCCAAATCATCAAAAGCATCAAATTCGTCCAAGAAACCGCTATGTTCTTGAGAATTACCCGTTTTTGACGACCAATCGCTGCTTGGCATTGCCCCCGCTCCGAAAGAAGTCGCTTGCTCCGCAGAGTCTATAGAGAAAGAATCATTAAAAGCATCATCATCGAAAGCGTCTAACTCAAAACTATCCCTAGAGCCGTATCCCACACTCGGAGAGTCGCCGTAACCATTACTTGGCGAAGTTCGATCGGTTGATTTCAAGCCTCTGCGGCTCGACCTTTGACTTTGGGAGCTGGGGACAGCACCCCCCATCAACAGTGTCTCATCTTCAGCCAAGTCATAATTTGACGAGTATTCAGAATTGGTTTCCGGCCGCCCTCCAAACTCGCTTGGGAGCGCCTGGGCGAAGGGGTCTGCATCTTCTTCTGGATTGTAGTTGTGATTTTGACCGATCGGGGGTGATGAAGAATAGTCATCATCCAGGTCAAATTCATCTGGCAACGAGCGTGGTGAAAAACTTGCATCAAAATTGTCAGATGGGCCCGTGGGATAATCTGGTTTGTTCAAGTCGATCGCATTCCCGACTTCTGCGCTAGCAAAACGCTGACCGTTGAGAATCTGAGTCGGAGCTTCTGAAAACGTATCTGCATGGTAAGCAGTGGATTTGCCAGACACTTTTTGGTCTTGAAAGTGATCACCAAATCCTTCTTCATCTAAAGCAAAAGGGTCTCCGAAGTCTGAATTAGCAAATTCGTCTAGCGGCCCCGTCGCCTCAGCGTAAGCCGCCATCCCACCAGAATCGCCAGTAAAGGGGTTGGAAAGCAGAGTTAAATCTTCGCCATCGCCAACATGATCCTCTGGTGGTTCCCACCCCAAGTCACTCATTCCCAGGTCTGCCAGGTCTTCATTTTCCATACCATCTGGGGATTGACTATCCCAAGACAGCTCAGCAGCATCTCCTTGAAAAAGTTCAAAATCTGGGTTTTCCAAACTTTCGTCTAGAGATTTTTCTGGGTAGAATTCCAATTCAGTTTCAGCATCAAAATTCTCCGGTTGCAATTGAGCCGGTAAAAATTGGTCTGTGTAATTAATGCCATTGTGAGCGTGTTCGACCAAGCTGGGGTCGTCACTCAAACCGAGCACCACCGTATACTGTTCCCGTGCCACCTCATACTGTTCTAGTCCGTAGCAATAGATGTGACCGCACAGCAGACGAGCGCTGGGGTCTTCGGGAAAATCTTCTACTAATTGATAGACTAGGGCCGCGGCTTCTGGGTAGTCGCCTTCCATGTATGCCGCCTCGGCCCGTTGGTAGTCCTGCTGAAAGTTGGTACTTGTTGCCATTTGCCGCCCCATGTTTGATTTTAGATTTTAGATTTTAGATTTTTATCTGGAATTTTAGATACGTGGCTCATTGACTGTTTGTGATTAGACCCAATCGAAAATCGCCAATCTAAAATCGATTTCACGCTGCCCACCGTGCCGATCGCAGAATTTTCACTTGATCTAGCAGTCGTAGCACTTGTTGAACTGGTTCGCCTAACATCCATTCTCCTCTCAAGAATGGCATCATGCCATCTGGTGCATTGTTCTGCGAGTGTAGTTGCTCCACATCAAGCCAGTCCATCCCCACAATGCGATCGACCGCTAATCCCAAAATCGTATCTTGGTCTTCCACAGCAATGATTGGAATTTCTGGTCGATCGGTATTCATAGGTGTTTGGTCTCCCAGAAATTGACCGAGGTCTGCCACCCAAATCACACGTCCCCTCATATTTAGCGTACCTAAAAGCAAAGAAGAAACATTAGGGATTGGTGTCATGCGGTCTGGGGACGGGGATAGTACCTCTCTAATCCCTGTCGCTGGCAATGCGAACTCGTTCCCCGAAGGCACATAGAACCGCAGGTGCAGCTCGCCTTCGGGAGTTTCTAGTTCTTGGAATTCTGGAGCATGATCGATGCCTAGTCCTGGTAATATAAAATCTGAGCTACCACTAATCATCTTTCTAACACCTGCTTTTCTAGCAAATTATTGACGTTTCCCGCCAAGCTTGTCCGATCGAAACTTGACATAGCCAAGCTTGACATAGCCAAGGCGTAAATGACTTGACGGATGGATATGTTTGGCAATAGAAGCGCGAACACCATGAACTACATTAGCTCTCTCGTCCCGCTGGTCAATGACAAAAGGCTGTTATTGAAGAAACAAGTATATTATATTTGTACTTTGGGCGCGTGAGACCCACTTGAGCCTACAAATTAGACAGAGTTGCCCCATCCCATTAATTTTTCTATAACTTTTTTAACAGATAAGCATCCGCGATCGCCGGAGGATAGCCAGGCCCCACATATTTTTCTACCAGCATTAATAACTCACTTTCACCAAAAGGTTTCGTGATGTATTCAGTCGCACCCGCCATACGCGCTTGCACTCGATCGATAAAGCCGTCAATCCCCGTTAACATGACGATCGGTGTCTGTCGGAAAGCACTAGAGCTACGCAGCATAGCGCAAATTTCATGACCATCTAGTTCCGGCATCGCAATATCGCACAAAATTAAATCAGGTTTCAGTTTAAAAACCAAACTCAGGGCTTCAAGAGGGCTGCTGATGCCAGTAACTTCGTAACCATGTTCATTTAAAATTGACTCCACTGTTTTGCGAATCACATTATCATCGTCAATACAGACAACTCTCGGAACTTTAATTTTGGGAAGATACAAATCTTTTTTGTTGTTAGCTGGGGTAACAGACTCGAAAAATACCTGCACCAATCCCTGCTGCACAAAGGGGTAAATTGCCTTAGCCACAGTCAACACATCTCGGTTCAGGTAGCGCGCCATTTGGCGGATCGAAGTGTGCCCGTCAGCCCAGCGTTTGAGAGTATTAAAAGTATTGACCGGCAGTGCGACTTGCAACTCGGCGGGATCTGAAATCACCGGACATTGATTAGGCGACTGAATGTGAGGATGGAGCTGCTTCCACTGCTGCACCTGTTTCACAATCTTCGCCAGCAGAGAGCTAATTTCTAAGCTGGTTAATTGAGGAGCTAAGGCAGACCCCATTTCAAAGGTGAACGAGCCCTGGTGGAGACTGAGCAAGTCAAATAGGGTTTCGTGGATCATGCTGTGAATAATATTGCGCCCTTGAGCTGGGGTGAGGATGTGTTTTTCTAGCAGAGCCCACAAGTAGCCGTATTCTGGGGCATTGGTAGATGCCATATAGGGAACTTCGATCTTGTCTAGGGTTTTCTCTGCTTTGTACCGGCGCAGGTAATCGCGCAAGCGAAACAAACTTCCCGCACTTTGGGTAGCGTAAATAATCTGACCGTTGAAGCAGAAAACATACCAGGATTGTCCTGCCTGTGAGCGCTGGGTAGGTTGAGTACCCATGCTGTTGCCGTTTGAGCTGTAGGCTTCTACGAACAGTTCTCCGGTTCGCTGACCCAACTCAATCAGTTGCAGGATGCTGCGGATGTCAATTTCACTCAAATTTCCCTGCATGGAGCTAAAGTTTTCTCCTTAAAACCGTTTGCGTCTGAGTTCAGAAAAGCTATGTGCTGATGCTATATTACTTTTTGTTTCCCATCTAAACATCAACTGACAAGAAACTATTATTTGACCAATATTCAAAAAACCATTCACATCAGTATTTGTTTAGCTGTGAGGTTTTGGTTTTGAATCCCTGTTTGCTCGCCCCAGGAGAGCAAACAGGCTAAGGCGTTACCCTATTGTGACATAGTCCCTGACTGATTCATAACCGAATTTAGTGGCGGCTTCCCAACGAATCTTGCTACCGATCGTGCGGGTGTTGTTTGACAATCCCCGGCAGTCAGGGCGCGGGGATTGTTGGTTCACAGACATTACCGAAAAATTGGGTATAAAGCCCCGTCCTTCTAGGACGGCTTTCTCATGATTTCTCTATTGTTCCTGCATCTGAGATAAAATCCTAGAATGAAAACCCTGAAGTTTAAGCTCTATCAACACAAACGGAATAGATTTCTCAAGCGGTCAATTAACGCCGCCGGAGTTATCTATAACCACTGTATTGCCCTGCATAAACGGTACTACAAAATGTGGGGCAAACACTTAAACTGCTCCAAACTTCAGGCTCATATCGCTAAACTGCGAAAGCGTAAACCTTTCTGGCAACTAGTAGGCTCTCAAGCAGTGCAGGATATCTGTCAACGCATTGAGAAAGCCTATCAACTATTCTTTAAGCAACATAAAAAGGGGGTAAGACCACCGGGATTCAAAAAAGTTAAAAGATACAAATCCTTCACCTTAAAGCAAGCAGGATACAAATTTCTCTTAGGTAACAGAGTTAGGATCGGGCAGAACGTTTATCAGTATTGGAACTCCAGAGAAATAGAAGGAACAGTCAAGACCTTAACTATCAAACGTACTCCCCTAGGGGAACTGTTTATGATGGTGGTTGTTGATACCGTAGATGAACCAGTTATTAAATTCGAGACGAGTAGAATCGCTGGATTTGATTTTGGTTTGAAAACATTTCTAACTATCTCTGATGGAACCCAAATTGAATCACCTCAATTCCTCAAGCAATCCCTCAACAAGATCAAGCAAGCAAGTCGTCACCATTCCAGAAAAGTCAAAGGTTCGGCTAATCGAGAGAAAGCTAGAAAGAATTTAGTTCGTAAGTATGAGGATGTGACTCATTGCCGTTCAGACTGGTTCTGGAAGTTAGCTCATGAACTCACAGATAAGTTTGATATTTTGTGCTTTGAGACCTTGAGCTTAAAAGGAATGCAGAGATTGTGGGGTAGGAAGATTTCAGATTTAGCCTTTGGAGAGTTTCTCCAGATTTTAGAATGGGTTGCCCAGAAGAAAGGAAAACTAATAGTTTTTATCGCTCGATGGTATCCCAGTTCTAAAACCTGTTCTGCTTGTGGTCATGTTCTCGAAAATTTAGATTTATCAGTCAGAGAATGGCGTTGTCCATCTTGTCAGTCGGTGAATGGACGAGACGAAAATGCAGCTAGAAATATTCACTCGTGTTGGGGCATCGACCCTTAAGTTAGGCGATGTTAGACAGGTTTTTCCTGCAATTGCTGTTTGAGTTTAGAATCCCCGTGTGTTCACGCCGGGGAGTATGTCAACTTAATCGATAAGGCAAAAAGTCGGTGATCGCGCTTTCTTGACGCTCTTGATCAGGCAGTGCTCTCGCTTGCTGCTAAAGTTGAGAAGGGTCAATTTTTATAGATTGCTGGATTATATTAGGGAGAGTTAGACTCGAAACTACGCCTGTGGACTAGAAGGAGTTGACTCCCTAGGGTGAAGCAGGAAGTGAAAATTAAGTCTGCTTTATGTAGATGCGATCGGGTTTCACAGAACGGATACTGCTATCGACGAATTGGGCAAACGACACCAAAGAGAGGACTATTAGTGTGCTGTATCTAGCAGAAGTACAAAAACAGAGAAGCGGCTTTGGTCTCGGTGGCGGTAAGGCTGAACTAAAACTGCTAGCTTGTCAGCGGGGCGAACATAATTGGAGCGCAGTAGCTGGAGATGATGTAATTCCAGTGGAGGAAGCTAATAAGTTTAACGACGGCAGTCTGGTGCTGGTGGAGTTGAGCGCTAGCAAACAGGTGCAGCGAATTCAGGAAGCAGCCCGCCAGTTGGTGAGCATTCTGCAAAATTTCTCGCGGTTGCAGGACAAGTTCAAGGACAAGGAAGAGGAAATTGAACAGTGGAAGGCTTCTCTGACGTTTTCGAGTCAGGAACTTAATCGCCGGGAAATGGAAATGCAGGCCCGCGAAGAGCAGTTGGCTCAAATGGTCGATGAGTTGGAGCGGCTGGAGGCGCAGCGCTCGGAAATTGAAAATACTCGTGATGAAGCTAACCGATTGCGGGAAGAAGTCGATCGCTCTCGTATCGAAATGGAGACGGCTTGGGAACAGTTGCGGGGCGAGCAACAGCAGATGCAACAGCAGTCTGAGGTTCAACAAGGGGCGGTGGTTGACGAGCAGCAGGCCCAAAGGATTCAGGAGTTGATCAACAAGCTTTCGGGGGCGATTGCTTCGGTTCAAGGGGTGCGGGAACAATGGAATCAGTCTTTGAGTGTGGTGGGTGCTCAGCAGACAATTTTGGATCTGCACTGGCAACAGTTGGAGCAACAACGGGGAACCGCTCAGCAGCAACAAGCAGAGGTCGATCGACTTTATCCCAATATCCAAAACCGCTGGCAAGAGTGGTATCAAGCGGCTGATGCTTTGACGCAAGCGAAGGTGGAACTCCGGGGGTCGCAAACTACCCTGAGTGCGAAGGAGGAGCAGGTTCAGTTGTTGTCTGTGCAGGTGCGGTCTCTTGAGGCTCTGAGCAGACAAGTTTCTGGGCTGGCTCAAGGTTTAGGGGCTGGGGCCAAGGATCAGAGTGTGGATGTGCAAGCTCTGGAGAAAATGTCTATAGAGGAGTTGCAGGGGCTTGTTCAACACTTGGAACAGGATTTGGAAAAGGTATTTCGGTTTGTTAACGATCAAGAGGAGGAATTGACTCTCCAGCGGGAGACTATCGAGGAACTGCAAGCAAAAATTCAAGCTGCTAGCGAGTACGATCGCATGGGGCTGGAAAATGAAATGGCAGATGAACTTGAAAGTTATCAGATGTTGAATGAAACTCTGGTGGGACAGCGACTGCGTTTGCAGGAACGGGAGAATGTTTTGAAGCAACATCAGGCGGTGCTGTGGAAACGGCTGGGTACTGCAAATCCAGCCTCGCGAGATGGAGAGATTGATTTGGGGCCGGTGATTGCACAACTTGATACCCAGCGCCAGCAGCAAGGGCAAGATTTACAGCGGCTGGAGCAGGAAATTGGGCAGTTGCGGGAAGCCATGACTCAATTTGAGAGCAATGTCAACCGCAAAACTGGGGAACAGGATGGGAAGCGTAGTGAGATTAAGCAGTTGGAACTGAATTTATTGAACCAGAAAAGTGCTCTGGGGGAATTGTGGGGCAGGGTGAATGTTTATCAAGAAATGTTGCAACCGGTTCAGGACAATTTGAGTGGGCTGCGCCAAAAGTTGGAAGCTGTGGGGGGAGAACTCGATCGCATTCAGCAAACTGGAGAGCAACAGGATCAGACTATTTCTCAGTTGCAACAGGTTATTTCTGCTTTGATTAGTGGGTGAAGAACAGAATGATATCAATTCCGGTTGTACCGGAATGATGAGGAGACGGCAGTGCCGTTTCCCTACCGAAAATAATCTTGTAGGGAAACGGCACTGCCGTCTCCTAATTTCTTAATCACCCATCTCGCACCATCCAAACCAGCATTCCCAAAATTTCGTCCACTGGAGGTAAGGCATAGTCATTAAGATCGATCGATACAATTTTTTCCTCTAGTTTGAGAAATCGCCACTGAGTGCCATTACTGACACTGCCATAAATCACTGAAATTGGTTTACCCTTCGCTTCATTAAACTTCTGCATTGCCACCATTTCGGCAACACACTGTCCAATTCCTGTTTTCAAATCAGCTTTTTTTGCCTCAACAACTGCCACGGCTGGTGCTTCAATTTCCAACATTTCTGGAGAGCGACTAATCAAGTAATCACAAATTCCGTTGATTAGCCGCTAGAAGAATTTGAAAGTGCGATCGGCTGATTGCGCCAAAATTCACTGCTTGGAAGTGGCATGGTCATCTGCATCATCCCCAGCAGTTTTCAACGCCATGTAAAGGAGTCCCATTGCGATCAGGGCTAACCAAGTAGCATAAGGAAGAACAAGTGCATTTAACAACCACTTGATACCGCCCCATTTTGAGGAAATAGCTTCAACGACGACTTCAACCAATTTGGGGTGGATGAAGAAAATCGGAAGTAAGGCGATGAATGTGGCTATGAATAAGGAACGTCCGGGGCGCTCAGAAAACAGAGCGCGACTCCAAGCGTAGACCAACGGAAGGGTGAGGATTGATGCGTCATGGAAGCGATGGTAAAGGAAAATGCAAGAGTAAATCGCTACGAGCGCGCAGGCACCGCCGCGAGGCAAGCCTTTTCGGTAGATCTCAAATGCCAAACCACCTCCGAGCAATCCTAAGATGACGATCTGGGTAATACGAATAACTGCTCTATCACGTAAGCCGAGACAATAGAGTGCGTAGTCAATCGCAATAATAGTGTGATTGAAGGGGGCTTCAAATGAGTAGTCGTTTGGAGCCCCAGGAGCCGCCAATCTTGAAATATTCACTAGCTCCTGCTGCATTCGTAACAGAAGAACGTCTAAAGGGCTTGAAGCGAGACAGAGAACCAAAACAATGAATGTAAATGATAGCCAGGTACGGAAATCGGATTTGCGTAAAAAGAGCAAGAGGAACGGGAGTATCGTTTGCGGTTTTATTGTCGCGAGTGCAAGTGCGCCCCCAGCTAGTATCGGCCAGTTTTTCCCTTGAGCATAGAGAGCAGTGAACAGACAAAGGGATTCAAGTAGTGCAAGTTGCCCCAAGCCGATGCTCCAATAGATTGGCAACGAGAGAACTACGGTTGCGATCGATAGACTGAGTAAAGATGTAGGTAAAGCTTTGAACTTGCGCTTTGTCTGCACCTGCAATACCTGTTGTGAAAGCGGAATTAGCGCTAAGGCTGCACCGATGTTCATCGTTGTCCAGACTAATAAGCCGGTGTTAAGTGGAAGGCTTGCCATAAGGGCAAAGAGGGGTAGAGCTGTAGGTGGACTCACCATGGCAACATCGGCGTAGGGGTTTGCTCCTTCCAGTACGGCTACCCCTGCATTCCGAAAGATTAAAAAGTCAGATCCGCTAGGGTAATTAAGTATATATGTATTTATCAAAAAGAATACTATGCCAAGCGTTGCGATGATAGGAATCCAGCGTTGCACGCGGCCGTTCCGCAATAAGGAGGCAACAGAGACGGACAGAACGATCGTAGCGATTGGATAATAAATCAGGTACTGCTGAATTAGTAGCGGCTTTTCCATGTTCGTAGACTCAGTTGACTTGACTATATCGATTTGACTATAATCCATATTGAGGTGAACTCGCTATCAGACCTCGCTAATTTCTCCCAACTCCTATTCCTGCCGAATTGTCAACCCCTAAAGGTCGATAAATTGTATCTCTTTGTTGATAACTTCTCCCCAAAGAAGTAATTGCATTTTGTAAATCTTCGACTGATTGACAACTGCCACCAACTGCACCAGCCATTGTGGTAATGTGCTCTTCCATCAAAGTGCCGCCGATGTCATTGCAACCCCATTTAAGTGCTTCTGTAGCTCCTTCTAAACCTAATTTTACCCAACTTGGTTGATGATTTGGAATCAAATTGCCTAAGAAGATTCTGGATACTGCGGTGAGCAATAATGTATCTGCTAAAACTGGTTGATCGCGGCCGACTCGACTCCGCAAAGGTGCCGGTGCTGCTTGTCCGACAAATGGTAGTAAAATAAATTCTGTAATGCGCGCTGGATAGTTTTTGTTGTTAGCGCTTTGTTGGAGCGATCGCACTTTTTCTAAATGCAAAACCTGCTGTTCGGTCGTCTCAATATGCCCACAAAGCATCGTACTCGTCGTCGACAAACCAAGACTGTGAGCAGTTCTCACGATTTCTAACCAAGTTGCCGAATTTAGTTTTTCTGGGCAAATCACCCGTCGTACCGCATCGTCTAGAACTTCCGCTGCGGTTCCCGGCATCGAACCGACTCCCGCATCCTGCAAAGCCGAAATTACATAGCTGAAACTAAGATTATCTTTTCTGCTAATAAATTCTATTTCTTGCGGTGAAAAAGCGTGCAAATGTAATTGCGGAAACTTGTCCTTAATAGTTTTCACCAATTGCAGATAATAAGGCAAAGATGCGCCATTTAGTTTAGCTTGAACATTTAAGCCACCCTGCATACAAATTTCCGTTGCACCCCGTTGCACTGCATTAGTTGCTTTTTCGAGAATTTGGTCTGCATTTAACCAAAAAGCGCCCTCATCTCCCTCATCGCGGCGGAATGCACAGAAACTGCAATGCTGCTCGCAAATATTTGTGAAGTTAATATTATGATTGACAACATATGTAACGGTATCCCCTGATTGTCGGTGCCGGAGCAAGTCAGCGGTTGTTTGAATCGAGGCGATCGCATTTGGCTCTTTTTGTTGCAAAAGTACCAACGCATCTGCGGTGGAGAGGTTGTATCCTTGTAAAGCGCGATCGAGAATTGCATCCACAGTTTTATTTTCCGGTTCAATCACAGAATTCACTACCTATAATTAAAGGCATTTTAATATCTTAACAAATCAACTCTAGACGAAACATATTCTCAGCTATAAAGTCATAACTAAACATCTTTTATTTTCGGAAAACTGAAACTATGAGCATCAGTCAACCAAATCACCTCTTACCAGTACCACCTGATCCTTTGCAAATTCCCGCAACACCGACTGTAGCTTCAACTTCTGGTACAGATGCAGGTGAACCGCCAATTTATTTTTCCCTAATAATTCCCACCTACAACGAGTGCAAAAATGTCAAGACGATTATCGAGAAACTCAGCCAATTGCTCGACGGCAGTATTCCTGGTGACTACGAACTGATTGTAGTCGATGACGATAGTCCCGATCGCACCTGGGAAGTTGCCCAGTCCCTAACAGCAGACTACCCCCAATTGCGAGTGATGCGGCGCGAACATGAGCGGGGACTCTCTACAGCCGTGATTCGCGGATGGCAAGTGGCCAGAGGTGAGGTTTTGGGTGTCATTGATGCCGACTTGCAACACCCCCCGGAGACGTTGTTGCAGCTTTTAGCAGAAATTAAGCGGGGAGCCGATGTAGCTGCTGCTAGTCGCCATGTTACCGATGGTGGAGTCAGTGATTGGAGCGTTGTCAGGCGATTTTTGTCGCGGGGAGCTCAGACTGTCGGATTGGTTATACTACCGGGAGTGGTGGGCAGAGTTTCCGATCCGATGAGTGGCTATTTTATGGTGCGTCGCAGTTGTATTGCTGGCAAAACGATGAATCCGGCTGGTTACAAAATTTTGATTGAAGTGCTAGGTAGAGGCGATATCCGCTGGATTGGAGAAGTTGGTTATGTGTTTCAGGAGCGCCAAGAAGGGGAGAGTAAAGTTACCTGGAAACAGTATATTGAGTATTTGCGGCATTTGCTCCGGTTACGGTTTGCCCGCTGGCCGATGGGCAAGTTTGTGCGATTTGGTATCGTGGGTTTCAGCGGGGTATTTGTGAACATGGGGGTTTTGTATGTGCTGCGAGATATCGTCAATTGGGAGCTGACTCGGAGTCTGATCATTGCTGCTGAATTGGCAATTATCAGTAACTTTTTATGGAATGATTTATGGACTTTTGGGGATATTTCTAAGCGCCAGCCAGGAAACCGCCAGCGATTGAAACGGCTCTTGAAATTTAATACGATTTGCTTGATGGGTTTGATTTTGAATGTGCTGCTGGTTAATTTAATGTTTAATGTTTTTGGGATGAATGCGTATTTGGCTAACTTAATTGCGATCGTGGCTGTGACTCTATGGAATTTCTGGATCAATATGAAGCTGAGTTGGCGAGTGACGGATGTTAATTGAAAAATTGGGCATGGGGGATTGGGCATGGGGAATGGGGAATTGGGAATGGGGAATTGGGAATTGGGAATCGGGAATTGTCAAAATAACCAATAACCAATAACCCTTTAAATCGAAGCGAACGACTTCGCTCAGGGCGACGCCAATAACTCACAACTAATGACTAAATTAATGATTAGGAATAAACAACTGTTGTTGGTATTACTGTGGATTGCGATCGCCTTTGTTTTGCGCTTTGCCAATTTGGACTCGAAACCGCTGTGGACGGATGAGTTTTCGACTCTGGTGTTTAGTTTTGGCAACAGTTTTCGAGGTGTGCCGATCGATCGCGCGATCGCTCTTTCTAGTTTACTCGAACCGCTACAATGGAGTCCCAGTCTTAGCAATGCTGATGTGCTGCGTAATTTGCTGCTAGAAAGCAATCATCCTCCAGTCTATTTTATGCTGGCTCACTGGTGGATGGGGTTGTTTAGACCTTCTGAGGATAGTTTAGTCTGGATTGCGCGATCGCTCCCAGCTTTATTGGGCGTAATTTCAGTTCCAGCTATTTACTTTTTGGGCAGGTTTGCTTTTAATTCTCGTTTAGTTGGTCAATGTGCAGCCGCAATGATGGCTGTTTCTCCCTACGGTGTTTATTTGGCTCAAGAAGCTCGCCATTATACTTTAGGGATTTTATTAGTTATTGCTTCTCTATTTTGCTTGATTTTAACAATCAAAAAATCACAAAGTAGCACTCTATTGCCGATTTGGGCTGTGCTAATTTGGGTAATATTCAACTGTTTAGGAATAGCTATTCATTACTTTTTTGTCCTGACTTTATGTGCGGAAACAATGGTTTTAATTGCATCATTATGGCAGCAATATTTTAAATTAACAGTTCCTCTATCTTTTCGGATTTTAGCGGTGGGCTTAGGAAGTTTAGCGGGTGGTTTAGTATGGATGCCTACATTTTTTTTCAACAAATATGGTAGCGAATTAACTAATTGGATTATCAGTGGCAATCGCTCGTGGTTGGATTGGATAAGTCCGATTTTTCAAGCTTTTGCTGGATGGATTACTATGATGTGTTTACTACCAATTGAATCACCAAATCTCGCCGTAGCAATTGTGTCTGTCATCACTATGATAATATATTTTATCTGGGCGCTTCCCCTGCTGATTGGCGGTATCAAAACTTCCTTAAACAGACAAGATAATCGTTTAGGTACTAGAGTTTTCGGCTGGTTTGTGCTAGCAGCTATTGTACTATTTTTTGGTTTTACATATATTTTAGGGATTGATCTAACTCGCGGTGCTAGATACAATTTTGTTTACTTTCCGGGTGTGATATTAGTGTTGGGTTCTGCCCTAGCAATGATTGTGAATACACCCAAAGTAAAAAGTCAATGGTTTAATTTGCCTGCTATCGAGATTTCTGGAAAAAAAGCTGTTTTGCTAATTGTATTAATGGGTTTTGTGAGTGGTATGACAGTAAATTCTAATCTTGGTTATCGCAAATATTATAAACCAGACCTTTTAGTTCCGATTATCCGCGAATTATCGCAAGTTCCAGTGCTGATTGCTACTACTCAAAAGACTCATGTGGAAATCGGAGAATTGATGGGGATTGGGTGGGAAATTAGGAAGAAGGAAGAAGGAAGAGGAAATCAGGAAGAATTTAAATCCAGGGAGTATCCTTTATTTCTTTTGGCTAATCTGAAAAGGGAGACACCGGAAATAGCATCTGGGACACTTGAGAAAACAATCAGTCAATTAGATAAGCCACTAGATTTGTGGTTGGTGAATTTTCGCGCACCTGTTAATTTAAAAGTGCAAGGTTGTGAGGTTGAATCGCAGAAATTACCTGCGGTGGATGGCTATGAATATCAAGTTTATCATTGCTCTAGTTAGGAAGGAAGTTCGGCAACGGATTCTGTAACGGATTTAACGGATGGATGGAGGTTCGGCAATATATCTGATTGTAATCCAAGGTTTTTCGACTATAGCGATCGCACCTGATGGAAATGGATCGGTTTGCGATCGATTGGGTGCTAGGATCAAAGCAGTCAGTTTTTCGACGCTTTCAAAGCTGGGAGCATTTGGCAGTATGTGTTGTAGTAGTTGTCGCATTGCGCGCCGCTGCAAGGAAAGAGGTGCTGCTTGCAAAATCTGGCGATTTAACTTGACTGGAAGTTGAAAATTTTCGTGCTCTCTTTCGTTT
Source organism: Oscillatoriales bacterium (assembly GCA_043718495.1). Taxonomy (GTDB): domain Bacteria; phylum Cyanobacteriota; class Cyanobacteriia; order Cyanobacteriales; family Microcoleaceae; genus Microcoleus. Next base: position 4,545 of record JAYSVM010000103.1, on the reverse strand, counting down.
ATTTCTGACATTGCTTGTTGCAACAAGTCGGTGGCGGCAAGTTCGAGATATTCGACGTCGGCGCGAAGTAGTTCGGCTGTTTGGGCTAGGGCTTGTTGCGTTTTTGGGTTAAAATGAGTTTCTAGATAAGGTAGTAATTCCGATCGAATTCGGTTGCGGGCATATTGCAAATCCTGATTGGTGGAATCTTCCCAAATTGGTAGTTTTTGCTCTTGACAAAATTGACCTGTTTGCGATCGGGTTATTTCGAGTAAGGGGCGAATTAAGTAGATTTTAGATTGCGGATTTTCATTCAGATTCTCTAATCGAAAATCGGCAAGGGGGCGAACCCAAGTGAGGGCAGATAGTCCATCGGCGCCGCTACCGCGAATTAGGTTGTAGAGGAGTGTTTCGGCGCGATCGCTCGCTGTGTGGCCTGTAACAATGTAGGGGTAGTTGTTGGCGATCGCAATTTCGGTTAAACTTTGATATCGCCAGTTGCGGGCTGATGCTTCAGTGTTCGGGACGCGATCGGCTGTTTTTTGATAATAGCATATTCCCCAGTTTTTAGCTAAACTTGCTACATGATTTGCATTAGCTTCCGAGTCGGAACGCCAACGGTGATCGCAGTGGGCAATTGCTAATTCCCAATCCCATTTTGGCTGCAAATCTAGGAGTAATTTGAGTAAACACAGAGAATCTTGTCCGCCGGATACTGCTACTAAGAATCGCTGATTTGGTGGCAAAACTTTTCGTTGCAGCAGTGTCCGGTGCAGTTGAGCATGGAGTTGTGTCCATTTTCCATTTGGAAGATTGGGCATAGGGCATAGGGCATTGGGCATTGGGCATTGGTTAGTCAACCCTTCGACTCCGCTCAGGGCGACGCAACTAACTAATGACCAATGACTAATGACTAATGACTAATGACTTTTAACTCCACATTCCTACACTGTTAGGGTTAGTATTACGATACTTATAAATAGGAAAATTAGTATTTACATCTGTCGATTCGCTAATATTTGAGTTTTCATTTGCATCAATTTCGTCTGAGCTATTTTGGTTGTATTCTTGTGTGCTATCTGAGTCCTCAGAGGCGGCAGGAAGGGCTTTTTGTTCTAGTTCATCCTCGTCTGGGCAAAACTCCAGGCGCACTATCACTTTTCCTTTTGTCCATGATTTGCCTGAACTTAAAAGTTCGCAATCCATACCGTCTACAAACAATCTTTCTTCTAGCAGTTTTGACTGCATAATAGTTAAAAATTCGCTAACTTTGAAAGTGCATTGATACATCAAAGCGCTGGCGGGAGTAGACAAAACATCGTCTTCTTGGAGAAATATTTGTGGACTTTTCATTTTAGGAAAGTGTTGACTGTTGACTGTTGACTGTTGACTGTTGACTGTTGACTGTTGGCTGTTAGCTGTTAGTTATTTGTTACCAGTTATCAAATAACTAATAACTAATAACTAATAACTAATAACTAATAACTGCTGACCTTAGAAAAACCAACCGTAGGAATGTAAACCTTTGCCTAATAGATTAACGCCGAGATAACAAATCCAAACCACCACAAAACCTGTGGCGGCTAAAATTGCTGGGCGTCTTCCTTGCCAGCCGCGTGTGATACGGGAGTGGAGGTAGGCGGCAAACACTAACCAAGTAATTAATGCCCAAGTTTCTTTCGGGTCCCAACTCCAGTACGATCCCCAAGCTTCGTTAGCCCAAACGCCGCCAGCGATTATCCCAATGGTCAGTAAAGGGAATCCTAAACCGATGATCCGATAGCTAATGTTGTCAAGAGTTTCTGCTAGATTCAAGCGCTGGGGTGTGAGAGTTTCTGCGGTTTGAGTTTGACTGTTTGCAGAGGTTTGAACTGTTGCTAATTCCAGGACTGCTGTGTTGCTGAAACCGTTATTGCTGTTGAAAGACGGTTCGCTGAATGCTAGTCCGCTGTCGGCTACGGTTTCAATGGTTTGAGGTTCGGGGTTTTGAGGGCGTTGGAGGCGATAGTTGCTGTTGCGATTGCCGTTGGTACCGAAGGAACTGCCGGTGAGTTCGATGTTTTTGCCACGGGTGACGATCAAAAATGCGATCGCCAATAATGCCCCTACCATCAATGTTGCATAACTCAGCATCATGACGCTGACGTGCATCATCAGCCAGTTGGATTTGAGGGCTGGTACTAGGGGCTCAGCCGACTGCATGGTTGCGGGTAAGGTGAGGGCGGCAAAGGCGGAAATTGCCATTGCTACGGGCGATGTGGCTACTCCTACTAGGCGCGATCGACTCATGTTCTCGGCTACTAGGTGGATGGCGGTGATTCCCCACACTAGGAAAAATAGGGATTCGTAGAGGTTGCTGAGTGGGAAGTAGCCGGCTTCTATCCACCGAGAACCGAGTAAAGTGGCGATGGAGAGATTCGCGATCGCCATTCCGGCGCTACCTAGGGCTGATAAGTAGGGAATTCCGGGAAAAGCGGCTCCTGTCCAGTAAACCAGCATTGTTGAGAATAGAACGGCAAAGGAGATATTGTCCAGCCAGTTCTGGAGTACAACCAGATCCATAAAAATTACCCTCGTAAAGTTTTTACTTATTTATCGTAACTAGATTGATCGTACTGGGATTCGGGAGTTTTGGGTCTTGAATTATATCAAATCCGTTAGCCTCGGAATTAATATTACTCACAGCTAGGAGACGGCAGTGCCGTTTCCCTACTATCTGGCGTAGGGAGACGGCATTGCCGTCTCCTCTGTATCTCACTAGGACACGGCAGTGCCGTCTCCCTACCATTAATCTGGCGTAGGGACACGGCATTGCCGTCTCCTCTGCATCTACCAAGGATTGCCAATCATTCTAAAAGCAGACCAATAATAGGGATGAGAGAAATTCGGATTACGTGTGTTGGCAAATTCTGGGGGCAGTGGGATGTTTCCAGTAGAAGTGTGCAGCATCCCCCCTTCGATGCGGACGGTTTGGCGCAACATCGCTAATTGCGCTTGCCGCAGGGCTTCTGCTTTAATGGGAGCATTTCTTAACTGGCTGTAAAACTCCGACATCAATCCCAAACTCCCTTCGTCGCTGACATACCAGAGAGTAGCCAGAGCCGATTTAACACCTGATTGGATGGCTAAACCGCCAAATCCCAACTCTGCATCCCGATCGCCCACAGCAGTCTTGCAAGCACTCAAAACCAAAAGTTCAACTTGCGGGCTGTGCCAATTCATTTGTCGCAACTGATTTAGGCCTAATTTAGTATCCCACAATTGAATGAAAGAATTGCTGGGGTCTCCCGACCTAAATTCGGCGTGAGTAGCAAGGTGAATTATGCCAAAAGGCTGCTGCTGGCGCTGGGATTTCAAATTTGCCAGAGTGAAAGCTTGGTTTAAGAAAGACTTGCCGGGCCAGCCCTGCCGAGTGATGGTGGATACCTCTATTTCTACCGCAGGTAAAGGACTCATATTTGGAAATTGCGATGCCCCCATTGCCAGAAGTTGGGTATTTTGGAAATTCGCGGTGCTGCTATTGGTCAAAGTCAGACTGGGCATTGAGCCGACACTGTAACGCTCAATCAGAAAGCCTTTGCCGTCGTGGAGGGCGGCCATTGGTATCGATCGCACCCCCTGATCTGAGATAAAAGATAAGTTGTTAATGCCTCGCGCTTTTAGTTGGGCTTCGATCGGCGCTACGATCATCTGATAGAGCTGCTGAGCAAAAGGCAAATAACTTTTAGTATTGCGCTTTACCGGATTAGTGACTTCATTGTGAAATCTCTTAACTACTGCCATTACTTCGGTGCGGGAGGTTTGTGCTACCCGTACGCGAACGGGATCGCCTGAAGGTGTTACCACCATTAGTTCCAGTTCCTCGCTGGCTTGAATTTGCTGTTCGACGCGCAATATGGACGAACTGGTGTAGTCGCGAGGGACGGTTGAACCTTTGGGTACAAAGCTGATATAAATCAGAGCGGGTTTAATGCCTGTGGCTTTTTGGATGTCGCTAAGCGTATTTTGGGCGTCTTCTAGGGTGGCGATCGCATTTGTTGATGGCAAATTCAGATAATTGACAAAATCGCTGGTTAATCTTTCTTCTATAGGAAAAATAACGGAATCGAGGTTCCTTTGCAAATTGGAAATGTTAGTATTCGGGGCTACTAAGGGTAAATTGCGCTGTTGCAAGGAATTAGATATTTGCTGTTGTAAGTTCGGGGCAAATACAGGATTTTGGTTCGGTAGTGGACTCACTGGGAGATTAATTGGGGCGACGGCAGGCACAACTGGTATCGCATTGACTGAAACTGCGATCGGCTCAACGGTAACAGGTACTGGTGTTTGGATGGTTTGGGCGATCGGCAAAACGGTAACAGGTACTGGTGTTTGGACGATTGGGGCGATCGGCTCAACGGTAACAGGTACTGGTGTTTGGATGATTGGGGCGATCGGCAAAACGGTAACAGGTACTGGTGTTTGGATGGTTTGGGCGATCGGCTCAACGATTACGGGTACTGGTGTTTGGATGGTTTGGGCGATCGGCTCAACGATTACGGGTACTGGTGTTTGGATGGTTTGGGC
>JAYSVM010000102.1:0-17391 GCA_043718495.1 Oscillatoriales bacterium | reverse complement strand
TGCTGCTAAAAATATAGCTCAAGTCGGGATGGGGAATCGCCACGACTCTAAACGGGCGCTGAGGGATTGTCAGACTAGCAACGGTTAGCAGAACCCTGTGAAGCGTCAAGAATCACTGTGGCTGTGATTCCCGGTGAGTATTTCAATTACCTGCCCAGAAATTGGATGCACCGGCCCATATAACAGTTACCGATGGATGGAAGGCAAGCGACAGCGCGCCAAATACTGTCCAAACTCAAAATGTCGGACAGTTTTAGCGGCACTCAGAAATGGTGAACCGGTTAACAAAATCTTAGAAATAATCAGCCAATGAATTACAAAATTTCAGAGTTACAAAACCGATACGGACTGAAAAGTAGACAGTCAGTGTACGACCGAATGAAATCCCTACGAATCCGTCCAGTTGGACGAGGAATCATTTCCAGTGAACAACTGGACAAACTGGACAAACTAAATGAATTCATACAAAATAATCCAAAAGCCCCAATGTGGGAACTAAGTAGAGAAACAGAAGTATTATCCAGTGGACAACTAGACAAACCCAGTGGACAACTAAACAACTTCAATGAAATGCTGCAATTAGTAGATGCGATCGCGCGACACTTCAGCAGTCAAGATCCAATCGCAAAATACAAAGCATTAGAATACGCAGCAAAAAAACAATTGATACTACTAACTTCCAAAATTAAAGAATTAATGGGAGCAAAGCCTAATAGCAATTTCTTCTGTCGTGGATCATTCGCAGCGAAAGCAGCAGGTCGAATTGGAAGAGAGAGAGCGTGGAGAGTGCACAATATCAATGGATAATAATCACCAACGACCCGTAACTGGCAACCGCTGCGCTAAATTTCGGCGTCTACTTGTCCGACACAACAAGTTCCCCTACAACAAACTCAACAGCGGACAAGCAGCCACTCGAAATTTTTGCCAGTTACTCAATGTGCGATCGCACTAAAATCTACTCTAATTGTTAAGCTTGCTATTTTTGAAATTTCATAGTTTACCATATTTGTGTTTTTTTCAGGAGTTATACCGGGTATCACTCACCCCGGTTGCCTGCGGCGCCCAAAATTCTGAAAGTCGCGGCCGGGGGGGCGGGCCACAATTAGCTCCCCCCCCGGCCCACGTTTTTCATCAAAGTATGCGTTTGATATGCGTTTGATATGCGTTTAACGTGAACTAGGCTTACCATCAACCAATCCACGAGCAATTGACCAATACATCGGCTGAATATTGCCATCCCAATCGAACAGCGCAAAAGTTGAAGTATACTCCGGCGCGATCGCAGCAGAAAACCAAGTAACAGGAAAATTACCCCATTCCACAACAAATCCAGCACCATGTCGAGCAACGTCACGGTGAAAAACATAGGACTGATGCAAGGTCACAGCGCGAAGTAGCCGATCAGGGAAAAGTCCCTCGATGCGATCGACCAAACGCGCCTGGGAAGGAGTAGCACCACCATAAGCAATGCGAGGCTTCCAGAGGCGATCGTAAATCGAAAACTCAGAAATACCCCAAGGAAGTCGGTGCTGACGAGAAAATTCACCCAGAGCAGGAATAAGCCACTGATACTGAAACCAGTAAGAATCAGTCGTCTGCAAATGAACCTGAAGACCAATTTCAAAGCGTAGCGCAGGATACTTAGCCCGCAGAGCTAAAACCCAAGAAGTGAAAGTGTCAAAACTACGGCGATCGGCAAATAAAACATACGGCTCAGAAATAATTACACGAGAACCAGCAGGAAGTTTTTTCAAAAACCTGTCAAGAACTAAAACTACAGTAGCGTCCAAGTCGGAACCTAAAAAATCACGATTGGTAAGATACCAATCATCAAGAGTAAAACACTTGAAATCTACAATTCGTTTATCATCAAAACCAATTCTATGAGCACAACAGTTACGAGTCTTACACCACTTCTCTAATCTCGGTGAAAGCTTTTTCCAGTCAGGTCGAAGTTGAAATTCAGGTAAAAATAAACCGAATTCAGATTCAATTTTTGCCCATGCAGGACGAAAATTAAAATCAGCGGCATCAGCAGTATTGAAAATTTTAGAACCTGATACAGCAGTTCCTAATTGCAAAGGAGACTTAAAATCAAACGGACGAGTGTAATACTCAACAATAACAATGTAAACAATTGCAACAAAAACAGTAAAAGCATTAAAACAAATTCCAATTTTAAAGGCTTTAAATACAATCAATTTTAAATTCATTTTACCTTACGACTCCAACCAGGTCTCCAACCACGACATTCAGAATCAGTTTGCTCAGCCTTCCAATACCCTTTATCCCAGCCAGAAACGGATTCTAAATTTTCCCAGTCTTTATCTTGCAAACCACGAAATCGATCACCATCAACTAAATAATAAGAAATAGCACGCGATCGAGCAAAATCTTTAGGTAAAAAAGGATTATATTCAATATTAGGAGGAATAGTAGGAGCATCTTGAGAATAAGCCACTATAAAACACCTTTAGAATCAGAAAAATTGCCAGAAGGAGAACCCCACAAAACCTGAGTCCAGACCTTTTTACCAGGAGGACAATCAGGAGAAGAGCAAGCAGGATAAGTTTGAAGTTTAGGATATGGAGGAGGAGAAAAAGAACAAACAGGAGCACCATCCCTTACTCTTTTTTCAATAGCATCCCTACAATTCTGTTGAGGATTGTAACAGCCGCCGTAAACGCAAACACCATAGTCAAGATTAGAACAACTAGCGTATTGAGAAGAAACAGCAGACCAAGCAGAAAGAAAATAGTCAGAAACTGATTTAGAACATAAATTGTAAGAAATCAAATAAGGTTGAAGAGCAATTTGATAATTTGCCATTGCAATCTTATTAGCATTATCTATGGCACGCATTTGAGCACGATAAGCTTCACATTCAGCAGAATTAGCTCCAGCACCCCAAAATCCAGTGATAGCAACCAAAGCTGCTACAATTGCCAACCAACCAACTCCAACACTACCCAAAGTAAATCCTACCAAATAAGCAACAGTACGAGCGCTAAGAAGTGAAGCTGAAGTAATAACAAGAGGAGCTGCTGTAGCAACAAGCAGTCTAAGTCCGCCAGCCAATTTAGCAAATCCAACTAGCATAATTATTTCCTAGCTAATTTCCAAGCCTTGACCAATCCAGCAATCAACATAATAGGCAAACCAGCAGTGTACATAACAGATGCAGCATATCGAATAATAGGAGAGTTAATAGATTGCATTGCACTAATCATCAAAGCAGGAATTCTAATAGAATCAGGGGACACGGGCATAAAATCAAGAACTTTAGCAGACAAAGCTAATCCACCACCCTTATTAATTAAACAATCATATTGTTCAAGTTCGGCAGGAGTTAACTTGCGCCGCCAAGTGTTAGCAAGCCAAAAAGCATCAGGATTAGAAGTATTTTGAACGCCAACAGAAGTGACTAATTCCAAAGGCTTATCCTCAGCTCTAATATCTCGCGTATAAAAAGCTTGACACAAACCATTTAAATCGATACCAGCGGGGACATTTCCCATTCCGTAAGCAGCCGAAATCATCTCTTTAGAATTCACCTGAATCATTTGAAAAGTACACCAAGTATAAATAGTCGGTGGAGGTGGTGGAGCGGTAGCAATATAAAAAGATAATAAAAACATAATTAATCACTAAATATAAATTTAATCCCTAAACCCATAATGACAAAAGGCTTAAGGGCATTAACAATCATTCCAGGTAAACAAATTCTATCAAAATTTAACCCAGAATTAATCTGAAAACAGCCATCACCTATATTGTCAAAATAGGCTTGCTCGGCAGGAGTTGGATTAACAATATCAATAGGAAATTTTTGAGAAAGCTGAAGAGATACAGGAATAGGAGTGGGGCAAACTAAATTTGAAGCAATTGCATCAGTTGTTTGAACTAAAAGTAAAAACATACTCAAGGCAGTTACACCTAAAAATTTAGCATTATCAAGAATTCGTCGGTGACGAGGCTTCATCCTAAGTTTACCAGCCGACAACATTGAACCCATAAATCTATCATATCGCTCAGCGCCCATAAACTCCTCAACCATTGCCAAAGTTGCACAATGTCGTTCAATAAACGCGATCGACCTTTCAATATCAAGGTGTAAAACAGGAGATGGAACATTTACAAACCCAGAAGAGTATCTTTTAAAAAATTCAATGTCGGAACGGTGACGAGTAAATCTAATCTGACTACAAACTATATCATTCAAAAGCTGAGGAAGCTCAACAACAGAAGAATTGACGATTTGTTGCATAATCCAATCAGCACGCGATCGTTTAAATTCAATCTCAAGGCGATCGACATCCAAACCATCAATATTTTTATCATAAATCCGGACGTAGCACTCAGACTCACGAGACCCTAAATAAACAGTCGTGCCAGGACGATTATCGCCAAAATTAGAAACACGACGAGCACACCTGTAAGTAAAAAGAAGACCATCAACCAAAAACAATTCCCAATGGTGCATCGATAATCTAGGTAACTGAATAGGAAAATCAAGAGCTATATCAATCCGATTAGCCGTAAAAATATCCTCATACTGAGCCCAAGAAAGCAATGTTGATATCGTACGAAGTTCGACACCAGTTAAAGTTGAACCGTTTAAATCAACAAAATATTTATGAAGTTGAGTTGTACCAGGAGAAGCATAATTAACACCAATTAAAGAACCTTGAAATTCATGCACCTCATGCCAAACCTTGTTAAGAGCAAGTACATTTGTATCACGAACATCAACCATCTGCTGCTGCTTTTTCTCGAAAGGCAAATTTAAAATTGATTGAATAACTTTTAATTGACAAGAAGAAGAACTCTCAACTTGAAATCTTAACCAATCAATCCTAACATTGCGAGGCAAATATTCTTGCTGCATATCATTTAAATATCTTGGTAGGTAAATAGAAAGACAAAAAAACTGATGCTAAAAATATAATTGGATTCAAAGGAAAAAATAAATTTATCAAAAATAAAAATCCAGGTAAAAACAGAAATGCTAGAAAAAGTTTCCAAACAAACCTGTAAGTAGATTTCATTGAATCATCCATACGTTGCCACGTTTGCCACTCCTTTGTAATTGCTAAATCAAGTTTCTTCAATCCTTCATAACTAGCAGCAGGTAAAAGTTGCCAGAAAACAATCATTTGAGCTTGAAAGTGATGAATACCAGGAAAAGGAATATCACCCTCTAATTTCCAAGCTACAAAAGGATGATTGTTACTAGCTTCATAAATACGCTTCTTCTTAAATCTATCTGCTTTATAAACTTCATCCAACTTTTGCTCCATTTCAGTAAATGTGTAACCAGAATCTAGCAAATCATTAGAAGAAACTTCGATAGAAGAAGCAGAATCAATAATATATGGATAATAACCAAAATCAGTCTTTCGAGAAAATTTAGAAATTTCTAAATCTTGTTCCTCAAGTAATCCGAAACTATCGTAAACTTTAAAAGTTTGAGCATCAATTCCATTAATTATTCCCTTCCAATGTTTGGTGGCAAGAACCCAAACCTTAACAGGATTTTTGCGAATCTTTGGGTCACGAAACCAAACTTCAAATTCAGAAGATCCAAACAAATGTACATCTTTGAATAAAAGGCGATCGTTTCTCAACTCATTATCCCATATTGCCATACCCTCAGCGTATAAAATTTCAGAACAAATTTGATGAATCGAACTGTGTACCTGCGATGGATACTGTGCAGCATAAACAATGTGCTGAGCTCTTTTACGATTGTTTGCCACTGCATTAAAAGCTTCAGGTGGAAGTGTCCAACTCTGAGCAGATGGAGCATACAATCCCATTTCATCTAAAAGAATGACTGCATTTTTAATTTGTAGAAATTGAGCAAAATTCTTGTTAGCTGAAACATAGTAAACAATTCCTTTGGGAATGTTTTCAAAAAGCCAATGAAGATTGTTTATTTTACAATAGTAAGCCAAACTTAACGGGTCAAGGCAAAAATTGGTTACAAGTCTCAAACGATATTTTTCAGCAATCCTCAAACCGTGCTGAAGCATTAACAAACTTTTACCCCGACCCGGCAAGCCATAAATGGCGGTGAATGGCACTACTAAACGCGGCTAAGAACCATGTTGAGAACTCGAAGTGTGACCATGAATCCCATAGGAGCCAAAGCAACACCAAAAGCTGCTAAGCCAATACCATCAATCGCTTTAATCATGTTGATAGCATTGGTAACACCTGCTTTGATTGAAGCTTCAGCACCAGCAGCAGCATCTGCTGCACCACCACCAGTAGGAGAAGCAGTTGCAGCACCAGCAGTTGCGATCGCAAAAATGCAATTTTAGGCATAGCTCTAATCAGTACGATAGTCTTAAAAATAGATTATGGATGGTATAGCATAATTTGTCCGCTAATGATGATTAGCCTGAAAGGAAGCGGAAATAGATTGTGGTGGTGGGGGTGGGTGCTAGCAAATATAGGATGTGCAATTAGTTTAAGAAGCTGGATTCAATTATTCGCAATATTCGCCCCAATCATACTTGCGTACCACGACAGCTCTAAAGATAAAAAACCATCGCAGTTAGAAAAAAAATTCTTCTATTATTTATATCCAATACATATGGCAGGATTGGCTGCACTAAGGGGAATAATTTAAATCAATATCAATTGAATCACCTAAATCAATATCAAGTTGAGCAGCGCGCCCACCACGAAGTTCAATCACTCGATCAGCAAGTACATCTGACCCATAAATAGGACAAGGTTCAACAATACATGGAGGAGCAGAATACTGAATACCTACCACAGTAGAACCGTTCATAAAAATCATGTCCAAAGGAATCTTACAATTTATCATCCAAAAATTAGCTGCCCTAGGATAATCAAAAAGAAACAACATTCCATTATTGTCAGGCAAAAATGTTCTATACATTAAACCTGTAGAAATCTGCTTAGAAGTTTGAGCAACCTCAAGATAAATAGTCTGTCCAGACTCAAAAAATTTGGCCGAAATTGGCAAAAATTGAGGCCCCCCAATAATATAAGGTTTCAAAATAAAAAAAACCACCAACAAAAATATAGCTATGCCAGAAATAAAAAAAATAATAAAACGATTCATAAAAACTTATCTAAAAATTTAAATAAATGGAAGACCCAAGAATCAAACTTGAGGTCAGAGCACCCAAGCCCTGTATCAGTATCTGGTATTTCACAGAAATCCCTAGCAACCGTTAAGGTTCCAACAGCACCAGCTCCTTCCCTCAATATATTAACACTGGGGATTCCTTGTAGTAGAATAGGGGACAGCACAAATCCGTGATTAAGACCTGTTTAAAAAAATGCCACTGTAGGAAAATTTATCACCCCCGATGGTAGTCAAGCAGCAGCAATCTAAAATCTAAATATCGTATAAAAGAGGGCAAAAATCTTGGACGAACTCAGAGCAGCGCTAGAATTGGCAACAGAAGAAGAACTGCAACAACTAACAGAAGTCCTGTTCAGTCGCAGGTTTAACCCTTTAGATTATGTGCAAACCCCGGCACCGATAGATGTACAAAGTCGCGATCGCGAAGCTTGGCTAGATGCCGTAGAACAGCGGTTTCGCTACCTATCAGCGGACGGATTGACTGTACTCAGAGGCCGGACTGAACAAGTAACTTATAGACAAACACTGATTCAAGTTTGTCGGTATCTCAAAATTTCCTATCCCAAACAGTTGTCAACCACGGACTTAGAAGCCGAAGTATTTCTGCACTTAATGGGCCGCGCCTGGAAGCAGTTACCTTCGGAAGAAAAACGAGCATTGACAGTACGAGTGCAACGAGCAATTGTTGAGTCTAAACTCTCTCAACCTCTGCCTATTTCTGCGGAAAAAGATCCTTTAAGTCTACTCTTCAAAGGTGGGAGTGCTTTAGCTGTTAGTTCCATTGTCAAACCAGTGTTGCTAAAACTAATGGCTCATCAATTTGCACTGCATTTTGCCACCTATGAAATGGCAAAACAAGCAGTGATTACAGGTGGAACAGCAGCAGCAACTCAGTTTCAAAATTATGTCGCAATTCAGACGGCGCGGCGTGGGATGGCGACGAGTGCCGCTCGTTATGGTGCGACGCGAAGCATATTTTCGTTTCTTGGCCCGGTGATGTGGACGTGGTTTTTAGCTGATTTGGGTTGGCGCTCGATTTCAACTAATTATGCTCGGATTATTCCGACCATTTTTGCCCTAGCTCAAATTCGCTTAACGCGATCGGAATGTACTTGGGAATTAGCCTAACTGTTTGATATTTTATATTTAAAATTAGGAGTGTGGGTGAATATCAAGAATCAGTTAAAATTAGCTCAAAAACTGACGGTTGAAAATCTGAAGTCTGGAGTTCAAAAACATCCCGATCGCAGCCTGCAAATCCCTTGGAATTTAGCTCAAGTGGGGCTGATCATTTTCCCGGTAATTCCGATTTTGGGAGCTTTAGGAATCTTCTTGGGATTAATCGGCACTTACAAACAAAAAACTAGCGAAATTAGTCGCCACCCCATCAATCTAGGCTTCGCAATTCTGAGCGTGTTGCTAGTCATCACGGCAGTTTTTGCTAACAACCGCATTGAGGCTTTTTTAGGGTTGGGCAATTTTTTGCCATTTTTTATACTTTTTGCTGCTTTCAGTCGTTTAATTCAAACTCCCACTCAATTACGGCAATTGTCTTGGATAATCATAATTAGTTCAATTCCTGTGATGATTTTGGGTTTGGGACAGCAATTTTTAGGTTGGAGTGGGATTGTTCAATTGCAGCCAGTTTTCGGTTGGGTACTCGAACCCAAAGGCAATCCGCCCGGTAGGATGGCTTCTGTGTTTATGTATGCGAATATTTTAGCTTGTTATCTGACAATTACTTTTATTTTAGCTTTGGGACTTTGGGTAGAAGGCTTTGAAAGGAAGAAGGAAGAAGGAAGAAGGAAGAAGGATGAGGGAAGAAGGATAAGGGAAACAAGTAATGAACTGCCAATTCCCAATTCCCAATTCCCAATTCCCAATTCCCAATTCCTATTTCTAACTTTTGCAGTGTTGGGAAATGCTGTTTGTTTAATTTTTACTAATTCTCGTAATGCTTGGGGACTGGCAATTTTTGCTGCGATAGTTTTTGCGGTTTATGCAGGTTGGAAAAAGATATTAGCTGTGGTTTTTAGTGCTGTTGGTACTGTCTTTTTGTCGGCTTTTGGCCCGCAACCTATCCGGCAATATTTACGAACAATTATCCCGGCTTTTTTCTGGGCTAGACTGACGGATGAGATGTTTCCAAATCGGCCGACGGCGACTTTGAGAACTACTCAATGGCAATTTGCTTGGTCGATGACTGAACAACGTCCTTGGACTGGTTGGGGATTGCGAAATTTTACGCCTCTTTATGAAGCTAAAATGCAACAATGGGTTGGTCATCCTCACAGTTTGATACTGATGTTGACGGCCGAAACGGGGATTCCGGTAACGCTTTTCTTTTTGGGTTTGGTTGGGTGGATTTTGGCTAGGGGTGTTTTGCTGTTGGTGAATTGGCGATCGCATTTTCCTGTAAATACTCAACAACAGGAAATAGAGGGGAATTCGATATCTAATATCACAAGTCGAGTAATTTGTCAAGATGTCAGTTTAGGCGATCGGCTAATTTTCTTCAGTTATTTATTAGCTTTCGCAGCCTGCACGCTATTTAACACTGTCGATGTAACGCTGTTTGATTTCCGAGTTAACACTATAAGCTGGCTGCTGTTGGCAGCGATTTGCGGAATCGGAAATAGGGAATAGGGAATAGGGAATTGGGAATTGGGAATTGGGAATTGGGAATTGGGAATTGGGAATAGGGAATTGGGAATTGGGAATTGGGAATTGGGAATTGGGAATTGGGAATTGGGAATTGGGAATTGGGAATTGGGAATTGGGAATAGGGCATTGGGAATAGGGAATAGGGCATTGGGAATAGGGAATAGGGCATTGTCACCAAAATATAACCAACAGTCAACAGTCAACTGCCAACTGTCAACTGTCAACTATCAACAATTATTCCACCGTCACCGACTTCGCCAAATTTCGAGGCTGATCGACATCCAAACCTCGTCGCGCCGCAATATGATAAGCCAACAGTTGTAGGGGAATAACTGTCACAATTGGCGACAATAATTCATCCACCAAAGGTACGGGCAAAATGTGGTCAAAAATATCAGCTTCTGCTGCACCTTGTAGGGGTGTAACCCCAATTAAACGAGCATCTCTGGCCTTGGCTTCCTGAGCGTTAGAAAGCACCTTTTCATACACGCTACCAGGCATTGCGATCGCGACTACAGGCACTTTAGCATCCAAAAGCGCGATCGGGCCATGTTTCATCTCACCCGCCGGATATCCTTCAGCGTGAATATAACTAATTTCCTTCAGTTTCAGAGCCCCTTCCAAAGCAATCGGAAAGTTAATTCCCCGCCCCAAAAAGATAAAATCTTGAGTTTCAGTAAACTGATGGGACAATTCCTCGACATATTTTTCTTGAATCTCCAAAAACTTTTCTATTTCCGCCGGCAACTGACGTAAACCAGAAATTATTTCTGCCAATCTCTCGTTACTAATAGTTTTCCGTTGGTGTGCCAAATCCAAAGCTAAAAAATAGAAAGCCATCAACTGACTCACAAAAGTTTTCGTTGCTGCAACGCCAATTTCTATGCCAGCATGGGTGTGGATAATGTGCGGTATCATGTGTGCGATCGAACTTTCTGTTCTATTAGTAATACCTAACATTCTCGCCCGATATTTATCGGTAAAACCCGCTCGGCGCTGCTGTTCCATACCCAAAGCAGCTAGTGTATCCGCCGTTTCTCCAGACTGAGTTACTCCAATAATTAAAGTATTTGCTGTCATTGGTGCGGGTGCATACCGATATTCAGAAGCGTACTGCACCGAAGTGGGAATATTAGCTAACTGTTCCAATAAATATTTGCCAATTAGCGAGGCGTGCCAGCTCGTTCCGCAGGCTAAAAGTGAAATTTGTTCGACATCAGCACAAAGTTCTGTTGGCAAGTTCAGATTAATCGGAGAGTCTGTACTTTCTGGATTCCAGTCATTGTTTAAATAAGTCTCTAAACAGGCTCTGACTA
Organism: Oscillatoriales bacterium; assembly: GCA_043718495.1. Classification (GTDB taxonomy): domain Bacteria; phylum Cyanobacteriota; class Cyanobacteriia; order Cyanobacteriales; family Microcoleaceae; genus Microcoleus. Next base: position 6,282 of record JAYSVM010000102.1, on the reverse strand, counting down.
CGGCGGGCTGTTCGTATATTTCCTTGTGCATGAAGTGTTTGAAGCCCTGTTTCTCGACGGAAACTGGATTCCAACCGAGGATGCGTGGGCTTTTTTTCAGTCTTTGCCCTGCAAAGCTATAAACTTCAACTCCCATCGGAGTTAGTCTTGCTAATTCGCCATTTTCTAGAGACAAAACAGCGCGGGTGTGAGATATTAAGGCTGGCGTGTCGGAAGCGCAGAAAAATTCACCAGCACCAAATCCAATAACCAAAGGAGCTTGCTGTCTGGCGACAATTATTTCGTCGGGAAAATCTGCACAAATAACTGCGATCGCAAAAGCCCCTTCTAATCTATTTATTGCCTTGGAAACTACTTGTAAAAATGAAATATCTGCAATTTTCTCTTTTATATTACCTTTTTCTTCTTTTAAAAACTCAGCAATTAAATGAGGTATAACTTCGGTATCAGTGTCAGATATAAATTTATATCCCTTGGCTTTCAATTCTTCCCGTAACTCGCGATAATTTTCGACAATTCCATTTTGAACTACTGCAATTCGCCCGCTATTATCCATGTGAGGGTGAGCGTTATATTCCTCTGGCTTGCCGTGAGTTGCCCAGCGGGTGTGTCCAATACCAATGGAAGCTGGATTTTCTATTCCAGCTACTTTTTCCCGCAGGTTGTGCAATTTGCCCTTGGCGCGGATGCAGGTAATTTCTCCTTCCCAGATGGTAGCGAGGCCCGCTGAATCGTAACCCCGATATTCTAGTTTCTCCAATCCTGCTAGCAAAATCTCGCTTGCTGCTTGCGTGCCGATATAGCCAACGATTCCACACATTTGAGGTACTCCTGCTTACTTAGAAACTCAAACCCATCTTACACAACCGCCTAGTCTCACTGGCTTGATGTTCCAGCAAAAGAGAGGGAGCAATGTAATCGCCCCCTCTCTGGTGTCTGTAATTCGATCGCGTGTTGATCGAACTTTAGTAAGCTAGACCCATACTGCGAGTTGTTTCGGCTCCCAGATAAACCCGGATGCTCAGAAAATCGGTAGGACAAGCAGTTTCGCAACGTTTGCAACCTACACAGTCTTCTGTGCGGGGAGAAGAGGCAATCTGAGCTGCTTTGCAGCCATCCCAGGGCACCATCTCCAAAACGTCAGTCGGACAAGCGCGGACGCACTGAGTGCAGCCGATGCAGGTATCGTAAATTTTGACTGAATGAGACATTGAATAAAGGCTCCCAACGAGTCACTAAAAATTTGCTGGCCCTGTGAGTTATAAAGATTTGACGGCTTGATGCCACCGCTATAACCTGCACAGAGAATTAAATGTTAGTCTACCGCAGTGCCTGGAAGCACTTAGTCAAAAAGCGACAAAACTTCACAGTCAGGAGATTTTAGATTTTAGATTTTGGATTTTAGATTTTAAGAGTCTATGCTAAGTCCTGTTTGAGATTTGGCGGCGATTGGGTTGGGGTGAAGTACGGAACCCAACCTGCAATCCTATCGGTTAATGCTTCTAAAAGCCTAATTTTTCTAACACGGGCTTTGTGGAAACAATATGTCTGTCAAGTCCTAGTTTTTTCGGCTCAACACCCAAAGCCAGAGCCACCAATTGCGGTAAATGCAGCACAGGCAAACCCAATTTGCGATCGATGACTTTCTCCACCTCCGGCTGCCGCGAATCTAAATTCAAATGACAAAGCGGACAAGGAGTCACCATGCAATCAGCACCGTTGTCAAGAGCATCGACAATATGTTTGCCGGCCATTTGAAAAGATTGGTTGGTGGCATAACTCGCTAGTGGCCAACCGCAGCATTGCGTCCGTCCTCGATAGTAAACCGGAGTTGCCCCGATCGCCCGAAACACATTTTCCATTGATTCGGGTTGGTGCGGGTCATCGTAAAGCAGCTTATCCTGAGCTCGCAGCAGATAACAACCGTAAAAAGCCGCGCACTTCAAACCCGAAAGCTTGCGGGTGACTCGCTTTTGGACTTCCTCCAAGCCGTAATCGGCAACGATCGCCCACAGGAGATGTTTCACCTCGGTAGTGCCTTGATAAGGCGAACAGCCTTGTTTTTCGAGTAAACCGTTCACTTTGTCGATGTAGTTGGGATCGGTTTTTTGGGATTCTTTGAGGCGATCGTCCACATGACCGATTACCCCTTGACAAGTGCTACAGTGCGTGAGTAAAGGCAAATTCAGTTGCTCAGCCAAAGCAATATTGCGGGCGTTGACAGTATCTTCGAGCAACTGCGAATCTTCCTTGAAAGTGCCAGAACCGCAGCAGGAAGCTTTTTTGAGTTCCACCAGTTCAATCCCCAAGGCTTGAGTCAGCGCTTGGGTAGAAAGGTAAAGTTCGCGGGCGGCCCCTTGGGCAACGCAACCGGGAAAGTAAGCATATTTGAGATTTGGGGATGGCATAATTGTTGCTGCTGGGGAGACAAGACAAGGGAAAAGAAAGGAGGGCGATCCTCTTCGTTGGCGCAGCCCGTAGGGGCGGGCTGCGCTTAACGAAGTTGGGATGCTTCCTCTCCATATCCTTACCCAGTTTTAGACAATTATTATCCCTCAATACTCCGGACAGTTTTTTGAGCGATTCTATAAGGCTTTCAGAGCTGGCAGTTCAAGGCTTGAGCCTTATATTCAAAGTTAGCTTTATCCCTAACTTTGAATATAAAGATCTACCCACGGCGGGATATGGGTTTGAGCCTCAAAACCTGCCCAAATTCTCTCCGGAGTATTGTTATGGGACGGCTTTTTGATAGAATAGACATGGTTGTAATTCCCAAGGTGGGCGGTTGTGAAGCGGCTTTGAGTCGGCACCCTCGAACCTGAAAGCTTTTTGAGAGCAAAAAGAAGGGTAGCGAAAACCTTGTAAAACAGAAGCTAGGGAATCAACGCATTCTCACGCACGAGAAAATCAATAATTTGTTTCAGTCAAGTAGGGTGGGGCACATCCGAACTCGCTTGTTCGTATCAAGCGTACGCTTTTGGAGATAGACTCTCTGGGGTGGTTGTGAGTTAAGCTCGTCAATTGGTGCAATTGCACGGTTGAAGAGTTTAAGGATTGCCGCAAGGACACAGCGCTTAAAGGTCAGTCGATGAATTAAGAATCCCCGTGCGTCCACGCCGGGGAGTGTCAAACTTACTGGAGTTTTTTCTCAGTAACTCAGGGCTAAAGCCACTGAGCTTGTAAGAAATTACAAGCTATGGGCGGTGGTCACGCTCGCGCAGTCGAATGTGTTGAAACCGCCACGTCATTTTCCTCTCAGGTCTAAAGACACTGAGTTTCCCACTTACCGGATCTTTTTATGAGTCAAGACGACATTTTTGCTAGAGTCAAGAAAATTGTGGCCGATCAACTCGAAGTCGATCCCAGCGAAGTCAAGCCCGAAGCCAACTTTGCTAACGATTTAGGAGCAGACTCCTTAGATACAGTAGAGCTAGTGATGGCCTTGGAAGAAGAGTTTGATATTGAAATTCCCGATGAAGCAGCCGAAGCAATTACCACGGTTCAAGCTTCTGTAGATTTCATCAGCAGCAAACTTGCAGCTCCAAAAGCATAAAATACCTGCCTTTTCCCTTAAGAGGAGAGATATTCAATAATTGAAAACTCCTCTTTTGTTCTGCGTTCCGGGTGTTTAATTTTTTTGAAAGTGAAATCATGACAAATTTAGAGCGTAAGCGCGTTGTTATTACGGGTCTGGGCGCGATTACACCGATCGGCAATACCTTGTCTGAATATTGGGACGGGTTGCTTGCTGGGAAGAATGGCATCGGCCCGATCACCTTATTCGACCCCTCGCGGCACGACTGTCGCATTGCCGCAGAGGTGAAGGGTTACGACCCTCACGATTATTTAGAGCGCAAGGAAGCAAAGCGGATGGATCGCTTTGCTCAATTTGGGGTGTCAGCCAGCAAACAAGCTCTGGCTGATGCGAAATTTGAAATTAATGACCTGAACGCAGAACAGGTAGGTGTCATTCTTGGTACTGGCATTGGCGGGCTAAAGGTTTTGGAAGACCAGCAAGAGATCTATCTGAATCGCGGCCCCGATCGATGCAGCCCGTTTATGATTCCGATGATGATTGCGAATATGGCTGCTGGCCTGACAGCAATTCAAACGGGTGCTAAAGGGCCGAACTCTTGCGTAGTAACGGCTTGCGCTGCGGGATCAAATGCGGTAGGTGATGCGTTTCGCCTAGTGCAGGGGGGTTACGCGCAGGCGATGATTTGCGGGGGTACGGAAGCTGCGGTGACACCTTTGTGTGTGGCGGGTTTTGCTGCGGCGAGGGCGCTTTCGACTCGCAATGATGACCCGACTCATGCTTGTCGTCCGTTCGATCGCGATCGGGATGGTTTTGTGGTTGGCGAAGGTGCTGGCATTCTGATTCTAGAAGAAATGGAATATGCGATCGCCCGCGGCGCCAGAATTTACGCCGAAATCGTCGGCTACGGCTTAACTTGCGATGCCTACCACATGACTTCCCCAGTACCGGGGGGCGAAGGTGCATCGCGGGCGATCGCTTTAGCGCTCAAGGATGGCGGTTTGACACCCGATATGGTGAGCTATATCAACGCTCACGGCACGAGCACGCTTCCCAACGATTCTACCGAAACCAAGGCGATTAAAAAGACTTTGGGAGACCATGCTTACAAAATAGCAATCAGTTCTACCAAGTCCATGACCGGTCATCTTTTGGGTGGTTCTGGGGGAATTGAGGCGGTAGCTGCGGTAATGGCGATCGCCAACGACAAAATCCCGCCAACAATCAATCTGGAAAATCCCGATCCTGAGTGCGATTTAGATTATGTTCCCCATACAAGTCGCGCTCTAAAAGTTGATGTGGCGCTGTCGAATTCCTTTGGATTTGGCGGCCACAACGTGACGCTGGCATTCAAGAAGTTTGTGAAGTAACTGAGATGTTGCACCATTCTCAAGAATTTGTAGGGGCGGGTTCATCAATAGCCGATCGGGCTGCAAACAGGTTAAATAAACCCGCCCCCACCCACAAAAAAGCCCCTTATTGATATTGGTGCAAGATGTCAGTTCAGTAATGGACAATTTGAAAGTCCAGAGTCGAGAGTTAAAAGGTGAAGAATTAATTTTTCACCTTTGTAGGGTAGGCATCTTGCCTGCCCTAACTTTTTGAAGTATCAGCGGAGCGATCGTATGAATCAACTAATTCTTCGATTTTTGACAACCAAGAATTATAAAAATCTGCACTTAGATTGATCGGTAAATTCAAACAACCTTAATATATTTATAGGCTCAAACGGTTCAGGTAAAAGCAATTTCATTAGTAGTTTAAAATTTTTAAAAGATTGCCTAATTGCTATGCCCGATGAAAATCGAGGCGTGAGTAGTTTTGAGGATGCTGTTTCTAAAATTGGCGGCGAGCGAATTTTAGATGTCTATATTGAAAGTCCAGCAAAAGTCAGTATTGCCTACTGTTTTTCGCAAATCAACCAAACTGGTAATCTTCAAAAAGACCGCGCAATTCTTGACTTCAAAATCTTCGTTTCCCTTGCCCAAACTTTCCCTCTGTGGTGATGCACGGGTTTTGATCTATTTTACCTGTTTATCTTGCACTTTACTCTCGATCGCGCGCTCGAAAACCCAAACCACGCAATATATGCAATCGATTATTCCGCAAGCCCTAATTAGGGTGCAACCAGAATTGATATCACATAAAAAAAGCCTCGTTATCGGGGCTTTTTGGTATTGGATAGACTTTTGTGAAGAGATAAATTGATGTTTGCAGGCGATAAAAGCCTGCAAACTTTTTGACTCCCAACCCAGTTGCCTAATTTGTTAAGAATCCCGCACTGTAACGATTTTTCCTTCCGTGTGTAGATGTGTAGCAGACTTAAACTTCGGTTTTACGGCTTTTCCGGCCACCTTCGCGACCAATTTGAGCCATGTGTTCCCGATTTCTGCTGACAGCTTCGCCGCCTTTTTGACCTGCTTCTCTCGCTTCTTCCGAAGTAAATTCGTGTGCAGTTCCTTTCGCGTGTGCAGCTTTTCCGCCTTTGCTAGCAATTGCGCGCTGTTTTTCTGCGTCCATAGAAGCGAATCCGCGTTTGCTTTTTTCAGCCATGACTGTCTCCTTGTTTTTTTCTGATTGTTTAAGCTCGATCGCGCCCTAGTCTCCCACTGTCGTTGGTACTCCAAGTCAGCGATCAGGTTTCAGGTTTTGACGCTCCCCGACTTAAAAGTACGGGGATTCTTGGTTCACAGACATACCTTAAAACTACCTATCCTTTCGGCAATATTTAAACCAAATACCCGTTC
>JAYSVM010000101.1:0-17426 GCA_043718495.1 Oscillatoriales bacterium | reverse complement strand
CCCTACCCAAAATAATATTGTAGGGACACGGCACTGCCGTCTCCTCTATATGATTCCGGTGTAACCGGAATTGATATAAGGTGGGAATTACCCACCTTACTCTTAGTCCGCGTAGGCGGACTTTGTTTGTGTAGCCCCGAATTCGATTCGGCGGGCTAAAATCGGATTGAAAATTCGATTTCTAACCTCGATTCTTCTCCGACCAAATGCGAGTTGGCAGTCCCCAAACATAGACAAATCCTTCCGCCGCCTTGTGGTCGAATTCGTCCTCAGCGCCGTAAGTTGCTAAGTCGAAACTGTACAGTGAATTCTCGGATTTGCGGCCGACAATTGTCGCATTGCCTTTGAACAATTTGAGTCGCACAGTTCCAGTGACTCGCTTTTGCGTGTCCTGAATAAATGCGTCTAAAGCTGTTTTCAAAGGATTGTACCAAAGGCCGTTGTAAATCATTTGGCTGTATGTTTCTTCGATGCCGCGCTTGTATCGCGTGACATCTGCTGTCAAAGTCAAACTTTCTAAGTCTCGGTGTGCGTGCATCAAAACTAAAATCGCTGGAGTTTCATAGATTTCCCGCGATTTAATCCCGACTAAGCGGTTCTCAATCATGTCAATGCGCCCGACACCGTGATTTCCAACTATTTCGTTTAGTTGGGAAATTAAGGCGACTGGTGCTAAATCTTTGCCGTTCAAACTGACAGGATTTCCGCAATCAAAACCGATTTCTAGGTATTCAGGAGTGTTCGGAGTTTGCTCGATCGCCTTTGTCATCAAAAACACCTCTTCCGGCGGTTCTACCCACGGATCTTCGAGGATTCCGGCTTCAATTGCCATGCCGAGTAAGTTGCGATCGATACTGTAAGGCGAAGACTTCTTCACGGGGGACGGAATGCCGCATCTTTCGCCGTATGCGATCGTTTCTTCGCGGCTCATTTTCCATTCCCGCGCGGGTGCTAAGATTTTAATCTTGGGATTCAGTGCGCAGATCGACACATCGAACCGCACCTGATCGTTTCCTTTACCAGTGCAACCGTGGGCGATCGCATCTGCACCGTACTTTTCGGCAGCTTCTACTAACAGCTTAGCAATCAGCGGGCGAGCCAGAGCAGTTGAAAGCGGATAACGGTTTTCGTAAAGCGCGTTGGCTTGAATTGCTGGAAACGCATAGTCTTTGACAAATTCCTCGGTAGCATCGATTACCAGCGATTCCGAAGCGCCGGATGCTAAAGCTTTTTTGCGGATAGGTTCTAATTCGTCTCCTTGTCCCAAATCCGCAGCCAGAGTAATTACTTCTTCAACACCCCATTCTTTTTTGAGGTAAGGAATACAGACGGAGGTATCGACTCCGCCGGAATATGCTAGTACAACTTTTTTAGCGCGACTCATCTGTATTTACATCCTGAATTTAGATGTGATATTTAACCAACTTTGTATTATGCACCTAATTGAGATCAATTCTTGTCAGAAATCGTACAGATTTGTATATTCTTTTTTGTTTAAAGTTTACTGTTGTTCGATATAACTAATGCGAAAAATCTGCTACCGTGGGATACGGTAACTGTGGCGATGGGGAAAAGCCGTGTTTTTTAGTGTTGTGATTCCGACTTACGATCGTAAACCGATTTTGGCAAAATGTCTACTGGCTCTGGAAAATCAGCAGTTTGGCAACGTTGTCAGAGACTATGAAGTGATTGTAGTTGATGACGGATCGACAGATGGGACTCTGGAGTGGTTGGCCGCAAATGCCGATCAGTTGTCTCATGTGCGATCGATCGCACAATCTCACCAAGGCCCAGCCGCAGCCAGAAATCTCGGCGTTGAAGATGCCAAGGGCGATACGATTATTTTTATTGACAGCGATTTAGTTGTTACGGAGCATTTTTTACAAGCACACGCAGATGCTTTGCTACAAGGTTATCAGGAAAGCGATCGGGCTTTCACTTACGGTAGTGTGATTAATACTTGCAATTTTGACAATCCTACCTCGGAACCCTACAAAATTACTGACTTTTCGGCAGCTTATTTTGCTACGGGAAATGTGGCCATCGCCCGCCACTGGTTGATTGAAGCTGGATTGTTTGACAATCGTTTTCAACTTTACGGTTGGGAAGATTTAGAGTTGGGAGTCAGATTAAAGAAATTAGGTTTAAAACTAATTAAATGTCCGGATGCTGTCGGTTATCACTGGCATCCACCTTTTAATTTAGACCAAATTCCTAGTATGATTGACCGAGAAATTCAGCGCGGCAGAATGGGAGTCTTGTTTTATCAAAAACATCCTAGTTGGGAAGTGCGCTTAATGATTCAAATGACTTGGTTACACCAGATTCTGTGGGGGGTTTTATCTGTGGGCGGGCTACTGAATGAGCGAACGATGACTCCTTTTTTGCAGTGGTTGATCGATCGCGGTAACTCGCAGTTAGCTTTAGAGATAGCTCGGATTTTTCTGAATTGGTATAATGTAAAGGCTGTGTATGCAGCTTACGGTGAGCTAGAGGCGAATACCAACATAAAATAGACTATTCCAAGAAGTATGGTACAACAGGCATCCCTTCAACCCTTCCGCTGCGTTTATCCAGCCCTTCGACCCTTCGAGTCCGCTCACGAACCGCGTAGCCGAAGGGCTGGCTTTTCTGGAGTAGTCTTGAGGAAGAGATCTCGACTTTTTTCTCGATCGACTGTGATCACTTTATTGAAAATGCCAATATTTTTGATACACTTAGTAAATATATGACTGTTCCCTATTTGCACTTTGCCCAATCATTGCACTGACTCAAACCAAAAGCAAGTCTATGTAATGCACAAATAGTTGTGAAACTAATGAGATTTGCAATTAATCAAAGATAATACTTAGAAGGTATGTCATGAATATGATTGACAGAAAAAAGATAATATTTAAAAAGATTTCCGAAGAAAATACTGTCTTACAGCCCAATATTCTATTGGTTGATGATAGCCCAGAAATATTACATCTTTTTTCGGTTCTTTTGTCTAAACTTGGGTATAAAGTACGACCGACACGAGATGGCAAACTAGCCCTCAGATATGCAAAAAAGAATCCGCCAGATTTGATATTGCTCGACATTATGATGCCGGGAATAGATGGTTATCAAGTCTGCGAGAAGCTAAAAGCTTGCGAGCAAACAAAAGACATACCTGTTATTTTTATCAGCGCTTTAAATGAAGTGTTCGATAAATTGAAAGCTTTTTCTATGGGTGGGGTAGACTACATTACCAAACCGTTTCAACTAGAAGAAGTTGTGGCTAGAATCGAAAACCAACTGCTTCTGCGTCGGCTTTCTAAACAAGTTGTAGCACAAAATTTGCGACTCCAAGCAGAAATCGAAGAACGCAAGCAGATAGAAGTACAACTGCGAGAAAGCCAGCGCTGGCTGTCGGCAGTAATTACAGCCAATCCTAATATTTTATATGTTTATGATTTGATAGAAGAACGAAGTCTCTATCTCAACCGCGAAATTTATAGCGATATTGGCTACACGCTTGAAGAAATACAGCAAATGGAAGCCGCATTTATTCCTAACTTAATCCACCCTGATGATTTCTCTGCATTCTCAGCACACAGGCAAAAAATCGAGCAAGCAAAAGACGGCGAAAGCTTGGAATTTGAGTATCGACTAAAGCACAAAAATGGTGGATACTGCTGGTTTATTAGCCGGGATACTGTGTTTGCTAGAACAGCAGATGGTAAACCTTGGAAAATTTTGGGAACTGCGATTGAAATTAGCAGTCGCAAACAAGCAGAACTGGAACGTAAAACAGATTTAGCTTCTTTAGAACGGCTGATTAAGCAAAGATTTTTGCTAGAAACAATTACTCTAGAAATTCGTTATAACTTAAACCCAGATCAAGTCTTCCAGACAGCCGCCGCTCAAATAGGCAGAGTGTTTAATGCCGATTGTTGCTTAATTCATACTTATACAGAAGATCCAATCCCCGATATTGCTTGTATTGCCCAGTACAAAAAATCAGGAGTAGAATCAGTATCATTTCTAGATTTAGAAATTCCAGTCTCTGCTAATTCTCATGTTGGATTTATCTTGTCTCAAGACAAAGCTGTAGTTTCTGACGATGTTGTCGCCGAACCGCTGTTAGAATCTGTCAGGAATCTTGTCGAGAATATAAATTTAAAATCGATGATTGCTATTCGCACATCCTATCAAGGAAAAGCGAACGGAATCATCGCATTACATCAGTACGATAGTCCCCGAAACTGGACGCAAGATGAAATAAGATTGTTTGCATCAGTGGCAGCACAAATGGGGATTGCGATGGCTCAATCCAATCTTCTACAACAAGATAAACAGCAGCGTATTCAACTTCAAAAGAGCGAATCTAGTTTAGCCGCAGCCCAGAAAATTGCCCACATAGGTAGTTGGGAATTTGACGTATTTAGTGAAAAAATTACTTGGTCAGAAGAGGTATTCTGCATTTTTGGTCTCGATGCCACACAATCTGAACCGACACATCTTGAACTTTTAGAAATGTATTATCCCGAAGATAGAGATTGTTTGGATCAAACTTTAAAACTTGCTATCTTAGAAGGAGTTGATTACAAAAAAGAGTTCCGCATTTTGCATACTAGCGGTCAAGTTCGATATACAGAATCAAGAGGATCATCTGTTTTTGACGAGACAGGAGAAGTAATTAAACTGTTTGGAACAATCATGGATATCACCGATCGCAAACAAGGAGAAGTAGCTTTGCGAACCAGCGAACAGCGAGAACGCGAAAAAGCCCAACAGCTAAAGCAAACTTTGGAAAAATTAAAAGGTACTCAAAGCCAACTTATTCAAGCCGAAAAAATGTCAAGTATCGGGCAAATGGTAGCGGGAGTTGCTCACGAAATTAATAATCCGATTAGCTTCATCTATGGCAATATTAATCCCGCTGCACGATATGCTAAGGACTTATTAAAAACAATACAGTTATACCAACGATACTACCCCGATCCCTCCCCCGAAATTGCCGAAAAATTGGAAGAAATTGATGCTGATTTTATTGGTGAAGATTTTCCAAGAATCATGGCTTCGATGCAAGAAGGTGCTAACAGAATTAAACAGATAGTATTGTCTTTGCGAAACTTTTCGCGACTCGATGAAAAAGATAGCAAAGCAGTAGATATTCATGAAGGGATAGAGAGCACTTTGGTGATTTTGCAGCACCGATTGAAGGAACAGCCAAAACGTGCAGAAATTCAAATTATTAAAAAGTATGAAAGACTGCCAGAAATTCAGTGCTACCCAGCTCAAATCAATCAGGTTTTTATGAATGTATTGTCAAATGCGATCGATGCTTTGGAAGATTCAGTAGTCAACGGCAATGGTAAAGCTATTCAGATTTGGGTTACTACGGAAGTCACCAGTGAAAATCGGGTATGCGTGCGTATTGCTGACAACGCACTTGGAATTAGTAGCGAAGTTCAGTCAAGAATCTTTGACCCCTTTTTTACTACGAAACCTGTGGGTAGGGGTACTGGTTTGGGATTGTCAATTAGTTACCAAATTGTTAAAGACAGACATGGTGGTGAATTGAGATGTTATTCAGAACTTGGTAAAGGAACGGAATTTGCGATCGAAGTGCCAATTTCGCAAAAGTTAAAAGTTAAAAGTTAAAAGTTAAAAGAAGGAAGAAGGCCCTTCGACTACGCTCAGGGAACGCTTCAGGAAGAAGGAAGAAGGCCCTTCGACTACGCTCAGGGAACGCTTCAGGAAGAAGGAAGAAGGAAGAGGGAAGAGGACACGGCAGTGCCGTGTCCCTACCCCAAAATAATATTGTAGGGAAACGGCATTGCCGTGTCCTGATTTCTTCCTTTTTTGAATCCAAATAGGCTTTGATGTGGTATAATTAGAAGTTCATTTTTTCGCAACCTGATATTGCACTCTGGCTGTGACGAGGTAATATCGGAGTTTTTCTGTATCAAACTCTGTCAACTTAAGTCTGTAACATCTACCACATTTTAACTGAATTATGACTGACTCAATTCGCTTTCTGATGTGCGCTCCCGACCACTATGATGTGGACTACGTGATTAATCCGTGGATGGAGGGCAATGTCCACAAATCATCGCGCGATCGCGCCGTGGAACAGTGGGAAAAACTTTACCACGTCCTGAAAGAAAACGCGATTGTAGACCTCGTGACACCCCAAAAAGGCTGGCCTGATATGGTTTTCACGGCCAACGCGGGTCTACTTTTAGGTAATACTTTTGTCCTCAGCCGTTTCTATCACAAAGAACGCCAAGGCGAAGAACCCTATTTCAAAGCATGGTTTGAGGACAAAGGTTTCACTGTTCACGAACTACCGAAAGACTTGCCATTTGAAGGGGCTGGTGATGCTTTGCTCGATCGCGAAGGACGGTGGTTATGGGCAGGATACGGTTTCCGTTCGGAACTCGATTCTCACCCGTTACTCGCAAAATGGCTCAACATTGAAGTGCTTTCGCTGCGTTTAGTTGACGAACGTTTCTATCACCTAGATACCTGTTTTTGCCCCTTGAGCGGTGGCTATTTACTTTACTATCCAGCCGCATTTGATTCCTACTCCAACCGCTTAATTGAAATGCGAGTTGCACCAGAAAAACGGATTGCTATTGAAGAAGCAGATGCTGCTAATTTTGCTTGTAATGCTGTCAATATCAATGATATTGTGGTAATGAATAAGGTCAGCGAAGGCTTAAAAAATCGTATTACTAAAGCTGGCTTTAAGGTGATTGAAACGCCGATGAGTGAATTTCTGAAAGCTGGCGGTGCTTGTAAGTGTCTGACACTGCGGGTAATCGAACCAGTGCAAGAAGATCGATCGGCAAACGTGATGGTAGAAAGCCGCACAATTCGCATGGAAGGCCATTTGCTTGATGCTGGTTTAATTAGTCGTGCTTTAGACTTGATTGTCGATCTAGGTGGCAGTTTTCAAGTGCTGAATTTCAATCTGGGAGAGCAACGCCAAAGTACATCTAGTGCCGATGTTAAAGTTTCGGCTCCTTCCCATGATGTGATGGAAGAAATGATGGGAATGCTGATCGATCTTGGTGCAGTAGCCCCACCACAAGAGATTTGTGATGCTATTTTAGAACCTGTAGTGCAAGATGGCGTTGGTCCAGACGACTTTTATGTTAGTACGATTTATCCGACGGAAGTGCGGGTAAATAACCAGTGGGTGAAAGCACAAAATCAACGGATGGATGGCGCAGTTGCCATTACTGAAACAGCGGATGGCCCAGTAGCAACCTGCAAGTTACTCCGCGATTTAAAAGTAGGAGAAAAAGTTGTTGTTGATGTTGTTGGTATTCGGACGATTCGCAAAACTGAATCGCGGGAACAGCGTAATTCTCAGGAATTCAGCTTTATGTCTGGGAGCGTTTCTAGTGAACGCCGTGTCGAATTGGTAGTGGAACAAGTGGCATGGGAATTGCGCCAAATTCGCGATCGGGGTGGTAAAGTTGTTGTTACCGCAGGGCCTGTTGTGATCCATACTGGTGGTGGCGAACATTTAGCGCATTTGATTCGCGAAGGTTATGTGCAAGTATTGTTGGGCGGAAATGCGATCGCGGTTCATGACATGGAACAATCGAACATGGGAACCTCTTTGGGGGTTGACATGAAACGGGGTGTTGCTGTGCGCGGTGGACACCGACATCACTTGAAAATAATTAATACTGTCAGACGTTATGGCAGTATTGCAAAAGCTGTGGAAGCCGGGCTGGTTACTAACGGTGTGATGTACGAGTGCGTGAAGAACAATATACCGTTTTCTCTGGCTGGTTCGATTCGTGATGATGGGCCACTTCCTGATACGCAAATGGATTTAGTTAAGGCTCAAGAGCATTATACTGAGCTGTTACGTGGTGCGGATATGGTGTTGATGCTGTCGTCTATGCTGCACTCTATTGGTGTGGGAAATATGACTCCGGCTGGTGTGAAGATGGTGTGTGTGGACATTAACCCGGCGGTGGTGACGAAATTGAGCGATCGGGGTTCGATCGAATCTACTGGTGTTGTTACTGATGTGGGATTGTTCCTGAGTTTGTTGGTGAATCAATTGGATAAATTGACTAGCCGTCATCACATAACTCAATCTGTGTAGATTTAGCGCCTATGGTGTGTTTTCAAACTCTTCTGTAGGTTGGGTAAAGCGTAGCGAAACCCAACAAATCTACGAAAAATGTTGGGTTTCGTTCCTCAACCCAACCTACAATTCAAGGCAATTCTGGGGAGAGAAAACACGCCCTAGGGTGTGTTTTGAAACCCGGAAATTCCCCTAGCGCGCCTTTTAGCCAGGAAATGGCAGTGCCGTGTCTCTACCATTAATCTGCCGTAGGGACACGGCACTGCCGTGTCCTACCATTAATCTGCCGTTTCCGAAATATCATAAGGAGTGCAACCGCAATTGATATAATTGGTTAAATGACGATCAATTTCCGGTTTTGCCCGATCGCATTAAAACTCATGAACCCAACTCCAAAACCCCCTGACTTCATCATCATCGGTGCCCAAAAAGGTGGCACAACGTCGCTTTATGCTTACCTGACAAAACATCCCCAAATCGCCCATGCTACCCAGAAAGAAGTACACTATTTTGACTTAAACTTTGACAAAGGTGCAGACTGGTACTATGCTCAATTTCCGCAGCCAGAAAATGCCCCCTACAAAATAACCGGAGAAGCCAGTCCTTACTATATATTTCACCCCCATGTTCCAGGGCGAATCCACGATTTATGTCCTCAAGTTAAAATCATCGTATTGCTGAGAAACCCAGTCGATCGCGCAATTTCCCACTACTATCACTATATCAGAATAGAATACGAATCCCTATCATTAGAAGAGGCGATCGCTGCCGAGCCCAAAAGACTCAAGGGCGAAATCGAAAAACTCCTAGCCAACCCAAACTACTACAGTTATGAACACCAACACCACACATACTTAAATCGTGGTATTTATGCCGATCAACTCCCCCTATGGATGCAGCTATTTCCCAAAGAACAAATCTTAATTATCAAAAGTGAAGACTTGTATACCAAACCGTCGGAAACCGTCAACACCGTGCTCGATTTTTTAGACTTGCCGCCTCAGCAACTAGAAACTTATGGTAAGCACAATTCTAACGAATATCCGCCGATCAACGAGGCTGTGTATGAGCAATTGAGAGCATATTTTCGATCGCATAACCAAAGATTAGCCGAATTGTGCGATCGAGATTTCGGCTGGGATTAGTCAATTTGTAATCATCCTCTAGGGGCAGGTTTCACAGAATAATTGCCTAAAACCGACAATCTCCTAAACCCGCACCCAGAACAAAACACTTTACTCACAAATTAGATTAAAATAGAAGAACAATCAATACTGTCATTTACACCATCGGGATTTTATTATGCCAATACTATTCAAAGTTCCGTCCATCGTCTGTTCTGGCTGCGGAGACACGATTGTCAAAGCCATTAAAACTGTTGAATCCGATGCTTCTGTCAATGTAGATGTGGCAGCTAAGACGGTTACGGTTGAGGCGAAAGCTTCTGAAGAGTCTATTAAACAGGCGATTGTTGCTACTGGGCACACCATCGAAGATTAAGACGGAGTTTATTCTTCATCTAAGTGTTCGGCAACTGCATTGTAGAGTTCCAAAACGTGTCGATCGAGTAAACTATAAAAAACCTGTCTTCCAACCTTGCGGTAGCTGACCAATCGCATCGCCCGCAAGGCACGTAACTGGTGCGACACGGCCGATTCACTCATACTCAAAGTGGCAGCTAAGTCACACACGCACAGTTCTTGTTTTGCCAAAATTGACAACAGGCGTAAGCGGTTCGCATCTCCCAAAAGACTGAAGAATTCTGCCATGCGCTGAGCTTTTGCGGTGTTGAGAACTTGTGTTTGGATGCCCTCGGCTCGCAAACTGTCAACTAGGTGCGGTCGATCGCACATTGGTGTATCATTTTGTGCGATCGACTGATTTGCAGAGCTTTTAACAGCAGACTTCGGTGACATTTTTTCCAGATTTACTTTGGTTCTCATTTTCATTTTAGTGCGATCGGGCAACATTTTGTAACAAGTTTTTTACATTCCCTTGACACATACCTGAATCTATGTTCATATATTAGTATAGCCAGACAAACCTACCAGGAAAAAGCAAAATGACTACTGCAACCCAAACAAAATGTGCCTGTCCTTCTTGCCTCTGCGCTGTCAGCCTCACTGCGGCCGTAGAAAAAGGTGGCAAACAATATTGTTCAACTGCTTGCGCCGACGGCCACCCCAACGGCAAAGGCTGCGGCCACACCGGCTGCGAGTGCAACAAGTAATATCATTCCGGCTGCACCGGAATGATATAGAGGACACGGCAGTGCCGTGTCCCTACAATTGATCGTGGTAGGGACACGGCACTGCCGTCTCCTCCGTTTATTTGAGCTTCAGAAAAGGTTCAGAAAAACCTATAAAATCTATCCAAAGGGAGATGCCAAAAGTGCATTTCCCTATTTTTGCTGAGTTTAAGTTAAATTTAAGTTAAATTTAAGTTAAATAATAGACAATAAGGTTAAAATCAAAGCACAAATGCAACTAAAAATTAAATTAGGAGGGGGGCAATGACCGAGAAGGAAGATTTTCTACATCCTCGCCATCGATACTATGGTGATTTCACGCCGGAAAACTTGGCATTTAATGCCAACTTACAGGAGTTTGCTCAAAAAATAACATACATTTGTTCGCTGGAAACTGGTGGCAAAATTAGCGCTGAGAAAGCTTATAAAGATATTAAAGCGCTTTGGAAAAACTTAAAATCCTCTAAAAAGAACTTGGGAATTGGTCAAAAAAATCTTAGTAATGATGATGAAAATTCTCCTTAAATAAAAACTTATAAGGGGATGATAGGATCTTCTTGTCTCCCCCTTTACTGCAAAGTCTCTACGCAAACAATGTGGCAACCGATACACTAAAACCAGGCAATAAAAGACTGGTTAAATTATCTTCCTTAAACAAAGTCATCGCTAATTTCAAAACCCCATTTTCTCGCAGGTAAACCTCAACTTTTTGTTGTAGTTGGTCAAATATCCAATATTCTCGCACACCCTGAACCGAATATAATTTTAACTTAGATTGCCGATCGCGCCTTTCATTTTCCTCACCCGGAGACATCACCTCAACCACCAATTCCGGCGCACCAGCCAAATGTCCCGACTCATCTAATATTTGTGCTAAACGCTCATAGCTTACCCAAACTACATCAGGAATCACATTATCACTATCCGTGAAAATTAGACCCGGTACTTGGACAGCCTTGCCTAACTTAGTCTGTCTCGACCAAATAGTTAGTTCAACACAAACATTGTTAGCAACGTCTTGATGTTCCCAGCGGGGTGCTCTTGTCACGACTAATTCTCCTTCGATGAGCTCATAACGGTTGCCATTATCGGGTAATGATTCTAAATCAGCGCTTGTCCAGCGAACTTTTTCTGTAGTTGACATAGCTTTGACTCCGCTCTATTCTATTCTAATTATATCTGATTTATATGGTGCGTCGCTATGAGATTTTTCAGCTATTTGAAATAGCTCAAGGCGACGCACCCTACAGTATTGCGATCGCCCCAACTAACTTATCAATCTCCGCCTCAGTGGTAAAATAGTGAACGCAAGCCCGCACGCAATCAGGATTCAGAATTGTCCGCACCATAATTCCCTGCTTCTCCAACAAATCGACAAGCTTTTTATGCTGCATTCCGTTAGTCAATCGAAACGAAACTAAACCCGCTTCCGGCGCAGAAGTCCGCAAACATTTTACATGACTAATTTCCGATAAACGTTCCCAGAGATACTGACTCAAGCGACAAATCTCTGCATACCTTTCCTCGATCGTACCCCATTCATGTTGCAGGGCGATCGCACTTCGCAAACCCGCATACAAAGGATAAGCCGAAGTGGCAATTTCGTAACGTTGAGCTCCCGGTTTTAAGCCAATCGGTTTAGCATTAGCATCCGTCACAATTCCCCGCCAACCGATAAACACCGGATGCAAATCTGCCAAAGCATCCGCACTCACATAAAGTCCCCCCAAACCCTCCGGGCCACACCACCATTTATGACCAGTAAAAGCATAAAAATCAACTCCTGACTCAATCAAATTCAAAGGCAAAACCCCCACAGATTGAGCCGCATCAACTAATACTCTAATTTTGTGATTGTTCACAGGAAAATCCTCTTCTCCCCCCCCTTGGCAAGGGGGGGTTATGGGGGGTTCATTCAATACTTGTCCCCCCCCTTGGCAAGGGGGGGTTAGGGGGGGTTCATAGAATTCATGACACACCTTAACAATCTCAGCCAGAGGCAAAACTTGGCCAGTATTCCACAAAATATGACTGATTACCAACAGACGAGTATTCGGCTGCAAATAATCAGCAATCACCGCCACCGCATCGCCCTCATTCAAAGTAGCCGCCAACGGACAAACCGAAACCTCAATGTTGAAACGGCGCTGAAGTTCCATTACACTAGCTACAATGCCGGGGTGCTCGCAGTCAGAAAGCAATAAATGATCGCCAGGATGCCAATCAATGCCCCACAGAGCAATATTGCAGCCGACGGTGACATCTTCAGTCAGGGCGATCGTTTCGGGAGGGACGGCTAACTCGTTTGCGATCGCCCGTCGCGTCAGCATCGCCTCCTGAGCCACCCAAGTACCGATTTCCCCCGAAAACGGCCCCCCAACTTGCACGCGCTTATAGGCCGCATAAATCGCCTCTAAAGCAGACTCAGGCAACGGCCCTTGTCCGCCGTAGTTAAAATAAGCTTTATTGGCCAAAGCTGGAAATTGTTGCCGATATTTGTCCTTTGTCATTTTTCTGGGTGATTAATTGATAGCGTTAATATTGATAGAACTTACACAATAATCCTAGGAATGGGCAACCACGGGGGGATTGCCCCTACAAAATACTATATATGGACTGTGCCCGCATGACTGATTGAATAAATATAGATATCAAAAACCTTTCTCAAAAAGCCTTCTTTATTCTATCTTTTACATCCGTTACATCCGTTACACAATCCGCTGCCGAACTTCCTTCCGCCAACACTAAATGTTAATAACTGACAAACTGCTACTTTCCTATCAGCGATGTAATCTCCGAGCATTTTTAGATACATGGGGAGATTGGAAACAACAAGATCCCCCCAGCGACTTTCTGTTAAAATTGATGCGAGATAGCTCGACATATCAGCAGCAAACTTTAGAATCCGAAACTTACCAACAACCATATTATCCTAGAGGAGATTGGGCTGCTGGTGCGGCGGCTACTTTGAGTTTAATGCAGCAAGGAGTCGATCGCATTTATCGAGGAGTCCTTTGCCAGGGTGAATTAGGCAAAGCCAATGGTGAAACAGCTTCTATCTCAGGAATAGATGGCCAATATTTGCCAGACAGCGCCGAAATTCCCGAAACTCCCGTGCATCTTTCCTCCTCAATCCTACATTCTTCCGAAATCACCCTCGTCAGTCGCCCACACTTATTGATTAAACAGCCAGGAGATTCCAAATTTGGGAATTGGAGTTATGCAACTGCCGATATCTGGCTCAGTAAGCGACCAAAACTAGAATATCAAATTATCGCAGCTTTTCATGCACAAGTGTTAGCTTCCATGCAGGGGACAATGCCCGAAAATGCGTGGCTGATGCTGCGGACAAAAGGACTTTGGGCGGTGAATCTGTACCAGCGAATGCCTCAGATGTTCGAGATATTGGATGAGTGCATTGAGATGTTAGAAAATCGGCATAAACCGGAGGTTTTCATTTCCCGGCAAAAGTGCACTCTTTGCGGTTGGTATACTGCTTGTCATGCAGAAGCTGAATCGATTAAACATCTTTCGCTGTTACCAGGAGTTACGGCTAAGCGATATGCTATATTAAAAGTTCTAGGATTGACAGATTTAGAATCTCTGGCTAATGCTAATTCTGATTTATTAGCCAGTTATCCTGAGTTTGTGGCGGGAGTGGCGGTGGATGTGGTGCAGCAAGCGCGATCGACTTTTTTGAATCAGCCGTTTGTGCGAGAGGAAGGAAGAAGGAAGAAGGAAGAAGGGAGTGAGGAGTCAAAAGGCAAACTCGACAAGGATACACTGATTGATGTTCCACAAGAAAGTAGAAGTAATAATTCAGAAGAATTTAACTTACCTCCAATAGTACCAGATATTACAGACAATATTTTAGACAACATCGCAATTGATGAAGTAGAAAATCTACAAAATACCGGAGGAATTACGCATGGGGGTTCAGAAACCGGGTTTTTCCACCAAAATACTTCGTTACAACCAGGAGACTCGGTAAAAAACCCGGTTTCTTCGATTGTAGTGCATAATGCCGGTACGCAAAATACACCTGCTAAACTTTCTCTACCTGCACCAATTCTTCGCCCGAAACCAATACCTTATTCTCAATCAGTGTTTTTGCCGATCGCACCCATTGAATTATACTTCGATATTGAAGCGGAACCAGAGTTAAACCTAGATTACCTCCACGGAGTCTTAGTCATTGACAGATACAATAACACAGAGAAATATTATCAATTTTTAGCTGAAAGTGCAGCAGAAGAAGGAGCAGCTTGGGAACAATTTTTAGAATTAATGTGGGCTTATCCCATTGCTCCGATTTTCCACTTTTGCGACTACGAAGTCAAGACTTTCAAGCGACTGGCAAAACTTTACAACACACCAGCATACCTGTGGAAACCTGTACTCAAACGCTTTGTAGACATCCACAAATATGTTACCCAAAAAGCCATCATGCCAGTGGAAAGTTATGCACTCAAACCCATAGCCCGTTGGTTGGGTTTCGAGTGGCGAGATGCTAAAGCCAATGGTGCTCAATGTGTCTGCTGGTACGAGGAATGGTTGAAAACGGGCGATCGATCGATCTTAGAGGCGATCGTCCGATACAATGAGGATGATTGTCGTGCTACTTATGTAGTTAAGGATTGGTTGACAAATTTTTTGCTAAGTCAAGATTTAATGAACCGCGAAGACGCTAAGGGCGCGAAGGGCGCGAAGGAAGAAAGAGAAGAAGCTTAGACACTACTTAGTTATTAGTAAAATGAGAAAACCAGCCAACTTGATTTTATTCATTGTCTGCATTCTGATAGCAGCAACTGTTGCTATTGTTGTCAGTCTGTCAGCCAAATCTTTTGCTGTTACTCAAATAGATTTTATCGGAAGAGCGATATTTCCGACTGGTTCTCCGTTTCAGGGTACGGAAATTGGCGGACTTTCTGGAATTACTTATGATGCTGATAAACAAGTTTATTATGCCATTTCTGATGACCGCAGCAGCAAATCTCCGGCGCGCTTTTATTCTCTCCAAATAAACTTGCAATCTGGTAAGCTGGAAAAAGCACAAATTGAATTTACTGGTGTTACAACTTTACTAGATGAAAATGGCAAAACTTTTCCGAATTTAAGTTTAGATCCTGAAGGGATAGCTTTTACTGGAAATAGCGTGTTTGTGTCTTCGGAGGGAGATGTCGATCGCACAATTAGTCCTTTTATCAAAGAATTCTCCCTTGATGGCAAGCTTGTTAGGAGTCTGCAAATTCCTGAACTATTTTTGCCGGATGACAAAGGCAGTAAAGGCATCCGCAATAATCTAGCATTTGAAAGTTTGACTTTGACGCCCGATCGCAAATATCTATTTACAGCCACAGAAAATGCCTTGGTTCAAGATGGGGCGGTAGCTTCTCTACAAAGTGGTACTCCGTGCCGGATTTTGCGGTACGATGCGGTTAGTGGCAATTTAGGGCGATCGTTTGTCTACATCACTGAACCGCTACCAACGGGCGCTAATCCGGCAGGTAAATTTACTACTAATGGTTTAGTGGATTTATTGGCGATCGACGAAAATCGCTTGCTGAGTTTAGAGCGCGCTTTCTCTCTGGAAACTGGAAATACCATTAGAATTTTTGAGATTTCTCTGGAAAAGGGCGATCGTATTGAAGGACTCGAAAGCCTGAAAAGCCGTCTCAGCGAGGTTTCTCCGGTTCAAAAACGGCTGCTGCTAGATTTGGAAACTCTGCAAATCCCTCTGGATAATATGGAGGGGTTGACATTGGGGCCGGTGTTAAGCGATGGTAGCAGAGGCCTGATTTTGGTGAGTGACAACAACTTCAGCCCGTTGCAGGAGACTCAAATTTTGGGCTTCAAAATAAAAGTTCAAAAAAACCCTTGACAAAAGGTAAGGTCATAGGCATAATAGAGATTGTGCTTGGAAAACAAGCAAAAACGAGGGACAGTAGTTCAATTGGTTAGAGCACCGCCCTGTCACGGCGGAAGTTGCGGGTTCGAGCCCCGTCTGTCCCGTTCTCTCGTAGTCAAGTTTCTACGATTTTGATGAATCTTTTGGATCTACCGCTAACGTAGTTTCGCCAAGATTTCTCCATGAAAGATATTATTCCTAAGCCAGATAAAGGCACTATTCGCTTGAGGTTTACAGTTGAAGGGCGTAATTTTGGTTTTCACCCTTTGCCGAAAGGAAGATGGAGTGATAAACGCGATCGCCAAATTGTCGCCAGCATTGGAGTGAAAATTCAAAATGATATCTTGGCGGGAAACTTTGATTCGTCACTAGAAAAGTATCGGCATCGGGCTATATCGCCACAATGCGTTGCGAATGAGGTCTTTTATCCTCAGTGTGAAGAAAGTTGGTTGACGTTGTGGGACAAATGGGTTAATTCCCTTGAGTTGGCGACGTCTACTGCCGCAGATCACTACGCTTGTGTGAGAGCCATGATTATCAAGGGAGGCGATCCATCGCTTCTTCGGATTGAGTGGCTAACAAATTGCAGTTTGTCTGCCAGCACTTTTAATCGCAGGTTATCTATGTTGAGATCTTGTTTACGATGGGCAATCGACGAGGGTTTGACCGCGAATAATCCGCTTAAGAAGATTCGCTCTCGATCCGCAAACGAGCAAGAACGGCGACAGTCCGACGACAAGAAGGCTCCATTGTCAGACATAGAGATCGGTAAAATTTTGGATCGCATGGATCTGGTGCAACCTTCGTACTCGTCATTTGTGCGGTTTATGCTGTTCTCAGGTGTTCGGACGGGCGAAGCTGTGGGTCTGACTTGGGAGAATATTGATCTAGAAAAACGCTTGATTTTTATCAGTCAATCAATCTCTCGCGAACGAGGTAAATACAAAAAAATCCGAAAGAATCCTAAAACCAGGGAATCTATTCGGACGCTAATTATGTCAACGCGGATTTTTGATTTACTTGTATCTATTAAGACCGACGAAAATCCATGTGGTTTAATTTTCAGGAGTCCAAAAGGACAAATAATCGATCATGGCAATTTTCGTGCTCAATGCTGGAAACCTACACTATTGGCGCTGGAAATCCCTTACCGAAAACCCTACGCCACTCGGCATACTCTTTTGAGT
>JAYSVM010000011.1:0-8597 GCA_043718495.1 Oscillatoriales bacterium | reverse complement strand
GAAATTAGGAGACGGCAGTGCCGTGTCCCTACGGCAGATTAATTGTAGGGACACGGCACTGCCGTCTCCTCTATATCATAGGTCATTGCAACCGGAATTGATATTACCCATAATTGCCCCTATTGTAATTAACAAGTTAGCTTTATTTCAACCCTGAGTTGGGATAATTTCGCGGTTGATTTGTCTCAGCTTGTTTGTCGATCGCACTTTTGTAAGTATCCACCACATGATTTGGCATCACATCCCCATTTTGCGCCAAAAAAGCCCACTCTTCACCAACGTGGACATATTCAGTTTTAAAGAATACCGTAAAAGGTACAAGGGTAATGGCATCAGCCAAATTTACGACGCGATAGCTGTTGGGGACAACTCGATTGTGTTCCCTGGCAAAAACACGATCGCCTACCCTAGGACTAGCATAACTGTACAACTGCACCTGCTTTTGCAATCGAGGGATATTGACTGCAATGTCGATCGCAGCCAAAGTCGCGATCGCAGCACCCAAACTGTGTCCCGATAGATAGCAAGGAACCGACGGATTGAGCTTTTTGGCAGCCTGAAGGGTTTGATCGGAAATATTGCTGTAAATCGCTGAAAAACCAGGATGAATAGCACCAGACAACAGACTGGCAACTTTGCGATCGTTTGTAGCATAAACCGCATTAATATTAAGTACCCATTCAATTGTTCTCTGTGTACCACGAAAGACAATAATATTATGATTTTTTGAACTCAGAACAAAACCAAAATAGACCGGAATTTTCTTTTTAATCTTAACTACTTCTTTAGCAGTATTTTCAATTGCTTTTTCAGCATTACCGATATTTTCCCCGATCGGATCTGTTTCGTTATTTGGAGATATTCGTGATTGGGGAATATCTACTTCAATTTTTTCTGAAATATTTGCTTCTACTCCTTTAAGTGCAGTAACTTGAGTATAGCCTTTGAACTTAGTTGTGTAAGCTGGTAGTGATTTAATATCACCGTTATAGCTAGGATCTATCTTGCCTTTGAGATATTGTTGCGTTGCTAATTTGCTGCACTGAATCAGCAATTTAGAAATCTCACGATTGTAGGGAATGGGCGGGGGAGATAGCTTGACAGACGCTTGAATTAGTCGCGCTTCATTAATTTTTTTAGCATCAGCTTCTAAGGTTTGTTGAAAAAACTTATCCGTGTCTCTTTTGTTTAGTAACTCTAGAACCTGTTCATTTTTTATTCTTATTCGTAAATATTCAGGTATTACCTTCGCGGCGGAAGCTGCGGCTAATCCTCCGAGTAATAATTGTCTACGGGTAATTTTTAATTTAATATACTTTACCATAATTAAAAGATTTTATATTTTATATTTTAGATAAGTAAATTGACTATTTTGAACACCACTGACATAATAAAGATGCGTTGCTTGTCCAATCCTCCAAGTAAGCGCAAACAGCGATAATGCTACAGCAAAACTACCAACAAACGGTACAAACAAACCCGTAACATACATTGAGATCCAAGCCATAAATGCTATCCAAAAAGATCCAAAACCACCGAATAAATTACCTCCAATTGCCAAAAGATCTTGACCTTTTGGATGGCCCCATTTTGCCCCAATATCCCGCATCATTTTTAATAACAACACACTAGCAGCCAGCAGCGTCACAGTGAGACTTCTTGGCAGGGGATTCAGTCCCAAAATTGCGGCTCCTATGGAATAGTCTATAATCAAGTCACGGATTTCTTTGTTAATTTCAATCAGATGGGGTTTGGGGGCGATCGCTTCCATGTCGGCTGTTTTTTTTGGTAATTCTTCAAACATAATGACATGATCTCGTTATCTGTGCGTAATATTATTTTCGGTAACATCGGAATGATATCATAGCGATTGCGATTGCTTCGCTAAGAGCTCGCAATGACATATTCTGTGATAACTTAAATCCAAGAGGGAAGCCACATCCGAATTTTCCATTCAAGTTCCGACAAAGGGAGTCCCAAATAAATAGGCATCCAGAAAGCAAAACCACCCAAAACCAGAAAAATTACTGTTACTCCCATCCCTCGGAGGCGAGTTTGAGGGCTGTGCAACCACCTGTCAACCCACCAAGCAAGTGCCAGGGTTGCGAATACAGAACATCCCATATAATGATACAAAAATACGCAGCGAGTCACCTTTACCCAAGGCAACAAATTAGCTCCCCAGTTAACTATTAAATAGAGTATCAGCCACATTTCAGTAGTCGGCGGAAATACAATCGGCTGGTGCTGTTCGAGTAGTTCCACAGAAGCCTCGCTGCGGGTTTCTAGCCACACCCATAAGCGGTGAACCAAAATTCCAATTACTAAGACTAAAGCCAAGGTTGAGAGCCACCAGAGAGCCGGATTTCCCATGGCGTGAACGTCAAAGATTGCCTTAGTTGCACCAGTTGGCAAAGATGGCAAAACTGGGTCTGGTGGTGCATTGTTGGTAGCTGTTTTGTAGAAGTAGACGATCGGGCGCAGCATCAAAGGCCAACCGTACCAGGCGGAACAATAAGGATGCACATCTGGGCCGCTTTTAATCCGCTGGTGATAGGTCAAAATTTCTGTTTGCATCTGCCAGAAATTTGGTGTTGGATTGAGTTGCAGGTGAGGAATCCAAGAGATGC
Source organism: Oscillatoriales bacterium (assembly GCA_043718495.1). Classification (GTDB taxonomy): domain Bacteria; phylum Cyanobacteriota; class Cyanobacteriia; order Cyanobacteriales; family Microcoleaceae; genus Microcoleus. The sequence continues at coordinate 5,967 of JAYSVM010000011.1, read as the reverse complement.
TGTAAACTACAATCGGAATAATCGCTAAACTTAGTCCCACTTCTACAAAATTGAGTTTAGTCAATTTTTGTACGGGACTTTCTGCCGGAAGTAATTTTGATAATCCCTGGTTTTCAAATTCTGATTCTCCTCTATTCTTTTGAATAATGCGGACTATCCAAGCACAGATTAAAAGTAAATAAGTTCCGAATAGAAACCATAAACCGTTCCATTTTATAGCAGCAGAAGCACCAAAAAATATGCCTGCTAATATCAACCAAGTCCAGCGTTTTTTGCCTTCGGCTTCGACTGATTTTAAAATAAACAACTGACCTAGTATTCCAAATAAAACTAGATAAATGTTATTTAGGGCATAGCGAGATTCAACTAAAAATAAACCATCACAAGCTGCAAATAAGGCTGCAAGAAAAGCATAACTGGGGCGTTTAACTAGCTGATAGGCTAATGCTCCCACGACTAGGGGAATAAAGGAGCCTGTGAGAGCGTTTAGCCAGCGGTAATCCCAAGGAGAAAGTTTGGAACCTGCCATAGTGTTGATGGCGGTTTTGCCGAAGGGAAGGTGAGTTCCGATCCAGATGCCGATCGCAATTATGTACTGACTCAGAGGCGGGTGGGCGTTGAAAAATGGTGTTTTCGTTAGATAATCGTTGGCAAATTTAGCGTAGTAAACTTCGTCAAATACTAAAGTGTTAAATCGCTCTAGTTCCCAAAATCGGAGAGTTAAGGAAAAGAGGAACACAGCGAGCATTCCCAGGGGGAAAATCCAAGTTGATTTGTTGAATAGTTTTTTGTGGAGTTTCATAACAGCAGAAAATAGTAGATGCTAGATTTGAGGTTGCCAATAAAAATACTGAGTTGAGCACTCCTTATGATATAGAGGAGACGGCACTGCCGTCTCCCTACCAAAAATAATATTGTAGGGACACGGCACTGCCGTCTCCTAGTTTCGGCCACTAATGATTCCGATGCCGGATTTACTTCTTACTTCGTGTCCTACCCTTCGGGAACCCCTGCGGGGAACACGTCTTCGCAGTTCAATCATACTAATTCTTCGGGTCTGAAAGGACTAACATTATACCGAAAAAAAGCGGTTCTGCTTACTACAGAACCGCCATAACAGAGGATAAAAAATCAAAACTTAACGGACTGCACCTTCAACAGAAGGTGACTCAATTGTCTTCATGAAGTAAAGCTTGATTAATTGCCAGCCGTTGGACAAATACAGAGGCAGTTTTTGGAACAATTGCAAGAATTTTGGAGTATTGGACTCGACAATTGCTGTCAATTCTTGATTGTTCTTGAGACAAACATCCAGGCGTTGATAAAACTCTGGATTGTTCACATCTAACATGACTGGGAATACTCGGCCGGCGGTTTCGTTGGTCTTTTTGATGACTTCGATGTCGTACTCGCGAGCATCTAGTCCGAGCGATCGATAAAAACCACCACGTTGGATATCATTGAGATACATTGTGGCGAATACCGATAGCAGGAAGAAACGGCACCAAAGTTTAGCACGCCAATCGTTCAACATCTGAGGCTGAGCTCTCATCACCGCGTCGAAGAAGTCTCCGTGACGGTTTTCGTCTTGACACCAATTTTCAAAGAATCGGAAAATTGGATAAATTTGGTGTTCAGGATGAGCTTTTAAGTGCTGATAAATCGTGATGTAGCGCCAATAACCAATCTTTTCAGATAAGTAAGTAGCGTAGAAAATGAACTTTGGTTTAAAGAATGTGTAACTGCGGCTCTTGGTGAGGAAGCCTAAATCGAGGGATAAATCAAAGTCTGAAATTGCTTTGTTTAGGAAACCTGCGTGGCGGGCTTCATCGCGCGACATCAGCAAGAAACCTTCGGCTAAGACTGGATTTTTTCCTTTGAGTCTGCGTCCCAATTCTTTGTAGAGTAGGAAGCCAGAAAACTCTGCGGTGCAAGAGCGTTCGAGAAACTCAATGAATAAGCGTCGCTTTTCGCCGTCGATGTGATCCCAAGATTGAGCGAACTCTTCATCCCGGACGAAGTGGTTTTTGTTGTAGTCAACGCGGAACTCTTGGATAATTGCTTCTAGTTCGGCTTCGTTGATGGAGATGTCCATTTTGGCCATCTCTTCAAAGTCTGTTGTGTAAAATCTCGGAGTGAGGATAGTTTCTTTTGCTGGAACTTTCGCTTCCTGCCGAGTTTCTTCAAAAGTGGGTTTTCTGAGGGAATCTACCATATTTTTATTGGATTTCTGGTTATAACTACTTTGAGTTTCAGGTTTCGGGTACTTGCGATCGCCTGCGTGTCTCATTTTTTCAGGCAACTACGGTAGCGCGCTCCCACTGGAATCAAGGGAGGCAAAGCTGTGATAATTTCCACAGTATCTAGTGTACCAAGCTCTCGACCCTGGGAATATGTTGCTGGCGTTAAGAATTACTACGCAGAATTACTCACTCGAAATGGGGAATGGGGAATGGGGCATGGGGCATAGGGCATGGGGCAATTTGGGATTTTGGGTTTTGCATTTTCGATTGATTGGTCATTTCAATGGCATTTCCGTCGATCGCGTGTCACGATGGTGGGCAAAATCGGCTAGAATGTTTGTTTGTCTATATCAGCAGCAAGTATTTACAGTCATGGCAGTTCCTAAGAAGAAAACCTCAAAATCCAAGAAGAATATGCGTAAGGCAACTTGGAAGCGCAAAGCTGTAGTGGCAGCTCAGAAAGCTTTGTCCCTAGGCAAATCCGTTCTGACTGGGCGTTCCAACAGCTTTGTGTATCCTGGTAATGAAGCAGAAGACGAAGAATAAACAGGGAATACAGGGCATTGGGTTCCTCCCAATGCCCTATTATTTAATCTGTTTTTGCTTGTGGCAAAATCAGCATGGCATCGCCAAAGGAATAAAAGCGGTACTGCTGAGCGATCGCCTCTTGATACAAATCTAGCATCCGCGATCGACCAATCATGGCACTAAGCATCATCAGCAAAGTAGAGCGGGGTAAGTGGAAATTGGTAATCATCCCATCTACAACCCGCCATTTGTAGCCCGGATAAATAAACAAATTTGTCTGGCCGGAAAAAGGTTGCAAGGGAGAATCACCGATTGGGGTTTCTATTGCCGCCGCCGCCCCCTCTAAAGCTCGTACTGCTGTTGTACCCACGGCAATAATCCGCCCGCCTCTAGCCTTGGTTTCGCGGATTTTTTCAACCGTAGCAGCAGACACTTCTAGCCATTCTCCGTGCATTTTGTGAGTCGTCACATCTTCTACCTCTACGGGGCGAAAAGTTCCTACCCCAACGTGGAGGGTGATAAAAGTTTTTTCGATTCCCCGCTCCTGTAGACGGCTAAACAGGTCTTCGGTAAAGTGTAGACCGGCAGTGGGTGCTGCGATCGCCCCTAGTCGATCGGCGTAAACAGTCTGATACTGTTCTGGCGCAGCTTGGGAATTATCAATGTATGGTGGGAGCGGTACGTGGCCATATTCGTCCAAAAACGGTATTAGAGAAGTCTCTGTCGGCAGATTAAACTCTAACAAACGCCCTCCTGTGGCGTCATCTCTGGCTATAACTGTCGCAGTCAGGCGATGATCGGGTAGTGTGGCGACGGAGACAGTACCTTGAGGAATGCAGCAACATGGGCCTGCGATTTCCTCATGGCAATCTGGGGCGATGGGATCGAACTCAATTTTTGCGCCTAATTTCAAACGTTTTCCCGGCTTCACCAAGGCCAGCCAGCAGTTATGCTGTCGTTCTTCCATTAACAAAATCTCCACCGCTGGGCCGTTGGGTTTGTGCCCGAAAAGCCTAGCTGGGAGGACACGAGTATTGTTCAATACCAGTAAATCGCCTGGGTTCAGTAAATCGGGCAAATCATGGAAAATTCGGTGTTGTTGAGTGCTGGGAGAATCTACTGCCAGCAAGCGGGAACTGTCCCTCGGCACTACGGGATTTTGGGCAATGCGATCGGGCGGGAGTTCGTAGTCATAACTGTCCAAAGACCAGTCTATCTCTGTCATCTCGTGAATTCCTGTCAAAAATCTGTCAACTAGGCAACAAATTGGGTAAAAACCCCCATCCAAAGTCGGGTGCTTTTCCCCTTGTGGTGGCGGGTATAGTCCGCGAGGATAGAGATGTAGCATCAGCTTTGCTCAAAAGGAACGTTATGGAATACCTCTACTACATCGCCAATACTAGCCTTACTCTGAGAGTCGTGGATTACCTACGCACGGCTCATCATCTTCCTTTGCAATTTATCACTGTTATTCACCAAATTGACGGCTGGGTGGTGAAAGTGAAAATGAGCCAATATTTAACTCCAGAAATGCACGGGGATTTCCGGGCGTTTATGAATGAACTTGGGATTCCTTACGATCCTGAAATTCGGCTCCAAATGGCACTTTGGAGTTTGGAAACGGGACAGTCGCCCCTGAGCGTGATGCGCCGGTACCAGGTTGCGGTGGTTTGTCACGGAAGTCCCGATCGTAGAGAAATTGAAGCGTTTCGCCACCAATTTGTCAAGGGTCTGGGATATTGTCCCGAAACTCTGGCCTAAGTTGATTGGCGAAGAAATTGCCTGTTATGCCGATCGCCGCGACTTGAGCAATTCCGTACTCTAACATCTACAATCTAACACCTACAATCTCAAATCGGGTGACATTTTTAATTGCTGAAAGCCGATCGAATATATTGTTGCAAAGTAAAGCGGTTGCTTCCAGTAAGTGAGACTTGAGAGTTCGCAGCCGTTGATGGTAATATTTTATGATTCTTTTGCCTGATCGGTTCGCACCTGACAAGGGCGACATCAAACCGACAAGAGTGATTGACTAAATCTGGATGATTGCTTAAAAATATTTCGGCTGTTTGCCAAAGTTTTGCTTGTTTGGCTACAGTAACAGCTAGCATTCCATCTGCATCCCAATTTCCCCGACGCCGAGTTTTGACCTCTACAAATACTAAAGTTGGGAATTGGGAATTGGGAATTGGGCATTGGGCATTGGGAATTGGGAATTGGGAATTGGGAATTGGGAATTGGGCATTGGGAATGGGGAAGGGGGAATTGGGAATCGGGCATTGGGAATCGGGCATTGGGAATTGGGAATATTCCTGATTTTTATTGATTTCGCACCTTTCATCTATTCCCAGTGCAATGATGTCAATTTCTCCCCAGCGACAGTGCCATTGCCGGTGTAGGATTTCCCAGCCTTGGTGCTGCAACCACTCGGCGACTAAGTTTTCTCCTAAAGTGCCGATGTCGCGAGAGTTGGGAGATGGGGGGGAATTGGAGTCAGTAGATGCGACCGGGCGATCGCCTTTTCTGCTAAGATTCAACTCTGAACTGTCACCGCTCATTAGCTGTAACTCTTATGAATTCTCGAATTCGCCAACATATTTATACTTTCTTGCTGAGTTTCGTTATTTTAGCAATATTTGTCACAGGTGCGATCGGTATCAATCCCGCACCGGCTCTCGCTTTAGATCACGACAAAGAAATCCTAGTTGGCGCTGATTTTAGTGGGCGAGCTCTGAATGACGACAGCTTCAACAAAGCTAATCTTCGCAACAGCAATTTTAGCAATGCAGATTTGCAAGGTGTCAGCTTATTTGGTGCCAACATGGAAGAAGCAAATCTCACCGGCGCAAATCTGACCGGTGCTACCTTAGATTTGGCTCGGATGATGAAAGCAAATTTAACGAATGCGATCCTTGAGGGAGCTTTTGCTTACAATACCAAACTGGAAGGAGCAATCATTGATGGTGCTGACTTTACTGAGACACTGCTGCGAGATGATATGCTGGCAAAACTTTGTAAAGTAGCAAAAGGCACTAATCCAGTAACAGGTAGAGAGACTCGCGAAACTCTCTTTTGTGATTATTAAAAAGTTGATTGTCGAAAGGATTAAAATTTTTACTGGAACTTAAAACAAGAAATTAGGAGACGGCAGTGCCGTGTCCCTACAGTATTATTTTCGGTAGGGACACGGCACTGC
>JAYSVM010000002.1:0-2974 GCA_043718495.1 Oscillatoriales bacterium | reverse complement strand
GTAGGGAGACGGCACTGCCGTGTCCTGGCTGTGAGTAATATTAATAATTCCGATGCGACCGAATTTGATATGACCAATGACCAATGACTAATGACTAATGACTAAAGTGCCATACTTTCTAACAGCCGCCAGTTACGGTTATTCATAATTGAATGACAGACTAGCTCAAACATCTGACGGCAGTGGTTATTAGTTTTGAGGGGAAGTTCGTCATTTTTCAGCACGAAGTTGATGCGAACCTCTGATTCACTGCTCATGTTTTGATCAATCAGGACTTCTGCGATGACCAGCTTAGGTACTGAAACTTGACCAGGAAGTTCGCGAGCCATGACAGAATCTCCTGTATTGTAGATAATATCAAGATTGCATGACTCTAAAATCTCTATCAAAGAGTGACGGAGACGGTCGATGGGAACGGCAACGATAAAAAAACCAGTATAGCGAGCCATAAAAAATTTCAACCGTGAGGCATTGACACTTTATTATCATACATAATCTAGAAGAGATATCCAGGCAAATAATCATTTATTTTTTTAAATTGAAAGGCAAATTAATGAATGGCAAACTGATCGTGTTTGAAGGAGTTGAAGGTGGAGGAAAAAGTACACAAATGCAGCGATTGATACATTGGCTGCAAGCAAAATGCTTTACTATAAAAGGTTATGTTGCTACTCGTGAGCCTGGAGGGACTGAGTTAGGAAAGGCATTAAGAAGCTTATTGCTTGAACAGAGTTCTGATGAATTAGTATCAGATCGAGCAGAATTACTGATGTATGCTGCCGATCGCACTCAGCACGTCGAAACTTTTATTAAACCGAAGTTGGCCATCGGGACAATGGTTTTTTGCGATCGCTTTACTGATTCTACTATTGCTTATCAGGGCTATGGCCGCGGTATTGACTTGAATTTGATTAAACAACTGAACGAAATTGCGACTGGCGGCTTGCAAAGCGATTTAACTTTTTGGCTAGATATCGATGTGAAAGCGGGTTTGGCGAGGGTAAAGGCTAGGGGAAAGCCCGATCGCATGGAACAAGCAAATTTGGAGTTTCACCAGCGGGTACAACAAGGTTTTACAGAGTTAGCCCGACAAAATCCGGATCGCATTGTGCGGATTAATGGCGATCGCGCTGAAGATGAGATCGCCAAGGAAATTGAAACTATTTTCAGTGCTAAGTTAGCAGCTTGGGGATATTCAAACCGTTCTGAATCTTGAATTATGGATTATTTTGAATCATTAATCGGACAAACTCAAGCAGCAGAATTGCTGACTGAAGCAGTCTCCCAAAATCGAATTGCTCCCGGCTATTTATTTGTAGGTTCTAACGGTATCGGCAAAAGCTTAGCTGCGAGATGTTTCATTGAACTTTTATTCTCGGCAAATCTTACGGAACCACGATTAATTGCCTCCGTGCAAAATCGTGTGCGTCTGGGAAATCACCCAGACTTGCTGTGGGTAGAACCAAGTTACATGAACCAAGGTAAACGGCTGTCACCAAAGGAAGCCGAAGAAGCTGGTTTGAAGCGGAAATCACCGCCGCAAATTCGATTAGAACAGGTACGAGAAATTGGTAGTTTTCTCAGTAGACCACCGCTAGAATCTGCCCGCTCAATTGTAGTTTTGGAACAAGCTGAGACAATGGGTGAAGGCGCGGCAAATGGCTTATTGAAAACTTTGGAAGAACCGGGAAAAGCGGCACTAATTTTAATTGCTCCAAGTGTTGACTCTTTGCTACCAACCTTGATTTCTCGTTGTCAAAAAATCCAGTTTAATCGACTGAATCCCGCAGCTATGGCAAAGGTATTGCAGCAAGGGGGGTTCGGAGAGATTTTGTCGAATTCCGAGGTGATGGGAATGGCTCAGGGCAGTCCTGGAGAGGCAATTGCGATTTGGCAGCAACTGCAATCGATGCCGGATGATTTGCTGCAAAAGGTGAAGGTGTTGCCTCAAAATTTGCGATCGGCTTTAGAATTGGCTAAGGAAATTGATAAAACTTTGGATACTGAATCTCAGTTATGGTTAATCGATTATTTACAACACTGTTATTGGCAGCAATTTTTAGCAGGGAGAATTAGCCGATCGCCCTTAGAGCCCTTAGAAAAAGCCCGACAATATTTACTCAACTATGTGCAGCCCAGATTGGTTTGGGAATGCACATTAATGGGAATCTGTCAATAAATTTTAAATAGGAGTATAGCACAATGGAAAAAGCCACATTTGCCGCCGGTTGTTTCTGGGGAGTTGAGGAGGGGTTTCGCAGAGTTCCAGGAGTCGTCTCGACTGCTGTGGGCTATACAGGAGGTCATTGGGCAAATCCCTGCTACCTGGATGTTTGCGCCCGCATCACCGGTCACGCTGAGTCAGTGCTGATCGAGTACGATCGATCGCACATTAGTTACGAAACCCTACTAGAGATTTTCTGGAATTGTCACGATCCTATGCAAATTAATGGTCAAGGGCGCGATCGGGGTGAACAGTACAGATCTGTGATTTTCTATCACAATTCTGAACAGGAAAAAGCCGCCCGCGAGTCTAAACAAAAGTTGCAAATATCCGGTAAATATGATAAAGATATTGCCACCGAAATCAAACCCGCTGGTGAATTTTATATGGCAGAGGATTACCACCAGCAGTATATTGAAAAGAAGGTTCGGCAACGGATTTTGTAACGAATTTAAATGAGATATTGTACATTCATTATCAAGAATTCGTAGGGGCGGGTTCACCAACATAATTGACACCGACCGACCAATTTTATAAACCCGCCCTGGCCTCACTGTTGGGTGCGGGCGGGTTTATCAAGATTATCTGTTGGCACCAAGAATTATCTGTGAACCCGCCCCTACAGATTTTATTAAATATTTTACCCTGAAATTTATCCAAGATTTTATCATGCCTGTAGGGGCGGGTTCACCAACATAATTGAAATTTTATAAACCCGCCCTGGCCTCACCCACAAATCAAGAATTGATT
>JAYSVM010000001.1:0-117468 GCA_043718495.1 Oscillatoriales bacterium | reverse complement strand
CGTTTAGATCTAAGTCAGGATACGGCAGTGCCGTTTCCCTACAATTATTTTGGGGTAGGGACACGGCATTGCCGTCTCCTCCGTTTAGATCTAGGTTTTCCAACTGACAAAACGGACATAAAGATAAGCAATTATTTCTCCTGTGACTGTCCGAAAACCTTCGCTGGATTTCCACCATTCTTGGGGATTGTAATCTTGTGTTTCCGCAGCGATAACCCCAACTTTGATTTCTGGATGCAGCACTTCTTTGAAAATGAGCCAACTTCTGCGGGCATGAGCTCCAAAAGAATACAGATTAATTGCGTCAACTTTTAAGGATGAAGTAGCAAGCCAGTCTCGAAGTGCGATCGCAGAAGCGGCAGTCCGATATTTTATCACATTCTCTGCTGGTACGGCTATTAGTCGATCGCGATCAAATCCTAGGGCGATACAAGTGGCGGCTGTCAATTCAGCATAATTTTTGTATTCAGCTAAATAATAGCCTTTGCTTAGGGGCAGTCCTGTGGTGATCAGTTGGCGATATTTGCCTTGTTTAAATTCGGCGATCGCACTTTCTATCGCATAATCTGGCAACCAGCCTTCGACTACCAAAGTATCTGCTTTTACCGGGGAATTTACTGCAAAAAATGGATGGATATTGTTGACTATTAACATCATTGAAATTATTAATCCAATCATGGCAATTACCCAACCTTCTCTGGTAATTGCCCACATTTCTTGGCGACGTATTAAACGGATTCGCATTTTTCTCTGTTTTTCACAAACTTCATTCTTCGTTCTTGCTTGAAACCATTGTTTTTATTCCATCTCCCTTCTTCCTTCTTCCTTCTTCTATGTACTCAAAAACGCTTTTATCCCCAATATCCTGGGGTATGGGCTGAAAGAATTTGCGGACAGCAAAGATGATAAATAAAACTGCCCAAGCTGCTATTAATAACTGCTTGTTTTCCAATTCCAGAAAACCAAATATGTGTCCAACAATTAATAAAGGAACTCCAGGGGTTAAGAATTTAGTTTCTAAACGATTGAAACAGAAAGCTTCTTTGAAATAGATACCATTTAAGGCCGCGAACATAAAACCAATTCCCCACATGGTTGCTGGATGTTCGTAAACGGCCAAGGCTAGGGGTTCTGTGCTTTGTATGGTGACAAAAAGTGCTGCGGCACCTCCGATCGCCCAAAATAGCTGTAACAGTCGATGTAAGGCAATCATGTAGATATGAATAGTTGCCAAACTAACGCCTAAAGCTATCCAGAAACAAGCAAAAATAGGTGTGATTGCTTGGATGGCGATCGGGTTGTCACCTTGTTGTAGTACGAGAGTAGTGCCGATCGCAAAACAAGCAGCCGCTACCCCTAACCCTGTGCGATAGATGATCACTCCGGTGCGATCGCTTTGAGTAATCGTAAAATCACCAAATTGACCTTGATAGACTGGGGATTCATCAGGGGATTTCAATAGTTGCATCGTCGCTTCCTCCTATGTATTAGACGTGAATGTACTTCTGTCAAGATATACTTTATTAATTAACCAGTACAACCAGATCCAGTTATGTCTAAATTTGACAAGCCTAAAATTAAAAAGCCTAAATTTGACGATCGCCCAAACAAGAGCAAATCCTTTATTTCGGAAGCAGAGCTTCCTCCAATTCAGCTTGATGAAACTATTGTAGCAGGCAGAAGGCAAAAACCACTAAATGATATTGAGCACCTGTTGAGGGCAATGCCTGAATTTAACTCGCTTGAAACTGAAATGCTCACAGGTAGAGATGGAATGATACCATTTGATATGAAAAAATTTGATCGAAAAATTGCTAAAATATTGCATTCCAAAAGTATTGATGTCGGCATTGAAAATCTCGTCAGATATTTAGCATATCTCAATAAAAATTTACAATTTCCTTGTACTGTCACAGGCAGAGAAGACTTTCCTTGGGAAGAAGAGTATGTGATCGGTGATGGTAGTAAAAAAGAATATCAAAGATTGAAAAAAACTCAGCCTTCTTACACGGACATTTTTGAAATTCAACGGTTTCAGGATTCTGTCTATCATGACGATGGCATACTTGCAGAGGTAAAGCGTCTCAGTGATAATAAAGAATTTGTCTTGCCTCTGGTAGATTTGGAAGCCAGTGATGATAATTCCCCAACCAATGAGTTTTTGGATGATTATTCAGTGTGGTTTATCAATCATTGAGGCAGAGCCTCTGGATCTGCGTTACCAGGCAGAGCCTGGTAACGAGTGGAAACTCGTCTTAAGAGCGTTAATTCAGTTAATTAAACTGAAGTCACTAAGTGCGATCGTTCTACCTTAGCTAAAGCTTCAACCAAACTGCGAACTACCGCAATCATGGCGATTTCACTATTGAGTTGACTGACAGCAGAACCGACACCAATACCGGCAGCACCAGCTCCAATAGCTAGGGGTGCGGTGACATTTGAGATGCCAGAAGCGCAAAGTACGGGGATGGATACGGCGCGAGAAATTTCAAAGGCAGCGGCTAAAGTAGGCGCTGCTTTTTCAATTAATCCCAAAGTACCGGCGTGAACTGGTTGAGCACTGGTACCACCTTCTGTTTGGATGATATCAGCACCTGCTGCGACTAATTCTATGGCTAATTGCACCTGTTTATCCAGGGTCAAAATATGGGGAACAGTCACAGAAAGAGTGATGTTGGGAAGTAGCGATCGCGTTACACGAGTCAACTCCAAAACTTCGGCAGCTTCAAAGCGGCGACCTGAAGCATAGAAAGAGTCAAAGTTACCAATTTCAATCAAATCAGCACCGGCTTCTACTGCTGAGACAAACTTTTCGGGTTCTACTGCCGATACGCAAATTGGCAAATTTGTCAAGTTTTTTGCCATAATCACCAAATCGCGATCGGCTGCAATATCGACGAATGTTGCACCGCCGAGATCCGCTGCTTTTACCACAGATGCAACTCTGGCGGCATCAAAATTATTCAAACCGCTGATGATTTTCAGGGCGCGGCCTTGCTCGAATGCGCGCTGCAATTTAGGATTTATAGTCATCGTTACTTTTCCAACTTAGAAAATTTCGTAAAATCATTTTGACACAGACTTGAACATTTGGTGATTTTTAATTCGTAATTAATTCATAAAACAAAAGACCCCCCAAAGGTGGAGGTCAAGAAATTCCTATTTACGATCGCACAGGTGAAAGAAACCTGTCCCTGCAAAACGCTCACAGCAAAAACATGAAAGCAGGATTAGTAATCAGTGCGAACAGCCGAGTCGCGATCGCCAGTAGTAGTAGTATGGCGGACATTTTCTTCGCGCTTGCGCGGCATCAAACCGAATAAACCCGACAAACCGAGCAAACCCAACCATCCCCACTCAAAATCGTTATCAGCATCAGCACGGTAAACATCCGAGCGAGGAGTTGTCGTAGTGGTAGTGCTGTTAGTACCAGGAGCTGTATTTGTTTGAGCAGAAGCAGGCAAGTTAGCGGGTACAATTGCTAAACCAGCGGCGATAATTCCTGCACCAATAACTTTAGATAAATCAGAACGTTTCATAACTAAGATGCTCTCTGTTGGCAAAGTCTTTAACTATCACAACTATATCGAGCGCCCACTCAATTAAAATCCACCTGTAGCAGTAAACTTTGCTAAATTCCAGCTATCACTATAGATTGATCTCAAACTTTACCCGTGATCGATCTTCTAGCTTTCCTTGTGCGGTACACTCAGATCTTGCACCTAAAACAGTTACAGATCGATCGACGGAGATAAAAACTTTTGGGCATAGAGCTACGCAGCTACGTCTTTCTAGACAATTTACAGCCACAGCACGCAGCATACATCGGCACAATCGCCGCTGGATTCTTGCCACTACCGGGGGATGCGTCGCTGTGGATAGAAATCTCGCCCGGTATCGAAATTAACCGAATTACCGATGTCGCCCTCAAATCCGCCTCTGTGCGCCCTGGAGTGCAAATAGTCGAACGTTTGTACGGCCTTCTGGAAGTGCATTCGGGCCAGCAGGGGGAAACTAGGGCTGCGGGGAAAGCGATTCTAGAATTCATCGGAGTTCGCAGAGAAGAATGTATTAAACCGCGAGTTATTTCCAGCCAAATTATTCGCAACATCGACCCTCACCAAACGCAATTAATCAACCGCACCCGTCGCGGACAGTTGCTGTTGGCGGGACAAACGCTTTATGTTTTAGAAGTAGAGCCGGCGGCTTATGCAGCACTAGCGGCAAATGAAGCGGAAAAGGGCGCATCTATTAACATCCTAGAGGTTCAGGCTGTAGGTAGTTTTGGACGGCTTTACCTCGGTGGAGCAGAACGAGATATTATCGCAGGTTCCCAGGCGGCAATTGCTGCTATTGAAGGTGTGGCAGGTCGCGAAAATCCAGCAATTTTAGGGCGCAAGGAATAGCCATTTAAGGAGACGAAATTATGGCAAATCAAGAGCATTTGGCGCTGCTGAAACGGGGTGCTGTTACATGGATTGAATGGAGAAATCTTCACCCAAATATTGAACCAGATCTTAGTGAAGCTAACCTGGCTGAAGCTAATCTCAGAGGTGCGAATCTTGGGCGATCTAATTTGTTCAAAATCGACTTATTTAAGGCTAAATTGATTGCAGCCAACCTTGCCGAAGCTAATATTAGTCTGGCTAATTTGGCGTATGCTCAACTGGTCGAAACTAACTTGGTTAAAGCTAATTTAACTGGAACTAACCTCCAGGAAGCCGACTTGGCAGGAGCAGACTTGAGCTTTGCCAATTTAATTGGGGCGGACATGAGCGGTGCTAATCTCCAACAGACTGATTTAGGAGATGCTAGCTTAATCGGTACGGTGATGTGTCGTGTTAATGCGATTAAGGCAAACCTCAATAATGCTAATCTCAGTCAAGCCAATCTCAGTCAAGCACAGTTGATTGAGGCGCATTTTTATGTTGCTAATTTCTATAAAGCTAATCTCACGGAAGCTCACCTAACTGGAGCTTATCTTTTTCGGGCAAATCTTAGTTTTGCAGAGTTGAAAGGCGCTGATTTGCGTTGGGCAAATCTTGGCAAAGTTGACTTGAGAGGAGCAAATTTGACGGGGGCAAATCTGAGAGGGGCAAATTTGGCAGGAGCTAATCTAAGTGAAGCTCATTTGAAAGAAACAATGATGCCTGATGGCAGCATTTTATAGCAGAAGGAAGAAGTCGGAATTAATATAACCTGAATTTAGGACACGGCAAGGCCATTAGTTGATTTGATTGATTTTTGAGTTGGATTATTTTATTGGTTTGAACGAGGGAGGTAAAACAAGAGTGAAATGCGTTGCCAGCCCCTGGCTGGTAACGAGGGGCGATGGGAAACCGGATTAGTCACATCGATTTTTTAGTTGCACTAATTCAACTTTATATCCATCTGGATCTTCGACAAAAGCAATGACTGTTGAACCGTGTTTCATCGGGCCAGGTTCGCGACTAACTTTACCACCGCGAGCTTTGATTTCATTGCAAGTGCCATAAATGTCATCAATGCCGATCGCAATATGGCCATAAGCATCCCCTAAATTGTACTTTTCGACACCCCAGTTGTAAGTTAATTCCAAAACCGTATGGTCGGAATCATCGCCGTAACCGACGAAAGCCAGGGTGAATTTACCATCTGGATACTCTTTTTGCCGCAGCAGTTTCATCCCTAGCACTTCGGTATAAAATTTGACAGACTCTTCTAAGTTTCCGACTCGCAGCATCGTGTGTAGTAGTTGCATTTATGTGACTCCGAAATTTTTAAGCTTCCATCAATTCTAGCGATTTATTGCTGAAAAAACTCGCGCAGCCACCGTCACAATTGCCGCAGACTCCTGTGTTACGCTTGTACTTCTACCACACCCCGAAACATATTCATGCCGCAAGTAAATGAGTATCGTCCAGGTTTGTCAGGGGTGAACTCAACAGCCGTTACCTGATTTAGTGGTAATTCTCGCATAATATGAAAATCTGGTAACAACACTTTTTCCAAACAACTATTGGGATCGCGCCTCAAGAAATTTAGCCTGACTAATTGACCAACTTTTACAACTACGGTAGCAGGCTCATAACCGCCGTCTACAGTAATAGTTAACTCTTGGATTCCCTGCATAGATTTAGCTTGTTGTCCTTTAGCTTTATTGAACAAAAACCACCACAACTCCAAACCAATTAATGTCAAGCCACCTATTGTGACACCAACTTTTAAACCTAGTGGCTGTTCAATGCTGCGGAATTGAGTTGTTGAATTAGAGTGATCGACGGACATTTCGGCAGCTTGAACTCCCGATGCTATGCCGATCGCAATTCCTACACTCGCGAGAGTCCCCCAAATTTGACGCTGATATAACATTTATCTAATTCCTCCTAATTTAGGCAATAGATTTGGGTTTAAAACTACGCAATCGCAAAGCATTAGTCAGTACGGAAACTGAACTAAAAGCCATTGCTCCACCCGCGATAATTGGATTGAGCAGCCAGCCAAAAATTGGGTACAGAATGCCCGCTGCGATCGGTATTCCGGCGATGTTGTAAATGAATGCAAAAAACAGATTTTCGCGGATGTTTCGCATGGTGGCGCGCGACAGTTGAATTGCTGTAACTATGCCTTGCAAGTCTCCAGAAATTAGGGTAATGTCGCTAGCTGCGATCGCAATATCTGTGCCGGTGCCGATCGCAATTCCGACATCCGCTATGGCCAAAGCTGGTGCATCGTTAATCCCATCTCCCACCATCGCTACAATCTTGCCTTGTGCTTGCAGTGCCTTGATTTGAGCTGCTTTTTGGTCTGGTCTAACTTCGGCAAAAACGCGATCGATCCCAGCAGAAAGGGCGATCGCCTCCGCAGTCGCGCGGTTGTCCCCAGTCAACATCACCACCTCCAAACCGAGTTTTTGCAGCGCTTTCACCGCCTGCGTTGACGATGGTTTGAGGGCATCGGCAATACCCATTATTGCCTCAATTTTCCCCTCTACAGCTATCCAAAAAACCGTTTTGCTGGCAGATTCCAAAGCTCTGGCGCGCAGTTCCAGATATTCTGTATCAAAACCTAGTTCCTGCATCCATCTGAGCGTTCCAAGGGCGATCGGCTTTCCGGCTACAATCCCGCGCACGCCACTCCCGGCGATCGCCTCAAAATCCTTAACATCTGTTAAACTTACTTCTTGCGATCGAGCATATCTCACAACAGCTTCACCCAAAGGATGCTCGGAATTTCGCTCAACAGACGCAGCCAATTGCAGCAAATTTAACTCATTACTATTTGCCGTTCCTTTAATTGTTACAAAATCAGTGACAGTCGGCTTGCCTTCCGTGAGAGTTCCAGTTTTATCTAACACAATAATTTGAATTTTTTGAGCCAATTCTAAACTCTCGGCTCCTTTAATTAAAATTCCATTTTCTGCACCTTTGCCAGTTCCAACCATCACCGCAGTCGGAGTCGCCAAACCCAAAGCGCAGGGACAGGCAATAATCAAAACTTCCACCATTGTCACCGTTGCCAAAGTCAAGTTTCCCGTCGCATTAAACCAGATGATAAAAGTAGCTAAAGCCACGGCAATTACTGCGGGAACAAACCAGCCTGTCACTTGATCGGCCAATTTTTGAATCGGTGCTTTAGAACCCTGGGCATCCTGCACCATCTTGACAATCTGAGCTAAAAATGTATCTTTGCCAACTCTTGTCGCGCGAAACTTAAAGCTGCCAGTTTTGTTGATTGTGGCTCCGATAACTTCAGCGCCAAGCAGCTTTTTGACAGGCAAACTTTCTCCCGTAACCATTGCTTCGTCTACTGTCGAAGAGCCTTCGATAACTTCTCCATCTACGGGGATTTGCTCTCCCGGCCGCACCTGCACGATGTCACCTATTTCGACTTCAGCTAATGGCACTTCTAACTCTTGTCCGTTGCGAAGAATTCGAGCAGTTTTCGCTTGCAAACCCATGAGTTTCCGAATGGCTTCGGAAGTCTCTCCCTTCGCCCGATTTTCTAGAGTTTTACCCAACAAAATTAAGGCGACAACGCTAGCAGCAACTTCGTAGTAAACGCTAGGAGTCAAACCTTGGGCAGTGAAGAAACCGGGAAAAAATGTCACAAATACAGAATAAAAGTAAGCAGCACTCGTACCCAAAGCAATCAGGGTATCCATTGTCGCTACCCGCCGTTTTAGGGATTTCCAAGCTCCCACATAAAACGATTTGCCGCACCAAAATTGTACGGGTGATGTCAGCGCTAATTGCAGCCAAAAATTGTGCAGCCATGCGGGAATAAATGGCACGTGCAAGCCAGTCATCGCCGGAATACCACCCACAAGTAGTAGGATGCTGATGATACCTGATGTCCAGAGTTTCCGCTGCAAAATTCGAGATTCAGCTTGGCGATTTTTGCGATCGGCATCATCCTCACCCGCAGCCATTTCTTGAAGTGGCAAAGCTTTGTATCCCGCAGCATCAACAGCTTCTTGAATTGTTGCTAAGCTGGTTTTCTCGGAGTCGTATTGGATGCTTGCTTGTTCCATGCCAAAGTTGACATTGCACTCAATAACGCCAGGAACAGATTTAATTGCTTGTTCAATAGAAGAGGCACAGGAGGCGCAACTCATGCCTTGGAGTTTGAGTGTGAGATTTTCCATATATGCACTCTGAAATAAGGATTGGGAAATTGGCAATATTCTGGTTTCAGATGACTGGATAGCCAGCCGTTTCGATCGCAGATTTGACTTCAGTTTCCGGCTTCACAGTTTGAATTGTCACCAATTTTGTCTTGAGATCGGCCTCAACAGCGGCTGCTGGATCGAGGGTTTTGACTGCTTGTGCGATCGTATTCAAACAAGCAGAACAAGCCATTGTCGGAACTTTCAATTGTAGAGTCATAATTTTAACCTCAGCAGAAACCACTCTGTTTTATCGATGAATTAATCTAATTATACAGTCTCCAGTTAGCAAGAGAGTCAAATCAATTGTATATTTTAAATTCTCGATTTTAGATTTTTCCGAATTTCATCCTAATTTCATCTCTATGTGGCAATATAAATATAAGTGGCAATTTAAAAGATATAAAAACTATGAAATCAATCTCATTAAAAACCAGCTTGACAGCGCTGACATTAACCTGTGCAACCGCCCTAACCAGCGGAGTCCTTGCAGCTTGTTCAAAAGCCCCTTCAACTCAAACTCAAACCCCAAAGATTACCGCAGCAACCCCAGCCAGTAGCAAACAAGACATGGCCAAAAGCCACAATATGGCTGGGATGGATCACAGTATGTCAATGGACTTAGGCCCTGCTGATGCCGACTACGATTTGCGATTTATTGATGGGATGAGCGTTCATCATCAAGGTGCTGTCAACATGGCTCAAGATGTACTGAAACAATCGAAACGCCCGGAAATGAAAAAAATCGCAAATGAGATGATTGTCGCTCAAAAACGCGAAATTAGTCAAATGAAAGAGTGGCGAAAAACTTGGTATCCAAAAGCCGATAATACACCGATGGCTTATCACGCTCCAATGGGTCACATGATGGCAATGACTCCCGAACAAACGCAAAGCATGATGATGACGATGGATTTAGGTGCTGCTGACGATCAATTTGATTTGCGGTTTCTGAATGCGATGATTCCCCACCACGAGGGAGCTTTGGTGATGGCCGAAGATGCTTTGAAGAAGTCGAAGCGGCCGGAAATGAAGAAGTTATCGGAAGAGATTCTGGTTTCGCAAAAAAAAGAAATCGAGCAAATGAAAGAGTGGCGTAAAGCTTGGTACAAACAGTGATTTAGCTTCAGAAAGAAAATGTGACACAAAGCCAGAAAGTGAGTGACATGAGTCACACCATGTCAAGATGTCACGAAATACTTGCTTCACAAAAGCAATAAATCCACCAAATGAAACAGTGGCGTAAAGCTTGGTATAAATAGTAATTTAGCTCGATCGCTGCTATCAGAAGTTGTCTGATTCTAGCTCATTTCATTTTTTACGTAAAAATACTGTAGACAATTGAGGAGGAGTCGCTCTAAAGTATAGAAGTCAGTCAAACGCTATGTAAAAGGTGCAGTTTATGATTTTGAACAGCTTGGAATTAAAGACAACCCATGACTCAAATGTAGCTGTAGAAAAGCTAGTGAGCGAATTGACAAAAGAAATTGAAGCGCAAGCAGGGATCGCAAAACGCGAAAAACAGCTACAGAAGAGTCGCTTGGTATTAGGTACAACTTATTTTAGTATTTTAGAAATCGGCGGACATCTCGGTTGCTAACGGAAATTTCATCCTAATTTCATTTGGCAGTGAAATACTAGGTTGAGTAGAGCATTTTAGCTCTTGGTCATTGCTTGACGGTCGCTTCTGACAAAATGCTAATAAGTAGTTCCAGTTAATTGGGTTCACCTGCTTATTTTAGCAATACTAACCGCTAAGCCTTTGGCACTCAACCTGATTTCAAGGATAATGCCAACGATGATATTTCACAAATGTTCTCAATCTATTCCAATTATTAGCAATTGTTCTCGAACTTTGTTAATCCTAATTTTGCTAAGTTCCCCCGCCGCCGTTTTCGCTCATGCTGGACATGGTAATGAATTTCACGAAAGCGGAGGTGATGCTGCTCAAATTCCTGCTGCTATTTCTGTTGATGCTGAAACATCAAAACGGATCGGCATTAAAGTTGAACCGGTAAAAGCTCAACGACTATCTGTTGGCATTAAAACTACCGGACAAATTGAAACTTTACCAAACCAAAAAGTAGAAGTTCGAGCTCCGGTTACTGGTACGGTGGTAGAATTGTTAGTCAAGCCTGGGGATAAGGTTTCCAAAGGTCAAACCCTGGCTGTTTTATCTAGTTCGGAATTAGGGCAATTGCGCGTTGAATCTCTTTCAAAACGAGCCGAAGCTGAAGGCAATTTGCAACAGGCGCAGGCTGACTTTAACTTAGCTCAAGAAAATTACGATCGCCAACTGCAAATATCCGCAGCAGAAATCGCCCAAGCCAAAACTCAACTGATAGCGGTAACTCAGCAATACGAACAAGAACAAAAATTAGTAAATAATCGTTCTGTTGTCAAAGTTGCCAAAGAAAACTATCAGCGTCAAGTTGAAATATCGCAAGCCGAAATAGCGCGAGCCGAAACGGAATTAACTGTTGCAAAAGAACAGTTCGATCGCGACAAAGAATTAGTGGCATCAGGGGCGATCGCACGGCGTGCAATGCTGGAATCGCAAGCTCATTTTGCAGAAGCAAAATCCGCTGTTGCTAAGGCCAAAAGCCGTCCCGAAGTTATCAAAGCCCAAGTCGAAATCAAACAAGCCGAAGTAGACCTGCCAATGCGGGAATTGCGCGATTCTCAAGGCAAAGTTGGAGAAGCAAAAGCTCAACTTACCAAAGCTCTGAGCCGCCGGGAAGTTCTAGAAGCAGAGGCTCAACTCAAACGAACTAAATCTGCTTTAGAAGTAGCCCAGTCTCGCATTCGCCTCAGCAGTTCAGCCTATCAAGCACGGCTGCAACAATTAGGAATTGTCGCCAACGAAAAAGGACTTGTCACCATAGTCGCCCCGATTTCCGGCACTGTAGCCGATCGCGAAATCACCCCAGGCGAATCAGTCAACTCCGCTGAGAAACCGCTGATGAGCATATTAAATGACAGCAGCGTTTTTGCCACAGCAAATATTTATGAAAAAGACTTAAATCAGATAAAAACTGGTCAGCAAGTTAGGGTTAAAATTACCAGTTTGCCCGATCGCACTTTCAATGGAAAAATTAGCTTAATTGGGTCGAGTGTAGGAGGAGAAACGCGAGTAGTGCCAGTCAAAGCTGAACTAAATAACATTGAGGGAGAATTGAAGCCGGGGATGTTTGCCGAGTTAGATATCTTAACCGATCAAACAGCAACAAATGTTTTGGTAATTCCCGCTGCTGCTTTAGTTGAAGTAAACGGCAAAAAAACTGTTTACGTTCAAAATGGTAATGCCTTTCAGTCTGTTGATGTCGAAGTCGGTCAAACTTCCGGGGATTTAGTGGAAATTAAGAGCGGTTTGTTTGAGGGAGATTTGATAGTTACTCAGCGCGCACCTCAACTTTACGCTCAATCTTTGCGGGGCGGCAGCAAACCTTCAAAAACTGATGAAAAGAAGGAAGTAACTCCCAAGGATAAAGAAGGTTTTAATAACTTTTCCGTGCCTTTGTGGGCGGGGATTGGGGGAGGAATTGCGATCGCATCTTTGACTTTTGCGATCGGGGCCTTCTGGGGTAATCGGCGCAAATTGCCAACGCTAGCAGCGGATTCTGGAAATAATGGTTTTTCCATCTCTGCATCGGCATTAAATGCGAGTACAGTAGATGAATTGCCACCCCATGCTGACAATCACCGCGTTAAAATTCAGGAGCCAGAAACCAAGATTTTAAAGTAAAAATTTTGTTGAATCGAGCAATTATAACTACATGAAATGACTTAAAAAGGTGGAATAGCAGATGGTAAACCTACTCGCATAAATAAACGTGCAAATGCCTGAGAAAAGTGTTCTAGGTAAGGAGATTTTAACCGCCAGCGATCGTTTAAATTACTAGCGTGTTTCAATACATATTCGTAAGGCAAGGTTTGGATTTCTCTAAAATCTACAACCAGTGATTCTTTATTATTAGCTGGGTTCGTTGGTGATGCCAGCAGATGCAAACCTTCTATTCTCCCTCTTAAAACTTCATTCCATTTTCCTTTTTTCTTAAATGCTTCGTTATTTTCTTCAAATTCTGAAATAGGGCAAATTGCACACAGCACTACCTGAGCTACTTTTTTACTATCCAGATCGCAACTTTGGGTGAGAATGATTAAATCTAGTTCATTTAGTTCTATTTGTACATCTTGAATTTCACTATTTCTTCCGAAATTTGTTGGATCAAATACTGGTATTGATACCAGACAACCAGGCAGATAATCACCTTGCCTGAGTGTTGATTCATTTACCTGCACCCAGAAAGGTTCTACGATCATTCTTCATCAAAAATATACGGCAGAGGTTTTTTACGCCCTTTAAACTGAGCGCGCATGATTACTCGTTCCGAACGCTTTGGCGGTACTGGCTGCCAGTCTATTTCACCAATGCTTTCTAGAGTTTGTAAGTATTGTTTTACAACTGTTAGATTATGCAATACTTCATCAGCTAGTGCTGCGAGTTTTCGTCCTTCAGGACTTTGTAATTGAGTTGTGGCTTTTGGTTCTAACACCAGCAATCTTGGTGATTGTGAAACACCTTTAGGACGTAGGGGGGTAATTGTAGCCATCAGTTAATCGACTCCCTTGTGCGTTCTGTAATGCAAGCTTCAAAAGCTATGTTTTTTTGTTCGTGCATTTGTTCTAGAATGTGCCAAAGCGCTATTTCATCATCAGGAATATCCCCTTCTAGAAATAGGTCTAAATCTAATACTATAGAAACAAAATCAGGTGTAGGAGGTGGAACTATTGCTTGATTTATAACCAGCATTGTTCCTAAGTTTTTCTGCGGAATTTGTAGCTGCATAAAGTAGCCACTTAATCCCTGTGGTAAATCAGAAGAAACTTCGGGAAATGTCCTCAAATACTCTTTGATATCACCAATCGGTAAAGGAATATCTAGCCTGTTAATATACCTGAGTGCTAAGCGAACAATTGCTTCTGGATGTGTCAGGGACTGATAGATATTCCACAGTCGCTTTGCTTCATCCCGAAAGTTTTCCCAACAGTCGTAAGGGGCAAGCCGACTGAATGCGAAAGCATCTAAACGCAGTTGAAGAATTTGTTTTTGGTCGCCGTGGGAGGCTATATAGCCAATTGGAGATTGACTGGCTGTTGCCCCAACACTAGCACCTGCCATAATTTGTCCCTGAAAAAGTAACACCTCTTCACGCTGAGGATACTCAGCCTGAATGCTGGAGTATACCTGCGCCAAATTGTCAAGTAGAACTTCTGGTGGAAGTTTAACTTGTATATCAATCAAGGCTTCGGTAATTGGGGCGCGTGAGTAGTGTTTTGGTGCTTGCATACTAACTATTCTAAACTGCTTTGTCAAAAAGAGCAATGCAGGTTATATCACAATAGGGTTCACTTAAGACAGATCTCCCTAACCCCCCTTAAAAAAGGGGGGGACAAGAATGCTCTCAAAGTCCCCGCAACGATTCGGGAGATGCGAGGGGGATCTCCGGCGCATAAATAGTGTTAAGTGAACCGTATTGGGTTATATCCTTCTAAATATTAGATTTTATATTTGAGATTTTAGATCGCTTATGAATCAAGGTTAAAAATTAAAATATTTCATCCTAATTTCATTTTTGGGTGTCAATCTAAATTGAATGGCTATTTAACGTCGATCGCCAAACGGTAGCTGCTAATCATCGCTTATATAAAATCATAAAATGTTCAGCACTATTCTCAGATGGGTAATTAACCGCCGCTGGCTAGTCGTTCTCGCCACCATTATTGTTAGTCTTTGGACATTGTATATTATCCCCCAAATGTCGCTGGATGTCTTCCCGCCTTTCGCGCCGCCGCAAGTGGAAATCCAGACGGAAGCACCGGGTTTAGCACCGGAAGAAATCGAGTCTTTGGTAACACTCCCGATTGAAAGTGCGATCAATGGAACTCCTGGGGTGACAGCAGTGCGATCGTCTTCCGCTGTGGGTCTTTCTGCTGTTAAAGTTATCTTTGATTGGGACACTGAAATCTATCAAGCCCGCCAGTTAATCACAGAAAGATTGCAGCAAGCTCAAAGCAAGCTCCCCGCAGGAGTAGAAGCACCGCAAATTTCTCCGACAACTTCACCTGTAGGCCTTGTTATTACCTATGCTTTTACTTCAGAAACTACTCCACTGATGGAAGTGCGCCGTCTGGTTGATTGGCAAGTCACAAATCGCCTTTTGGCAGTGACTGGTGTTGCTCAAGTTGTGGCTTATGGCGGCGAACAAAGGCAGTATCAAGTATTAGTTAAACCTGCAAAACTGAAAGCTTTTAATGTTTCCTTGCAGCAAGTATCGGAAGCTGTGGCAGCGGCGAATGTTAACGCGCCAGGTGGCTATTTAATTACGCCGGATAAGGAAACTTTGATTCGGGGTGTGGGCAGGATTGAATCGATCGCAGATTTGCAGCAATCTGCGATCGCCTCTCGCCAAGGAACAGTTGTCAGAATTGGGGATGTAGCTGATGTCAAAATCGGTGCTGCTATCAAGCGGGGCGATGGCAGTTTTAACGGCAAAAAAGCTGTAATCGTGATGGTAAACAGGCAGCCAGTTGCTGATACTCCGACGGTAACTAAGGCTGTGGAAGCGGCAATGGCTGAGGTGCAGCAAGCTTTGCCCAAAGATATCAAAGTTACTGTTACTTTCCGTCAGGAAGAGTATATCAATTCTTCTGTGGAAAATGTGCGATCGGCTTTAGTGGAAGGCAGTATCATTGTTACCATCATCCTGATCCCGTTTTTGATGAATTGGCGCACTCTGGCGGTTGTTTTGCTAGATTTCTTTCTGACTTGGCTGTTCGCGCTGCTGGCGATGTATTGGCTGGGGCTGGGGCTGAATACTATGACTTTGGGGGGTTTGTCGGTGGCGATCGGGACTGCGATCGATGATGCGATCGTCTATGCCGAAAATACCTATCGCAATTTGAGAGAAAATACGGCTTCTCATCATCCGCGCCCGGTGATGGATGTGATTTTTGATGGCAGTCAGGAGGTGCGCGATTCGCTAATTGGAGCGACGGTAATTGGCATTGTTGTGTTTTCGCCAATTTTTACTTTGCCCGGTGTAGAAGGTCGAATTTTTACGCCTATGGGGATTACTTATCTGGTAGTGGTGGTGATTTCTAGTCTGGAATCGCTGTTAATATCTCCGGCCCTTTGCGCTATCTTGTTGCCTAACAAACGCATGAGTTCCCAGGAACCTTGGCTGCCGAGATTTTGCAAGCGCATCTATCATTTTTTTATAGAATTGTCAATGCGCTATTCGGCTATTATTTTAGCTTTAGCTGCTGCTAGCATGGTGGCAGCCTTAATTATTTTGCCATCTTTTGGACGGGTGTTTTTGCCGGAGTTTCAGGAGCAAACTTTAGTGAATACTGTTCTACTTTATCCGGGGGTGTCTTTGGAAACAACAGATAGCGCGGCTTTTGCTATTGAAGATGCACTGAAAAATGATACCAGGTTTGAATACGTGCAAGTGCGATCGGGCAGAGCTCCCGGTGATGCTGATGCTGCGGGTGTCAATTTGGCTCACATTGATATCGGTTTGAGCGAGGAAGGCATGAAAAACAGGCCTAAAACTTTGGAATCATTGCGGCAGGAATTTGCTAAATTACCGGGAGTTGCACCAAATATCGGTGGTTTTATTTCTCATCGGATGGATGAGGTTTTATCCGGTGTCAGAAGTCAGATTGCTGTCAAAATCTTTGGCCCAGATTTGGATCAGCTTCGCACCATCGGCGCTCAAGTTGAAGCGCAAATGAAAACAGTTGCAGGAATTGTCGATTTGCAACTGGAACCGCAGGTGCCTGTGCAGCAAATTCAAATTAAATTCAACCGCCAAGCTGCGGGTAGATATGGTTTAAAAATCGGAGAACTTTCGGAAATAATTGAGACTGCTTTAAACGGCAAAGTTGTGTCTCAAGTGTTGGAAGTACAGCAAACTTTTGATTTAGTTGTGTGGTTGCAGCCTGAAGCCCGAAATAACTTAGAAACCATTCAAAATTTGTTGGTTGATACTCCCAGCGGCAACAAAATTCCCCTCGCCCAAGTTGCGACTGTAAAATACGGTACGGGCCCCAATACGATTAACCGCGAGAATGTTTCTCGGTTGATTGTGGCGGCGGCTAATGCTAAAGGTCGAGATTTGCGATCGGTTGTGAATGAAATTCAAGCTAAAGTTAAACGAGAGGTACAGTTGCCTTTTGGCTATTTTATCCAATACGGCGGTCAATTTGAAGCTGAGCAAAGAGCGTCACAAAATATTATCGTATTTAGTGCGATCGCCTTTGTGGTCATTACAGTATTAATGTACCTTTCCGTCAAGTCAATTCCGTCAACTGCGATGATTATGATCAATTTGCCGATCGGATTAGTGGGAGGTGTAATTGCGGTAGCTTTGACGGGCGGTATAATTTCCGTAGCTTCTTTAGTAGGCTTTGTCACCTTATTTGGCGTGGCTACCCGCAACGGCTTGTTATTAGTAGACAACTACAACACTAAATTTGCCGAAGGAATCCCTTTTAAGGAAGCGATTATTAAAGGTTCGATGGAACGGCTGAATGCTATTTTGATGACGGCTTCAACTTCAGCTTTAGGTTTAGCACCTTTAGTCTTAGAAGGCGGCCCCGGCAAGGAAATTTTGCAACCGCTTTCCGTAGTAGTTTTAGGAGGATTGTTTACTTCTACAGCACTCACGCTGTTAGTTTTGCCAGCTTTGTATGCTCAATTTGCACGATTCTTGGTTAAAAAAGAAATAAAAGATTGATATTTCCGAGGATATGTACTTGCCTTGACAAATTATTTGATAAAGTGTAGATTGTTTGAAGTTGTTTGAATTTGATTAATTATGTTACGCAAGTCTTACCAGTTTTGGTTGCAGCATATCAACCCTCATATAACCACTTTAATCGTGACAATTGGTGTTGTGGGACTTGCCAGTTGTCTGTCGATTATTTTTATTTTAGCGTGGCTGTTTCAAGAAGTATTAGAAAAAGAAGCTTTTGGCTTCGATAGTGCTTTTTTGTACTGGGTACACGGGTATGCGAATCCGAGTTTAGATGCTGTAATGCTGACAATTACTCAGCTTGCCGATGCGAGTGTAGTAATAGTTATTGTGGCAGTCACCTTGGGAATTCTTTGGTGGTACAATCACCGATCTGAAGCTAAAATTTTTGCCATTGCTTGTTTGGGAGCTTTTATTTTGAATACTGGCATGAAGTTAGTTTTTGCTAAACCTCGTCCCCAGATTTTTCCGAGTTTAATTACTGAAACATCTTTTAGTTTCCCTAGCGGTCACGCTTTAGGAGGTTTTGTGATGTATGGGTTTTTAGCTTACCTGCTTTCGGCTCACTTTCCCAAGTTTTCCAAATTGATCTATACTCTATCTGTTTTAACGATCGCGATTATTGGCCTGAGTCGGATGTATATAGGAGTACACTGGCCGACAGATATCATTGCTGGCTACGGAGTTGGCTATATTTGGCTGATGCTGTGCATCATAATGCTCAAGTTGCAAACCAGACAAGTCTAGTATTGCTTGGCTAAGATTGAGTGCACATCAAGATAGCAACCAAAAATCAAGAACTACGAAATATTAAAAACTTCTGCCTTATTAAAATTTCCTACTAATTTCATTTTTGGGTGTTATACTCTCGAATAATTGTACCCAAAAATTCAATCAAATGAAAATGCTCAAATCAAGTTTAATTGTTCTAGGCACTGTCGGATTACTATTTTTGGGAGCCTGTGGTAAAGGCGACGAAAAAAGTGATGCAAATAGCAGCCAAACATCGGCTCCTGTCGCATCTAAGCCTGCCTCTTCTGCTCCCAGTGCTGCCCCTGCGGGAACTGGCAAAACGGATCATCCTACAGCATCTAAAGGGGGTCAAGTTGTCGAATCTGGAGCTTATCACTTAGAGTTTGTAGCTGAAAAAGAAGCTACCGGAACTCACTTAGATTTTTATTTGCAAAAAGGCGACAAACACGAACCAGTCCCGAACGCGAAAGTGTCAGCTCAAGTGCAGTTACCGAGTGGAAAACAGCAAACCCTAGCCCTGAAATATGACCCTGCTGGCAAACATTACACTGTTGTATTTCCAGTCAAAGATGCAGGAAATTATCCTGTGAAAATGAATGCGGATATTAACGGAGAAAAAGTTGACGGTCGTTTTACCTTTAAGCAATAGATAGCTAATTGATTGATGCAGTTTTATTTATGGGTGCATTATGTCAACGCTCTCAAACAGCATTAACCCGGTTTATTTAATTAGTAGGGTTGATTTTGAGTTAAATTATAGATAATTTACTCTTCTAAAAATTAACTTCGATCGCCTAAAATTTCATTCGGATTTCATCCCTGAAAGTCAAGCTAATAAATAAGAAAAGAAATTAGTCAAATTTTCAGGGAGTACCGGAATGAAAAAATTAATTTACGCTGCTGCATTCACCGTTATGCTGGCATCTAATGCCCCCGCTACTGTTGCAGGAGGAGCCATGCAAAATGCGAATATTTCTCACATTATCCACAGCGATGCCCATCCGAATAAAGCTCGATTTCAGGGTGCTACCCATCATTTTGAAGTTCACGTTCAGGGAAGAGTTCTTTCAGCACTTACAATTGATTTGCCGGAAGATGTGAAAATGCGCGGCCCAATTGAGGTAAAAAATCAATCCGGTCAAAAAATCGAGTCTCAAGTTTCTGTTAATAACCGAAAAGCGACAGTGGTTTTCTCCCAACCTGTTTCTCCTGACACCACCATATCGATTGATATGCGGGGCATTTACACTCCTGGTTACAGTCGGAATTGGATGTACGCGATATCTGGTAAAATGGTGGGAATAAATGCAGAAATACCACTCGGTACAGTTTTAATTCAAACCTACTAAATGTAGCTGGTATTTGGTGATTTTAAATTGCAAAAAACTTGAATTAATTAGTTCAAATTGCAATTTAAAATCTACCATTGGCAATTCAAAAAAATCCTTGATGTTAATCGGGTCATTTTTTACGAATTCTACTTGATTAAATAAATGCACCCTCTACTTCGATCGCACTTTATTTCCTATTTCGTTGCCTCAGTCTTTTTGAATGGGAAAAAGACTCTACCTGCCAGACTTTGAAAGTACATTCCACCAACAGTACCTAAAAACACGAAGTAAGAAAGCGCCTGCACGACATAGAGCTTATCCGTGTATCCAAATAGGGCACTCAATAACAAACCAGGAAACTTTTCTACTGGAAGCACTTGCGAGGTATTCCAAACCATCGGGCCAAGAATGCAAGAGTGGACTTTTGCAAATCTTTCATAATAGAAACACAGCCCTGCTGATTCGCGATTTGCTTGCGATAAGGTACTGAATACGGTGTCAAAAAGTCCCAGAGTTGATACCACTAAACCCGCTACAATAAACAGCAATAAAATGCCCATATATTTGAAAAATAGGCGGATATTAATTTTGATTCCCCATTTAAACAACAAGACACCAAGTCCAGCGGCTGAGAGAATGCCAGCCAAAGCGCCGAGTGCCGGAATAATCCCTTGTTGAAATTTGGCAACAACAAACAAAACCGTTTCAAATCCTTCGCGCAAAACGGCAATCAAAACTAAGCTAAATACGCCCCAACCGGCATGAGAATTTTGAGTTAAGGCGGCACTGACTGCGCCTTCGACTTCGGCTTTCATAAATCGCGCTTGTTTGGTCATCCAAATCAGCATCCAGCTCAACATTGCGATCGCAACAAGCCCAAAAGTTGCCTCTAGCAGCGCTTCCATAACTGGCGCGAAAGGCTGGTTGGATGCGGATAAAAGTTGAATTGTCCAGCCGAATAGTACACCGATGAAAGCACTGGCAATCAGTCCAACTATCACACCGCCGAACACCCAAGGACTTAAATAACTTTGTCCTGATTTTTTGAGACAAGCTAGAACAATTCCAACAACTAAGGCTGCTTCTACTCCTTCGCGGAGGGTAATTACAAATGTGGGCAATGCTTCGCCAAAATTCATCTTTTTATTGTGGTAATGAGAGTAGTTAATTAGGAAGGTAATTGGCAAGTAAATTACCAATTACTAAGATAATGAGAGTTAATTTCTAGGATGCTGGTTTGAGAATTTTCTGGCTGTTGCTTTCGATAGTTTTAACTAATTTGGTGACTTCTTCGACCGTTTTTACGGGGGCTGGCGGTGCGATCGCAGTTGGCCAATTTTTCTTCAATTCTGTCATACTGGCAACAATGGATTTGTCGGTTTCGGGGCTGGTTTTAGCCACTTGTTCGGCAATATCTTTGTAGAGCATTTCCGCGTACATCACGAAACCCCGCGAATCTTGATATTCAATAATTGCAGAAATTTTGCCGCCTGCAACTGCTGCTCCATATTCGGAATTAGCTGTATCTAGCAAGCCGTTAATCACTTGCAGCACGAATTTTGGCTCTTTGCGCTGGGCTTCGGAAATGCCAGCAATTGAACCATCTACTGCTTGCATTGATGCGGTAAATTCTGCATTTACTTTAGCCGGATCTTTTGCACCTGCTTTCACTAAATCCTGCAATTTAATTAAAGTAGTTTTAAATTCGGGAATTTTACGCTCGTTTAGTTGATCTTCTACATCGGCATAAATTTCTTCGACTGGATGCCCGATGTGCGGTTCTGCTTGGTCTGCTTTGCCTTGATCCAAGAGTTCTTTTGCTACGAAAAGATGCCCTTTCATCAATCCCATTTTAGTCATAAAGTCTACATCTTTGGCTTCTCCTGTCAACACCACATCTTCAATAGTTACCAAGTCTTTAATTTGCTCGAATTGGGCTTGATTGATCACATTTTTTGAAACCAATTCTTCGATTTTTCCGTAAGGGCGGCTGGCTTGAATTTTGTTAGAAAGTGCCGGCACTCCTAGCTTGGCTTCGAGTTTATCCAAGTCGGAGAGCAAGGCTGTATTAATGTTGATTGCACCTTTGCTACCGTGGTTCATGCTGTGTTCGGCTGTTGCTGCGGGGCTAGCTGTGGTGACGGGTGAGGCTGTGCTCTCGGTTTTGCTGGCTGTGGGGGCTGAAGTGCAACCGGCCAGAGCAACGAGGATTGCTGTAGCGATTGCTGTCGGTAATAAACGAAATGTTGATGACATGGGAGTTGCTAATTTTTACGTTATGTGCATTTGGATTCCCAAGTTATTAAGAAAGATTCTCAATTATTTGGGAGCTACTTATTGTAGCAATTTGCGATCGAACTTGGTAGATGATTTAATACTTTTTTCAGTATAATTAGCGCACCCTGGTAGCAGAATTGCGATTAAGCAATGACTTCAAATACACCCATGCAGCCTGCTTCGGCGATCGCATCTTGATGCGGATGAAACATATATTTTCCGCCGTACCCGTAGGTGAATTCTAGGATATGTCTTTCAGCTACTCCCATTGTGATGACATCGGCTTTTTCACTGGGAGCTAAAGTCATGCCTGTGCGATATACGTCAAAAAAGTTGCCGTGCAAGTGAAAAGTCACTGCTGCTTCATACTCAATCATGTTGAGAACATACAGCCTAACTAGCTGATTTTTGTAGATAGAAATAGGGTGTTTCATGTAATAATGTGGCAACCCATTAAAAGCGTAAAGCTCGTTCTTTTCGTCATCGTTGACGTCATATCCTGCCATGATTAAAACCAGTTCATCGGCGGGAGGACGGGGTTTGGGCGGATCGATGATGAACATACCATAGAGTCCTTTACCAATATGCCTAGTTACAGGAGCAATATGGCAGTGATATAGATGGACTCCGTAGGGAGTGGCATCGAATTCATAGATAAATACCGAACCATTTCTGATTGGTTTGATCCCATCCATTTCACTGGTATGAAAACCGTGAAAGTGCAGGGAGTGAGAATGTCCAGCTTTGTTAGAAAAAATGACGCGGATGCGATCGCCCTCCGTGGCCCTTAATGTCGGCCCTGGCACGCGATTATTCACATTCCAGGTGTTGAAAGTGACGGCACTATTAAGTTGAACGATCGAAGTGTTAGCTTCCATCCGAAATTCCCGCACCGTGCGTCCGTTTTCGCGCGTCACCGTGCCATAATCAAAATCGCGCGCAATTTGCATCGGATTGATATTGCTAACTGCGGGCGCATCTGCGGGCATTGGTGGTATTCTCGCGGCTGGTCGTTTTTCGGTCAAGTTTTGAAGTGCGATCGCGCCGCCCGCTACTCCAGCACCAGCTATTCCTAGCTGTAAAAGTTGACGGCGACTCAAGCGCCCCGCCATTTTAAGGATGGGACGGTTTGATAAGTCTCCCATAATTGTTGAAAATTTTTCTCAAAAAGTTACTTACATTGCATTATAAGGCTTTACCACCTTGTTGTCAATTATTGTCAACTGCTATCTTTTTATGGTAATTCATAAAATTTCATGCTGATTTCATCTAAGTATGTGAGCCTATATGTTAGGGGTAGATGCTGTCGATCGCCAAAAATGTATACAGATTTACCACTATAAATTAGAGTTATGAGAGTTTTGCTAGTTGAAGATGAGCCGGATTTGGGAAAAGCGATCGATCGCACTTTGAAACAAGAAAAATATATAGTTGACTGGGCGCAGGATGGGAATGAAGCTTGGGAATATTTAGATAGTCATTGGACTCAATACAATCTGGCGATTTTTGACTGGTTGCTTCCAGGATTATCAGGATTGGAACTGCTGCGAAGATTGCGGGCTAAAAATAGCGCGCTGCCAGTATTGATGCTGACAGCAAAAGACCGAATGGAAGATAAAGTGGCGGGACTTGATGCGGGGGCTGACGATTATTTAGTGAAACCGTTTGGGATGGCGGAACTATTAGCAAGATTGCGAGCTTTGCAAAGGCGATCGCCCCAAATTCAACCGCAACAGCTACAGGTAGGAAATCTAATTTTGGACTGCGGCAATCGAACAGTTTTGATGCTCGACAAGATTGGGAATAGCCAGATAATTACTCTGACAAACAAAGAGTTTCAACTGCTAGAATACTTTATGAAACATCCGAATCAAATTGTCACCACTGACAAAATTCGGAATCAGCTATGGGAAGTTAGTGCAGATACCTTTAGCAATGTGGTAGCGGCTCAAGTGCGGTTGCTGCGGCGCAAACTTGAGTCGGTTGGTGGCGCGAATTTAATTGAAACTGTACATGGTGTTGGATATCGGATGAGAAGTTAAATGAGGGCGGGCAAGATTCCCACCCCACAAGAACATTTGATTTTTGTGGAACAGGCATCTTGCCTGTTCTTAATGCAGGATGCCCAACCCCTACTCCCCACAAAAAAAATATTTTCTGTGAAACAGGCATCTTGCCCGTTCTTAAGAATTGTGTAAGATGTAAGTTTAAACTCATATGTTGCACCAATATCGATCGGGGGCTTTTTTGTGGGTGGGGGCGGGTTTATTTAGCCTGTTTGTACTTTTCAAAGCTCTTGGTGAACCCGCCCCTACAGATTGTTAAAAATGATGCATAATATTAATTTAAAATAACTCTTATTTATCAATTGCCCGTTGCCAATTAGGAATTGCTCACTCATGAAAAATGAATCAAAATAAACTATTTAATCGCACCCGATCGCAATTAGCGATTTCCTACGCCGCAGTCATGGGTTTGATCTTAAGCTTGCTGGGATTTGGGGTATATAGGGCGATCGCCCACGCGCACTGGGTAGCCATAGACAGGGAATTAGAATCGGTAGCAGGGACGCTGCACGACAGCCTAGAACTCAAATTGCAGCAGCCTGGACGCTTGGAACCCATCGTAAATGAACTTTTGCCCAACCTCCGCCTAATTGGTGTTAACGGGATTAAAGAACCGACGCTAAACCGCCATATTTTAAGCGCTATTAGCGAAAGCTATTACTATATTCGTTTATTTGATAATTCAGGGAAATTGATTGCTACAGCAGGCGCTTATCCAGAAGAATTATCACCAAAATTTAACTCGAAAAATTGGCAAACAATCGCTGACACCAAAGGCAATATTTATCATCAAATTTCTGTAGCGCTGCACACTAACAATCAGCAAGATTGGGGATATTTTCAAGTTGGGCGGAGTTTGCAAGATTTCAATGATTATCTCAATACAGTTAGATTAATTTTGAAATTGGGATTGCCTACAGCATTGATTTTGATTGGTTTTTCTAGTTGGTTGTTGGCAGGATTGGCAATGAAACCGATTTATGCTTCCTACCGACAAATTCAACAGTTTACAGCGGATGCTGCTCACGAATTGCGGACTCCTTTAGCGGCTTCCCAGGCAACTGTAGAATCGGCGCTGTTGATGCCTGAATTGGATGAAAAAGAGGCGCGGGAAATTTTGCGGACGATCGATCGCCAAAACCGACGATTGACTCAGTTAGTTGCTGATTTGCTGTTGCTGGCGCGCATGGATCATCAGCCGATCGCCGTTAGCGCAGCCCGCCCCTACGGGGGCTGCGCCAAGGTCGAGGATCGCCCTCAATTGTGTTGTTTGAATGACTTAGTTAGCGATTTAGTCGAGGAATTGGCGGCAATGGCGATCGCATCTGAGGTATCCCTAACATCGGAATTGCGAGTGCAGCAGCTATTAAATGTTGTCGGCAATTCCGACCAACTTTATCGCCTAGTTGCTAACTTAATTATGAATGCCATTCAATACACTCCAGCGGGCGGAAAAGTAACAGTTATTTTAGATTGCACTCACACCGAGGCGATAATTCAGGTTCAAGATACGGGTATGGGGATTGGCGCGATCGAACAAAAGCGCATTTTCGATCGCTTCTACCGAGTTAATAGCGATCGATCGCGCCATACTGGAGGTTCGGGACTGGGATTGGCGATCGCCCAAACCATCGCCCGCGCCCATCGCGGTAGCCTCACCACCCGCAGTGAATTGGGCTGTGGCAGCACCTTTTTCCTGCGATTACCTTTGTGAGCTACCATGTGAGGGAAACCGAATCAGTTATTTCGGGTAATCCCTTCGGTAATATGTAGCGCGATCGCCCAAAATCAATACATAGTGATTAATTAGCAGTCATCAGAGAGAAAAATTATGACAGTTTTAGAACAGGGAACAATCTCCATCCATACCGAGAATATTTTCCCGATTATCAAGAAGTCGCTATACACCGATCACGAAGTCTTCTTGCGGGAACTAATTTCCAACGCCGTGGATGCCATTGCTAAACTCAAAATGGTTTCGCGATCGGGCGAATATAGCGGCGACATTGGTGAACCACAAATCACCCTAGCCATCGACAAAGAAAACAAAACACTTTCAATCACCGATAACGGCATCGGGATGACAGCCGATGAAGTAAAAAAATACATCAATCAAGTCGCTTTCTCCAGCGCCGAAGAATTCATTCAAAAATATCAAGGTAGCGGCGATGACGCAATTATAGGTCACTTTGGACTCGGTTTCTACTCTTCTTTCATGGTCGCTCAGAAAGTAGATATAGACACCCTTTCTTACCAAGAAGGCGCGCAAGCTGTACACTGGTATTGCGACGGTTCTCCCGCCTTTGAACTATCAGAATCTACCCGCACAGAACGCGGCACAACGATTACTCTAACCCTCCAAGACGAAGAACTAGAATATGTAGAACCCACACGCATTAAGCAGTTAATCAAAACTTACTGCGATTTCATGCCAGTTCCCATCACATTTGAGGGAGAGGAACTCAACAAGCATAAGGCAATTTGGCGGGAATCATCCAGCAATTTGCAAAAAGAAGACTACTTAGAACTGTACCGCCACCTTTATCCGTTCCAAGATGAGCCGCTACTTTGGGTACACCTGAATACCGATTATCCTTTCATTGTCAATGGCATTCTTTACTTTCCGAAACTACGGCCGGATGTGGATGTCACCCAAGGCAATATTAAGCTGTTTTGCAACCAAGTTTTTGTCAGCGATCACTGCGAAGAAATCATTCCCAAATTCTTGATGCCGCTGCGGGGAGTCATTGACAGTACCGACATTCCGCTGAACGTTTCTCGGAGTTCGTTGCAAAGCAATCGCACTGTGCGGAAAATAGCTGATTATGTCGCGAAAAAAGTAGGCGATCGCCTAAAAGAACTCTATCGGGACGATCGCAATGAGTACATCCGTTGCTGGCAAGATATTGGCACGTTTGTTAAGTTTGGAGCTCTTAACGATGACAAATTTAAAAAGCAAGTCGAAGATATCTTAATCTATCGCAGCACCTACCAACCAACGGTAGAAAAGTCAGAAACTGTAACGCCAGAAGTACAGGTGCAAACAGAGGATGGAGATTTGTGGCAAAATGTTAATCCGAAGTCGGAAACTTCGGGCTCAACGCAACCTTACACGACGCTGAAAGAGTATTTGGAACGCAATCAAAAAACTCATGAAAATCGCGTATTTTATTGTACGGAACCAGCTTCTCAAGCAACTTATGTCGCACTGCACAAAAGCCAAGGTTTAGAAGTGTTGTTCATGGATTCTTTCATCGACACGCACTTCATCAGTTTCCTCGAACGAGAATATTCGGATGTCAGATTCTCGCGGGTTGATTCTGACTTAGATGACACGCTGATTGACAAAGAAAAAGAAGCAGAAATTGTCGATCCGACTACCAATAAAACTCGCAGCGAACAAATTAAAGAATTGTTCCAAAAGGCGATCGGCAAACCAAAAGTTAACATCCGCACTGAGGCTTTGAAGTCAGATGCCGCTGAGGCTGCACCACCTGCGATCGTCCTGTTACCCGAAGCTTTGCGCCGGATGCGCGATATGACGGCCCTATTGCAGCAGCAAGCCGCCGAATTCCCCGAAGAACACGTTTTGCTGGTGAATACCGCCCACCCATTGATTCAAAATCTGGCTAATTTGAGTCAGGGTGGAATTATTCAAAGTGGTGGCGAGTCTCCGTCGGCGGAGTTAGCTAGCATGATTTGTCACCATGTTTACGACTTAGCCCTGATGGCCCAGAAGGGTTTCGATGCTGAAGGGATGAAAGAGTTCGTAGAGCGATCGAATCAAGTGTTGACAAAATTGACAGAACGTGCAATGTAATCTTGCAGGTAGGGCGCGTATTCCGCGCCTTGGAGGTGTTTTCAAATTTAGGGATATTATCTTTTGATTCAAAAGCAAAAGCTATAACTCTAGCTGCATTTCGACATCGAGACTTCCTCTATAATTGTAATTCGCACTGTTTAAAAACATAGTTAACCGCTGCAAACAGTCGCTCTAAGTCCTGAATTGTATAGAAAACTTTATTTTGAGTAAATATTTCTAACTTGAGATTGCCAAACTGCCACATTGCCCCATTAGAAACAATCCCAAAGATAGTTTGTTCTGGTTCATTGTTCAGTCGCTGCACGGCAATCATTTCTGCCAAACACTGTCCCCATCCTTCATCAAAGGCGCTCTCTTTCTTGGCTTCAACTAAGATGAAATAGGGCTTATCAAAAACTACAGTACCCAGGGTGGAACGCTTCGCTAGTATATAATCTGGAATTCCTGACAGATTCTCATTATAGATTAAGGTTTGGTGACTCCAGAGGAGAAAATTACTGCGATAAGTTTTCCAAACTTCTTTCAGAACTGGATAAATGATATTTTCACAAATGGCGATTTCTGAGTTGTCAAATACTCCGTCATTGAAAATCAGTTCTAATTCATTCCGAAAAATGTCGCTGACTACAAATTCTGTTTCGACAATGAAGTTATCCCGCAGGTAATTAATCTGGAATTCTTTGGCGACAGCGCTGATACTTTTATAATTGCTGAAAGCCATTGTTTGTCTCCATAAAAACTTGTTTTGAATAGGCAAGATGCCTGTTACACAATAATTATTGAAAATGTCTATTGGTTATTTAATTAATAACTAATAAACAAGCCACCTAATATCAAAGCGATCGCAATTAATGCCACCCAAATAAATCGATTGTCCTGCGTATTCACCTGACTTAAATCTACAGGTTCATCTATGGCATTTCGTTTCGGAATTGTAGGCTTGACAAAGGATACCCCCGGCCCTACTTGAAAACTTGAAGATTCATTTTCTTCTAGTGCTGTGAGATCGGGAATTTTTACCATCCATTCGGGAGGGATGCTGAGTTTGGGTGCTTCGAGAATGAATAGCAGTCGTTTTGCTTGCTGGCGGGTTTCTTGGCGAGGATGGCGGGTGAGTTGGCGGCAAAGTACGATCGCATCTTCTGTATCGCCAGAGGCTTCGTAGGCTGTCACTAGCCACATTTGCACTTCGCCGCCTAAACGGGAACCGCGATCGACTAAACCCCTAGCTGTTTCTAAACTCTTGACAGCTTGAGCATATCGGCCACTCTCAAAGGCGATTTTGCCAGTTTGGTATTCAGTCTGAACAATCTCTAACTTTTCTGAAGTCACCAGCTATCACCCAATTCCCGAATATTATATCAAGTCCGAATTATTTTGGGTAGGGACACGGCACTGCCGTCTCCTCATCATTCCGGTGCAACCGTCTCCTCATCATTCCGGTGCAACCGTCTCCATATCACTCCGGTGCAACCGGAATTGATATTACTCCCAAAATCCGCCAAATACTAGAACTCGTTGTTGCCTTGAGACATACCTGACTCGCTGTCCCGTTTGGAACTGAGCAGATCTAACTGGTCTACCCTAATTACTGGCTTCGAGCGATTTGCTCCGCTATTACGATCCTGCCAGCGATCGAACTTTAAAGAACCTGTGACTCCAATTAAAGAGCCTTTGCGAACATAGTCAGCAGCAATCTGGGCTGTTTTGCCCCAGATTTCCAGATTGAACCAGTCTGTTTGTTCGTCGGGGTTGCGCGATCGCTTTCTGACTGCTAGGGTCAAATTGCACACAACTGTACCCGACTCAAAATACTTCACGTCAGGGTCTCCGCCCACGCGACCGACTAAATGGACAACATTAATACTCATAAAATTTTTCAGGAATGTGGTCGATCGATACTGTAGTCAAAATCTTATAGCGGCACGCCGACATCCAAAGATCACTGAGAATGGCAATGGAAACGGCACTGATAGTAGCTTCATCCTGATCTTACACCCACTTACCAGAACATATTTATTGTGATGGAAGCGGTAACAGAGCGGAGTCGAAGTGCAACAATGTACAGTTTTGACTAGACTCAGGATGAAAAACGTAATAGAATCCACCTCGGTTACACTTTTGTAACAACATTATTGCACACAATTGTATTTTAGTTTGGGGGGGGGTACAAATCAGTGGGTCTTCTCAATCGATTTTCATTATCTAGAAACGATATGGGTATCGACCTCGGTACTGCTAACACGCTCGTTTATGTATCTGGCAAAGGTATAGTTCTCCAAGAACCTTCTGTAGTCGCGATCGACCAAGACCTGAAAATACCGCTGGCTGTGGGAGAAGAAGCTAAAAAAATGATTGGGCGCACGCCTGGGAACGTGATAGCAGTTCGACCACTCCGCGATGGGGTGATTGCCGACTTTGATACGGCGGAGCTCATGCTCAAGACTTTTATCAGCCGGGTTCGTGGTAAAACCTTGTCCCAACCTCGGATCATTATTGGCATCCCCAGTGGTGTCACGGGTGTAGAGAGGCGGGCGGTGATTGAAGCGGCAACTCAAGCTGGTGCTAGCGAGGTTCGCTTAATTGATGAACCAATAGCTGCTGCGATCGGAGCAGGACTGCCTGTGAGTGAAGCAACAGGTAATATGATTATCGACATCGGTGGGGGTACGACAGAAGTTGCCGTTTTGAGTTTGCAAGGTACTGTCATCAGCGAGTCAGTCCGGGTTGCCGGTGACGAACTCAACGAGGCGATTATCCAATATGTCAAAAAAGTTCACAATTTGGTCATCGGTGAACGCACTGCTGAAGAAATTAAAATTCAGGTGGGTTCAGCATATCCAACTCCCGAAGATAACGAAGTGGTGATGGAAGTGCGGGGTTTGCACTTGTTGTCTGGTCTACCACGAACTGTTACGATCAAGGGCCCTGAAATTCGCGAAAGTATGTCGGAACCGCTTTCAGTAATTGTGGAAGCTGTCAAACGTACTTTGGAGCGCACGCCCCCGGAATTAGCGGCAGATATTATCGACAGAGGAATCATGCTCGCTGGTGGTGGGGCTCTGATGAGAGGTTTAGATACCCTGATCAGTCACGAAACAGGAATTGTGACTCACGTTGCAGCAGACCCTCTGTGCTGCGTGGTTTTGGGAGCTGGTAGGGTATTGGAAAACAAAATGTTGGAACGGGTTTTTAGCGGGCAGTCGCGGTAATTGTAGTTAACAAATTTGGGATTTTGGATTTAGGAATTCGGCTGCCATCTAAACTCTAAAATCCTAACAAAACAATTTTAAAGTTTGAAATTATGCTAAAACACACACTCCGCAGATGGTGGGATCTGCGATTGCCAATTACACTTTTAGGTTTAGCTGTAACTGCTGCTTGGGGAGTTCGGCAAACACAAGGTGCGGCAATGTTTGAAGCCTACAATTTTGTGACTCGCCCGTTTCATGCCAACGGCTCTGGGCAAGAACAGCTAATCTTGGCGCGTACTCAGGAATTGCAAGCACAGTTATTAGAATTAGAAACTCAAAATCAGAAACTAAAAGAGCTGTTAAATTTTGTTTCTGCTAATAAAATTAAAGGAGTTGTAGCTCCGATAATTGGTCGCAGCGCTGACCATTGGTGGCAGCAAGTAACTTTGGCTAGGGGCAGTAATGATGGAATTAAACCTGATTTTACTGTGATGGGCCCAGGCGGTTTGGTCGGTCGGGTTGTCAGTGTTACTCCTAATACTAGCTTGGTGCTTTTAATCAGTGACCCTACGAGTCAATTAGGTGTGGCAGTGACTCGCACTAGGCATATGGGTTTTCTGCGTGGTAAAGGCAAAAACCAAGCTGTGATGGAATTTTTTGATAATGTTCCTAATGTTAAACCTGGGGATGTGGTTTCAACTTCTTCTTTCAGTCAGTTGTTTCCTGCTAGTTTGCCGGTGGGAAAAGTGGTTTCGGTGGATATGAATAAAACTCCGGCTCCTGAAGCTGTGATTGAGTTTTCTGCACCGATCAATGCTCTGGAATGGGCGGTGGTTTATCCTCACTCTAAGGAAGTAGAGCAAAAGGCTGCTGATGCTAAAACTTCTGCACCAATCAGGGGAGTAGAGAAAAAATGAAGTCTTTACCTCGGATGTCTTCGCGATCGCGTCAATTTCTCAATTTTAGCATCACATTTACTTCTGTGCTTTTGTGTTTGCTGATATTGCCAACTCGAATGCCGGGAATGGAACTCCTGGGAATTGGCCCAAACTGGCTGTTAATGTGGGTGGTAGCTTGGAGTATTAAGCGGAGACGCACAATTGTGGGAGCTGCGAGTATGGCGCTGGTTTTGGGATTGTTGCAGGATGCAATGACGGCTCCCTTCCCCAGCCATGCGGTGAGTCTGGTGATTGTGGCGGTGCTAACGGTTGTGTTGCTGAAAACTTGGTCTATTCCGGCGGATATTGTGGAGAGAGATCCGATTCCGATCGCGTTAATTGTGTTTGGGATGGCGATATTATCGGAGACGGTGATGGGGATTCAATTTTTTGCAATGGGCGATCGGGCTTTAATGGAAATTTGGGTTTATCATCAACGAGTTGCTTTGTGTTCGGCAATTCTGAGTAGTCTTTGGGTACCGGTGCTTTATTTTCCCCTGAATCGTCTGTGGGAAATGACCAAGACTTTGGAAAAATCTTAATTATTCAACTATAAACTTTGTCAACTCGCCTAGATGTTGCTGAATCACATTTATCCCCCGCAAGTGAGACAGAGTTGAACCTCCGTATAAAAAGCTGTTCAAGCTAACTTGATAATTTTGCTGAACCGCTAAATCTAGCCACAAATTGTTAATCGCATCTCCCGGCTTGTAGTCGGGAATATTGTGCTGGTAGTAAGGAAAACTGTCAATGCAAGTATTGAAAAAATTTTTACGCCCGCAATGCTTTAAATACTGAAGTCGCGGTTTGAATTCTGTCCGATTTTGCAATACTGTATATATAGTATCGGCGAGAGATTCGGGATCGAATTTAGCATAAAGCCCTGCACCTTCGGGGAACACTGGCGAGTCTCCTCTGGCGTATTGATTGAATTCTTGGAAACAAATTACTGGAACATTGCAACTCATGGCTTCGGTGATGCCTCGGTTTTTTCCTTCGAGGAGGGAACCGAGGACAAATGCTTTTGCTCGCGAATAATAGGTGGATATTTCGCTATAGTAGTCAACTCTCGGCACTAAGTTGATGTAGTCGCAGGGATTGGTTAAAATTGTCTCGACTTGTCGCCATTCGTTTAAGGCAAATTCGTCGAGAGTGTTCAGGTTATTGACATCAAACTCATGTCCGGTAACTACTGTTAATTTTATCAGTTGGTGCGGGTATTTTTGGCGGTAAACTTTTAAGGCTTTGGCGATTGTTGGTAAGTTCTTTTCTTCCGAGATGCGGGCGACGGCGAGTAAGTCGATGTCTTTTTCAGGGACATTTCTGGGGGAAATTAGGTATTCGTTGATGAAGTCAGTGTCTTGTAGTGGTATGATTGGTTTGTGAGCGCGATCGGGATAAGTTTCGCGAAACCACTTATCTCGTTGTGGATTTTTGTATAAACTGGAATAAGCATCGGCTATCGGCGCCCAGGAATGGGATGCGCCGGGGGAATAGGTGAAGGAATGAAAGACTGAGGAAAGTTGCGGAAATAGTTTGTTGATGAGCTCTACTGCTTCGCTGAAGTAAATGCCTTTGATGAATTTTCCTTCATAAAATAACGGGGGAAGCAAGACGTAGAAACTGACGGTATCGAAGCGGTGGGGTTGATCCTCGAATATCTCCCAGCTAAAGGCGTCTAAGTCTGCATAAATCTCGGTGATTGGTTTGTTGATGTGGGGGTTGCTTAAATATGGTTTTTGTCGATCGTAGTTTCCGCGTACCATAGAATTCTTAGTATGATTATCTAACTTTTTTTATTTAACCGCAGAGAGGGGAAGAGGGAGAGGGGGGAGAAGAAAAATGAGTTATTTACAAGTCATTTAAGGTTTATTCTGGTGGTTTACTATCGTCTATTGTGAGGGCTAGTTGGTAGATTTGGCGACGAGGAAGAGAGGTTTGTTGGGCTAGTTGGCGGCTGGCTTGGGAACGAGTTACGCCTTCTGCGATTAATGTTTGCAATTCGGCTTTGATGGCGTCTTCGGAGAAAATTGGTGCATCTATTTGGATACCGGCAATTATGATGGTAAATTCTCCCTTGGGTTCGCGAGTGGTGTAAAGCTCGATCGCACTTTCGATATTACCACGCCAAAACTCTTCGTGCATCTTTGTCAACTCCCTCGCCAATACAATCTGTCTGTCACTTCCCAGACTATTTGCTAAATCTTGTAAAGTTTGTCGCAATCGGTGCGGAGATTCGTATAAGATTATGGTGCGAGATTCTATTTGCAAAGCTTCTAAACGGAGTTGGCGTTCTTGACCTTTCGCGGGTAAGAAACCTTCAAACACAAATCTGTCTGTAGGTAATCCCGATGCAGCTATTCCGACTATACAAGCACAGGCGCCGGGAATCGGAATTATGTTAATATTAGCATCGGCGCAAGCTTTGACTAACTCGTATCCGGGGTCAGAAATTCCTGGCATTCCGGCATCAGTGACGAGGGCGATACTTTGTCCTAAAAGCAGTTTTTCGATTAATTCGGGTAATCGTTGGTGTTGGTTATGTTCGTGATAGCTGATTTGGGGGGTTTTGATTTGAAAGTGATGCAGAAGTTTGCCTGTATGGCGAGTATCTTCGGCGGCGATGAAGTCTGCGGCTTGCAAGATTTTGATGGCCCGAAATGTCATGTCTTCCAGATTGCCGATCGGGGTTCCGACGATGTAAAGTGTTCCTGTATTGGGATTTGCTTGCATTTTAAGATTCTTTTATTTTAACCGGAGATGGAACACGGGCGGGACGCCCATGCCACAGATTTAAGAAGATATGAAAACTGGATTATTTTTGGGATTGGCGACTTTGGATTTAATTTATTTGGCCGAGAAGCCTCCTGGTGAAAATCAGAAAGTTGTTGCTTCTGATTGTACCATTGCTGCGGGCGGGCCGGCGGCGAATGCTGCGGCGACTTTTAGCTATTGGGGAAATGTGGCGATATGGGCTGGGGTTTTGGGTACTCATGCGATCGCCCAATTAATCAAAAATGACTTGGATCAGTATAATGTGAGGATAGTCGATTTGTCACCAGGGCGATCGGACTCACCGCCAGTTTCCTCAATTATTGTAACTCAAGGAACCGGAGGGCGATCGGTAATTTCGATCAATGCTACTAAATCGCAAGTTGACAATTCAACAAT
Source organism: Oscillatoriales bacterium (assembly GCA_043718495.1). Taxonomy (GTDB): domain Bacteria; phylum Cyanobacteriota; class Cyanobacteriia; order Cyanobacteriales; family Microcoleaceae; genus Microcoleus. Next base: position 82,446 of record JAYSVM010000001.1, on the reverse strand, counting down.
TAACCACGATATTTTAACCTCAGTTAATATTATACTGATTGACGGACACCAAATCCCAGCCAGCATAGAAATTGCTCAACTTGCGAAGTCCAAGAACATTCCAATTGTACTTGACGGCGGCAGTTGGAAACCAGGATTAGACGAAATACTACCATTTATTGAATGGGCGGTGTGCTCCGATAACTTTCATCCCCCCAACTGCGACAACTCCGAACAAGTATTTGCTTATCTGTCAGCAGCCGGAATTCCCCATATTGCCATTACTCGCGGCGAAAAATCAATTTTATACCTCAGCAATGGCAAATACGGTACTATAGAAGTTCCTCAAATTCAAGCCAAAAACACTTTAGGTGCAGGCGATACTTTTCACGGGGCTTTTTGTCACTACGTTTTGAAAAATAATTTTACAGATAGTCTCAATACTGCTGCTAAAGTCGCCTCGTATTCCTGCGCGTTTTTCAAAATACGCGACTGGATGAACGAGTTTTAATTTTAAATTTAAATGAACCCAAATATCCGGAAAAAACCCATCCCAGCCAGAAAACTTGAACAGACAACACTCCCTAAGTTAAAATCTAAAAACAACCCTGACAAAAATTGTAAATTTCTCTTCCCTCTTCCTTCGCGCCCGCGTGCGTCGCGGTTCGTTAAAATTGCTATATTAGTCCAAAACAACATACCCGAATTATGCCTGACACCCAACCCCTAACTATCACCCTTCCCCCTTTGCGGATTACCATGACTGACCAACAACAGGTTAATCTAGAATGGTTGACGCAAAACCTGCCAAATCTACTTACTCAAAGTAAACCAGAACTTCCCGACAATCTGAAACAGTGGGTAGCGACTAACAAATTATTAAATACACCCGATTCAGAACTCATTCAAATCTTAGTAAGTACCGGAATTGATGCGGAAACAGCAACAGCAGAAGTTACGCAAATATCCTCTCATCCTTATTTCCAAGCAGGTAGCCAGTATGTGCAGTTATTGCAGAAATTAGAATCGCAACTTAGCATTAACAATCAATTAGCTGCACTGTCTTCCAAATTCGGGACAATTGAACGCAAAAGCAGCCTGTCACGAGAGTATTTTTTGGAAAATTACTACGCCAAAAATACTCCAGTAATTATTACCAACATCATGCACAACTGGAAAGCATTGCAGTTGTGGACACCGGAATATTTGCAGCAAAAATACGGCGATGCAGCGGTAGAAATTCAAGCCAACCGCAACTCAGACCCGGACTACGAAATCAAGGTACATAACCACAAAAAAACCGTTTTGTTCCGCGAATATGTAGATATGGTTGTCAATGGTGGCCCCAGCAATGACTGCTACATGGTTGCGAACAATCAGACTTTGGAAAGAGAGGAATTTAAACCTCTATTCAACGACATTGAAATTTTCCCAGAATACCTAAATCCGGCTGAGACAAGCGGCAGAGTTTTCTTTTGGTTCGGCCCGAAAAGTACGATTACGCCGCTGCACCATGACCCAGTTAATTTAATTTTAGCACAAGTGTCTGGCCGCAAACTAATTAAGTTGATTTCTCCCCAGCAAACTCCTCTGCTTTACAATCATGTCGGTGTTTTCAGTAAGGTTGATGGCGAAAATCCCGACTACGACAAATACCCGCTTTATAGAGATGCCAAAATCATTGAAGTGATTTTGGAACCGGGAGAAGCGATATTTATTCCTGTAGGTTGGTGGCATCATGTAAAATCATTGGAGGTTAGTATTTCGGTTTCGTTTACTAATTTTGTGTTTCCCAATTATTATGAATGGAAATATCCTCATATTAATTGGTAATTTTTGGTAGGGTGCGTCAGTTGCAGTTTTTTCGATTATTATGAAGTACATACGAACTGACGCACCCTACGGGAATTTATAAATAAATATGAAAAATCTTGAAGAATTAAGCGAAATTGCGCGATCGATCGCATGGAGTGCATCAGATATCCTACAATCCTATTATCGCCAGGATTCCGACACTCCCAACCTCGACATCCAAGAACAAAAAGACGGCCCCGTCACCGCCGCCGATGTCGCTGTCAATGCTTGTATTCTCGACGAATTGCAGTCGGTTTTAGGGAATGCAGAATTTGGCTATCTCAGCGAAGAAACTTACAAATCTTATTTAGCAATTAACGGACAAATCCCATTAACTCAAGATTGGGTTTGGATTATTGACCCTTTGGATGGAACGCGGGATTTCATTAACAGGACAGGCGAATTTGCAGTTCACATTGCTTTAGTATATCAGGGAAGACCGGTATTAGCAGTTGTCGCTTGGCCCGAACAGCAAAAGATTTATTACGCGATGAAAGATGCTGGCGCTTTTGTGGAAAGTCGGGACGGTTCTGCGGTAAAGTTGCAGGTTTCAGCGCGAAATATAGTGGCCGATTTATCTATAGTAACCAGCCGCAGTCACCGGGGCGATCGCTTTAATCAATTGTTACACAAACTGCCTTGTCAAAATCAACTGGCTGTGGGTAGCATCGGCTGCAAAATTGCGACAATTGTCGAACAAAAAGCTGATGTTTATATTGCGCTTTCGGGGAAGTCTGCGCCTAAAGATTGGGATTTGGCGGCACCGGAATTGATTTTGACGGAAGCGGGTGGCCGATTTACTCGTTTTGACGGTTCTGCTTTGCAATATAACCGGGGAGATGTGAGTCAGTGGGGGGGATTGTTGGCGAGTAACGGTTGCTGTCACGATGCTTTGTGTGGGGAAGCTGAGACGATTTTAGCAGGGATAGATGGGAGTTTGAAATAAGATATAGAGGACACGGCTTGGCCTTTGTCCCTACGCCAGATTAATTGTAGGGACAAAGGCCAAGCCGTATCCTGATTTTGGGTAATATTAATTCCGATGCAACCGGAATTGATATTAGGCATCAAAAGCGAAGCACTGAGCGAAGTCGAAGTGTTTCCTATTTCTACGGGCTGTAACCAAGTATTCTCGCAAAAACCCGGTTTCTGACCATCGGATAAGCCTGCTCATCGCAGATATGTATCAAAAATACAATTTCAATATTTCAGTCTAATTACACTTGCGATTAATTTTTTCATGTGTTAATCCATCAACCTCCCGGTCGTTTGTTCGCAATATTACTGAATAAATTTCCCATCTTCATCAAAACTTTAATTAAACAGGTGTTTATAAAGAAAAATTTACATATATTCTCTTAAAGAACTGTTATGGTTACTACAACTTCAGAAATAGTTTCGGATGCAAGTCGCGAAACAGGGAAATTATTGTCTTTTTTTAGCCCGCAGTAGGTGTATTATGCCAAATTTAAATAATCAAGTTTTAGGAAGTTCGATCGCCTTTATCGACAGTCAAGTACCAGATTATCAAAGTTTGATAGCCGGAGTAACACCGGGTACGGAAGTAGTCGTTTTGGATGGGCAGAAGGATGCGATCGACCAAATTACTCAAATCTTAGCTATTCGTACCAATATTGACAGCATTCACATAGTTTCTCACGGTGCTGCGGGTAGCTTGCAACTGGGTAATGGTAGTTTGAGTTTAGATGATTTAGAGTGCGATCGACATTCTCTACAGCAGTGGTTTTCGCCACTCAGTAAAAATCCACCGAATATCCTGCTGTACGGGTGCTCCGTAGCAGCAGGCGAGACAGGTAAAGCATTTGTCAAACGCTTGAGTGAGTTAACCGGGGCGTCGGTGGCGGCTTCCCAAAACCTCACCGGAAGTGCAGCCTCCGGTGGCGACTGGGAACTGGAAGTCAGAACCGGGAAAATAGAAACACCGCTGGTATTTAAAGCCGAAGTATTGGCTAATTATGAACACGTTTTGAGTAGTTTCAAGCCAGCTACCAACTTTTCTGTAGGTTCAAATCCCGTCTTGGTAGATGTCGGGGACTTTAACGGCGATGGTATCAAAGATTTAGCTGTATCCAACAGCAAGGCCGCAGGGAGTGCAGGCCCTTCTGGCACATCAATTTTGTTAGGAAATGCCACAGGTAGCTTTGACCCTGCTATTAATTTAACTCAGGGGAGTATAGCACTGGCGATCGCTAAATTCAACCCAGACAACTATGACGACTTAGTTGTAGATAATGGCGGTGGTTCTCTATCAATATTTTTTGGTAGTAGTAGCGGTTTGGGTGCACCCGTCAATCTATCTTTCGACACGCGAATTTCTGCTCAATATATTGCTGTAGGTAATTTTAATGATGACAACAGACCAGATATAGCTATAGCAACCACTCGGTTTACTGGCCAGCCCAATACCAACAGTGGTGTCTCCATTCTGTTACAAAATCCCGATGGGACTTTTAGCGCGCCAGTCAATTCTTTGGTAGGAAGGCTACCAAAATCAATCGCCATAGGTGACTTTGATGGCGATGGAAAACAAGACGACTTGGCTGTTTCCAGCAACACAGATAACACAGTGTCAATTCTGTTAGCAGATAGCAATGGAGCTTTTACCAATGGTCCAACTATTCCAGTAGGAGCGGGGGGATATTCGATCGCCACAGGAAAGTTTGACGCGGACAACACAGACGACTTTGCTGTGACTAATAATACCCCTAATAATACCTCAATTTTATTACAAAAAACCCCCGGAACTTTTACTGCTGCTCCCAATTTAGTGGCTTCTGGATTCGTGGCTGCCGGAGATATCGACGGTGACGGCAAGTCTGACTTGGTTGTGACTAATGGTACAGCTAAAGCCGTGTCAGTTATTTTGGGAAAAGGCAATGGTGAATTTAGCACTCCGATCGACTTTTCCGTAGGTTCTGCTAATTCTGCTCCCTCTTCCGTTGTGGTGAAGGATATTGATGGAGATGGCAGGCAAGATATTGCTGCAACTAACTTCTCAGACAACACTGTTTCAGTGCTACTCAATACACCCAGTAAGGTGTCTTTTGTCACACCAAAAATAGGCAACACTTACAACATAGATGAAGGTACGACTGACACTGTAATTAATGTCCCCGTCACTATCAGCAACAGCAGTTCTTTCGGCGATGTCGTTGTACCAATTGTCATCGACCCCAGCAGCACTGCTACTGAAGGTGCAGATTACACTCTGTCAACAACATCGCTGACTTTTCCTGCTAACACTACTACTCTCACCCAGAATATTGCAGTCACGATTAAAGCTGACAATATCGTTGACACCGAACAAATAGTTCTCAATTTTGGCAAAATTACAGGTGGCACTGCCGTTACTGGTTCGGGTAGCGGTTCCAGCAATCAAGTAAAAGTGGCAATATTAGACAGGAATAGTTCTTATTCCATTGCAACCAACAATCTCAGCGTTATCGAAGGCAATTCCGGGAAAACTCCGGCCGCATTTACGATTACTCGCAGCGGCAGCACAGAACTTGGGAGTACCGTAGATTATGCCATTACCGGTACTGCTACCAACGGCACTGATTACAACAATATCGGCGGCACTTCTGGGGCGACGGCTGTTACTGGCAAAATCAGTTTTGCTGCGGGCGAAACCTCTAAAACTATTAGTTTGGATGTGTTGGGAGATGCCGAAATCGAACCGGATGAAACAGTTGCCATTACTTTATCAAATTCAGTTTCACCGGGTGGCGCACCGACTATTGCGACGGCTACCGCTACGGCTACTATCAAAAATGATGACACTGCCGGCTTTACGGTGAGTCCAAACGCAATATCAACCACAGAAACTGGCGGCAAGGCAGAATTTACTGTCAAACTCAATTCACAACCAACTGCTAACGTTACCTTCGCCCTAAGTAGTTCCAATGTTGCCGAAGGAACTGTTTCGACTAATAGCTTAACTTTCACTTCCGCTACTTGGAATCAACCGCAAACAATTACGGTGATTGGTGTTGACGATTTGGTAGCTGATGGAAATGTAGTTTACAAAATTGTCACGGCGGCTGCTGTCAGCACCGATCCTAATTACAATAGTGTCAAGCCTGATGATGTCACAGTCACCAACAGTGACAATGAAACTCCAGGAATTACGGTGAATCCGACAGCGGGATTAACTACGGGCGAAGATGGCAGCAAAGCTAACTTTGCTGTGGTTCTGAATACTCAACCAACTACTAATGTGACTATTGGTTTGAACAGTTCCAATGTTGCTGAAGGAACTGTTTCGACTCCTAGTTTGACTTTCACTCCGGCTAACTGGAATACACCGCAACCGGTGATAGTAACTGGAGTGGACGATAGTATTGTTGACGGCGATATTGAGTACAAAGTTGTGACGGCGGCTACTGTTAGTACAGATCCGAATTACAGCAACAAAGATGTATCGGATGTTGGTATTACCAATAAGGACAATGATTCGGCTGGTGTTTCTATTAGTGTTACCGAAACTAAAGCTACAGAAGGCGGTGCGAATGGCAGTTACAGTGCGGTGCTGAAATCGCAGCCGATCGCACCTGTAACCATCACTCTCACAACAGGTAATCAGATTGAGCCGATCGCGCCTATCACTTTTACCCCGAATAATTGGAATGTATCTCAACCAGTTACGGTGAAAGCGGTTGATGATGCGATCGTCGAAGGTGCACACAGTGGGAATATCACTCACATTGTGACGAGCAGCGATGCTAAGTATAACGGGATTGTGGTTGCTGGGGTGGTTGTGGCGATTACCGATAACGATGTAGCGCCGCCAGTCGTCGTCGTCGATCCAGTAGTAGTCGTCGATCCAGTAGTAGTCGTCGATCCGCCATTATTACCACCACTCACAGTCAATCCACCACTCACAGTCAATCCACCAGTCACAGTTAATCCACCACTCACAGTCAATCCGCCAGTAATACTTGGAAGTCCTGGCATTATGATTACTAATTCGATATCGGGATTAGTAACTACAGAAGCAGGCGGCACAGACCAATTCACCATCAAACTCAACAGCCAACCTAAAGCCGATGTGAAAATTGGTTTGCGTAGCAGCAATGAGGCAGAGGGAGTAATTTCGACGGAATCGATTACCTTCAATTCTGCTAATTGGAATGTACCGCAGCCTATTACGATAACGGGTGTGGACGATCGAGTATTTGACGGCGATAAGACTTATCAGATTGTGACTGCGCCTGCTGTTAGTGCCGATCGTGACTACAACGGCCTCGATGCACCAGATGCCAATGTTGTTAACAGGGATAACGAGAATGCTAGCAATGCGCGAGTCGCAGTCGATCCCTCAACTGGGGTGGAATATAAGCCAGGTGAGCTTCTGGTTAAGTTGAGACGTAATGTAAACGATGTTGCCATCCAGAGTGTTTTTCAAATTAATGGCGCGATCGGAGTCGAAAACCTGGTACCCCCAAGGTCACAGCTCAGCTCAGCATTGGAGCCCGATGAATTGGAGCAATGGCGATTAGTAAAGTTGGCTTCAAATGCAGATTTGCTAGCGACTCAAACCAGCTTAGCTCAAGATCCCAGGGTCGAGACCGTTGAACTCAACTATTTGCTCTCTATCACCTCAGTACCCAACGATCCACAATTCACTCAACTCTGGGGTTTGAATAATACTGGACAGACTGGTGGGACGCCAGATGCCGATATTGATGCACCGGAAGCTTGGGATATTCAAAGGGGTAGGAAAAATATAGTAGTGGCAGTCATTGACACGGGTGTGGACTACAATCACCAAGACCTTAATACTAATATTTGGTGGAGGAACTCAGGAGAAATAACAAGCAATGGCATAGATGATGATGACAACGGCTACATTGATGATCTGCGCGGTTATGACTTTTATAACAACGATAACGACCCGATGGATGACAATGGTCATGGTACCCACGTAGCGGGAATAATCGGAGCTGCTGGCAACAACAACATCGGTGTAGTGGGAGTGAGTCCAAATGTTAGCATCATGCCCTTAAAGTCGCTCGACTATCTAGGATTTGTGTCGACTAGTAGTGCACTCAAAGCAGTTGACTACGCCACAAAAAGTGGAGCAAAGGTGATCAATGCCAGCTATGGCGGTAGTTCGTACTCCCAAGCAATGTTTGATGCGATCAGCGACGCCAACAAGAAGGGGGTTTTGTTCATAGCAGCAGCGGGTAATAATAGTTCAAACAACGACAGCTCGCCGTTTTACCCTGCTAACTATGACCTCCCTAATGTCATCTCGGTAGCCGCGACGAATTACGTAGACCAGCGATCCTGGTTCTCAAATTATGGAAAAAATACAGTAGACCTAGGTGCTCCAGGCGGTACTCGTGCGGTTTTTCCAGCCGATCAGCGTGACATCCGCAGCACACTCCCTAACAATCGGTATGGCTGGGATGCAGGCACCTCGATGGCTGCGCCTCATGTGGCTGGTGCTGCTGCTCTGCTTTTAGCTCAAAATCCTAGCCGGACACCTGCACAGCTAAAAGATATCTTAATGAAGACTACAGACCCGCTTACTTCTCTGAATGGAAAAACGGTCAGCGGAGGGCGTTTAAATGTCTGGAAAGCCCTCAACCGTCCGCCTGTCATCAACTACGGCCCCGATACAACCCCTTGGCATCACGAGTTCAAGACAGTCAGCAATAAGCCATTAACATTCGAGTACCAATTTCCGCAGAACACTTTCACTGACACGGATCCAGGTGACAAGCTTACCTACACAGCTACTCTGATGGACGGTAGTCCCCTGCCAGATTGGCTCACCTTCAACTCAGATACTCGTACATTGAGTGGCACAAGTCCTCAAGCGCAGGAGTTCAGGATTAAGTTAACAGCAACAGACAGGGCGGGTGCTACTGCTAGCGACGACAATACGGGTCCATATTCGGGTAAGGGTATGTTGCTGCAATTTAGCAGCACCGGCGTAGTTATTGACGGCTACATCTCTGGTGCAACCCTATTCCTCGATGCCAACAAAAACGGCATCAAAGACACCAACGAACCATCCACAATTACCGATACAGGCGGTAAATTCGATCTCAACATCCCCTTCGACATTTTCGACACCAACAAAAACGGAGAAATCGACTCATCAGAAGGCAATATAGTTGCGATCGGAGGCACTGACACCGCCACCGGTTTACCCTTAGAAACACCAGTCACCGCACCACCAGATTCCACAGTTGTCACCCTCCTCACCAGCTTAGTCGCCGACTTAATCGACAAAGGAATTGCACCAGAAGAAGCGCAATCTTTAGTCAAAGCAGCCCTTTCTCTCCCCGCCGATGTTGACCTGACTAGCTTAGATCCAATCTTAGCTACCAACAACAACCAACCGGGCGGCGTCCAAGTCTTAGCAGCAATGGTGAAAGTCCAAAACTTGATCACTCAAACTACCGCTTTGATTGATGGTGCTTCCAGTGCAGCTACTAAGGATCTTGTCAAGGCTGTTGTCAGTTCAATTACGAATCAAATTCAATCCGGTTCTCTTTTAAACCTCAGCAACGCAGCCGCTTTAGAACCAATAATTCAGCAAGCAGCCGCGAAAATCCAGCAAATAGACCCTAGTTTCAACATTGAAAAAGTCACCCAAATTACATCGCAAGCAGCGACAGTAATGGCGATCGCAAATCAACGCATTGATAGCGCCATCTCCAGCACCACAACATCAATTCCTCAAGCAGTAGCCCGCGTCCAACAAGTAGCATTGGGCGCAACAACTCAAGATTTCAAAGCAGTTGGTGCGGGAACTAAGACAATTTCCCAACTCGTTACTGACAATACTGGTACTGCTTTAGATACCAAAATTCAAGCAGTCACATTACCTGCTGGAATTGCCACTCCTATTCTCACTGGCGATGCAGATTTGGGCAGCAATTCCCCGAATCAAATTCTCGGTACAAATGGCGATGATATCCTCACAGGTGACAGCGCGAATAATGTGTTGATGGGCATGAGGGGCAATGATTCCCTCGATGGTAGCGCGGGGAATGACAGTATTTTCGGCGGCAAAGGTAGCGATACTTTGCTCGGCGGTAGCGGTGATGATGCCTTGTTTGGCGGCCGCGGTGCTGACATTTTGAATGGCGGTGATGGTAATGATATTCTGCTGGGAGGTAAGGGTGATGATTTGCTGACTGGCGGTTTGGGAAGTGATACTTTGACAGGAGGTGCTGGCAATGATAAATTCTTGCTTTCCACCAATTCCGGTATTGATACGATCGCAGATTTTGAAATCGGCAAAGACTTGTTAGTATTGGGTAACGGGTTGAGTTTCTCGCAATTAACAATTGTTCAAGATAGCGGTGCAACTTTAATCCGGCTTGCCCAAACTGGGGAGATTTTAGCTTCTATTAGCGGAGTTTCTGCTAGCAGTATCAGTGCCGTTAATTTCGGATTGATTTGAGTGGCCGAAATTAGGAGACGGCAGTGCCGTTTCCCTACCTAAAATAACATTGTAGGGACACGGCACTGCCGTGTCCTCAATTACTAAATTGCCGTGTCCTCAATTACTAAATTGCCGTGTCCTCAATTGCTAAATTCCTAACAAACGAGCAGGATTTTCTATCATCATCAAATCAATTTCCCGCTGAGAAATTCCTTCATCCATCAACTTTTTCACAAATAATGCGTAACCTTCCGCAGGTAAAGGATCGGGTTTTCTTCCCAAATCTGTACTGAGCACAAAATGCTCGGCTCCGATTAGTTTAATCGCAGCCACCATCCGCTCAATTGAAACATGATGCCAGTTTTTGTGTCCCTCATCAGCGGCATTCTCTCCCATCAAATCGTTCACAAATGCGAGTTCTAAGAAAGCTCCCATCTCGGTGGCTGTTTGCATATTTTTTAGGGACAAACCGGGTACATCTGCCATTGCGTGGGTAATCAAGATGTTCTTAATGTTCAGAAGGTTGGCTTGCTCGACAACTGCCATTACTTCTTCCGCGCAAATATGCCCGGTTTCCAACACTAAATTATTTCTAGCTACAATCTGTAATACCGCTTCTGTCTCCGGTGAAATCTTGCCATTTTTCGCAACTTTAATCCCAATTCCTGACTTGTGGAAAACCTTCAAATGACAATCAGCATCAACTGTTGGTAGCCACACGACTTTACCATATTTGCCACCGATGCGGTGCATTGCCTCTACCGCTTGAGGATTCATCCCACCGACAGAATGATTGAGGACAACTCCTCCGAAAACTTCGATTTGTGGTACTATTTTATTAACCAAAACTGCGCGGGCTGCTGTACTCCCAAAGTGATTTTTTAAGACAACAGCTTTCATCTTCGCCCTAGCAGCTAGTTTCGCTACTTCAAAATCGTCTAATCTGCGGGGAATTACATCAGGAGATGAATGAATATGAAAGTCGATCGCACTTTCGAGCATACTCTTCCGTGAATCAGGAAACTGCGGATATCCCACAGCATATACTGGCAAAGAAAAGACAGAGAAAATCAGCCAAAATACCGCTGTTATTACTATGATGTAATTAGTTAAATTTGTAGTTTGAGTCATGACCGCAAGTTTCTAATTTGCTTCTGCTTGCTCACTCAATTGACAAGCAACCGCTTTATTTCTCATCATTTGAAAAATGTTGTAAAATCCGTTGGCGCGGGAAGGAGTCAGACTCACATTCAATCCCGTATCTTGAATAAAATCCGGGGTGACGGTGACAATTTCAGCCGGAGTCAATCCGCTCAAACCTTCCACGAGTAACCCAACTAATCCTTTGACTAACTGAGCGTCTGAATCGCCTTGATACAAAACTTTTCCGTCTGCCAAATTTGCAGTTATATAAACTTGCGACACACAGCCAGAAACTTTGTTTTCCGGCTGTTTGTCGCTTTCGGGAAATGCTGGGAGTCGCTTAGCATACCACAGCAGTTGTTCGTAGCGCTGTTTTGGGTCGGCGTGTCGCTGAAAGCGCTGGACTATTTTGGCTAGGGCTGCGGGTAGCGTGGTGTTTGCGGACATGATTTACTTGTAGCGGTTTACTTTGTTAATATTGTACCTTGGTAGTCTGGGCGATCGCACAGAAGTAACTTCGGGCGATCGCGTTTTATTGCTAAACTTAAGTGCGATCGCGCTTAACTCGCTAGCGGTGGCAAACCGCGCAACTGTCGCAGCGAATTAAGACAAAGTGGGCAGTCGCAACCAAATAAAGCCACCGCTGCATCGCTTTCTTCTTCCGTAAAGTCCAGCATCGCAATCGGTTCGTCAGCAGGGCGTTGCCAACTGATTCTCGGTTTAGAATTTACAGCAGCAGCTTTGCCTGGAAGCCGAATGCAAGTCAGTCGCTGACTGTGGGGCGATTGGACGCAGTTGGGCGAATTAGTCGGCTGCCCTGGTATTTCAGTGGCTTGAACGGGATTTGCGATCGCGCTCAAAGACATCACAGACCCAAACAGCGTCGGACTTACCAATAAAGTGAGGAGCAATTTATTCATTTGTTGTCCTTTGAAAATTCCAATTAATACAGTAGCCGATTATCTGTAAACAGTCATCTCTTTGACTAATGTAGCGACTTATGAATATCTGAAACTTTTTCTCCTTCTCTGGGTAAACTAATTTCAGCAGTAGTCAATCCAAGCAGCGGACAAGTTTACCTCAGAAACCAGGTGGGTAGCGATGAGTACAGTTTTAGTCGTAGAAGATTCCCGCAGCCAGCGGGAATGTATTTCACATCAGTTGACTTGCAGCGGATTGAATATAATTCAGGCATCTGACGGTGTGGAAGCTCTGGCTCAAATCAAAAAAAACTGCCCCGATTTAGTATTATTAGATATCGTGATGCCTTGGATGGACGGCTACGGTGTTTGTAGTTTAATTAAAGCTAACCCTGATACTCGGAATATACCGATCATATTTTTAACAGGCAAGGGACAGCGATTAGATTTATTTTCTACTGCCCTAGATAGAGCCGAAGCTTATGTTGCAAAACCTTGGCAGCCCAGGGAACTTTTGGCAACGATTAAAAAAGTGTTGTTCAATGCTAATATTAGGTTCGATCGAGCTTCTGCGAATGCTTGGACAGAATATGGTATTTTAAACTTAAGTACGATCGAACTGTATCAAAGCCGCGCCGATGCTTGGACAAAATACAGCCCCCAAATCATTAAATTGTATGATACCAGCTTAGCTGCTTTCGATCAAGCTTTGGCAATTGAACCAAGTCACTCGAATGCGAACAAATATCGCAACAAAGTGCAGATAATACGCACAATTTTGCTCAAAAAATTAGAGCGAACCAGACCTTGCAAAATTTGTTATTATTATTACGGTAAAGACAGCCTAAATTGTGCCGTACATCCGGCTGGTCGCCCTCAAGAAGTGTGTCGCGATTGGGAATTTAATTAAACTAAAATGAAAACAAATAACCGCGCTTGCCTGGAAAAATTGCTGCAAGAAAGAAACGAACGTCCCGAAAAAATGGCAGAAATTGATGCACAAATAAATGCAACTTTTCGCCAAAGTCATGCGATTATGGTAATCGATATGTCGGGATTTTCTCGGACAACTGTGCGTCACGGAATCATTCATTTTCTGGCAATGATTCACCGGATGCACGCAATTGTCTATCCTGTAATTGCTGAATGTGGCGGCACTCTAGTTAAGGAGGAAGCTGACAATATTTTTGCAGTGTTTCCTAATGTAAAATCTGCTGTGCAAGCTGCTATCGACTCTTTGAAGCAAACGGGAGCTGTCAACACGACTCTGCCGCCCGAAATGGATATTTACCTTTGCATTGGAATCGGTTGCGGAGATGTTTTGATGCTGGAAGGAGAGGATATGTACGGCTCGGAATTCAACCTAGCATCGAAGCTGGGAGAGGATTTGGCAGAACGGGGAGAGATTTTGCTGACTAATTCGGCGTTTGAAAAGTTTGAGGGTAAAAAGGAAGATTGGGAAAGAGTAGATTTTTCAATTTCGGGTTTGGATTTGGTAGCATATAAGCAAGTGATATAGGCTTATTTTCTCTGGTTTTTCTCGTTTCCAGATTCTGCTACACTTCATCTGGATCGATTCCCATCGCCCTTAATCTCTCGGCTAAACGCTCTGCTCGTTGCTGAGCGACTTCTTTCTGCTGGCGCTGCTGTTCGGTGGGAGTCGGAACCCAATTGCCATTAGCATCGTATCAGCGCAGCCACGATCGCTCCAAACCTTCAAAAGTACCTAGCCAGAGTCCCAAACCCAATTCAATTTCTGGCATCCAAACCCGTGGTTCTGCTAAGATTAACTCTTCATAGCGATCGCCCGTCAAGACAAAAGCCCGCAAATTATTAGTTGTTCCATCAAACACGATATAGTAAGAAACCCTGAGAATCTGTTCGTAAACTTGCCATTTAGTCGGAGGTTGACCGAGGCCTCTAACTGTTTGTCCTAAATCTTCATTTTCTGTTCCCGGCGACACAAGTTCCACAACCACAAAAGGACTGACTTCCTCTTGCCAAATAACATAAGATTTCCGCAATTCTTGCTTTTGGTAAAGCCTGTCAACACCAACCACCCCAAACCAATCAGGTCTTTTGTACCACTGAGTGTGACCGACATCAAAGTATAGATTTAAGTCGCTGGCAACAAATACCAATTCTATGGGATAATTGGATGGGCAAAAAGTATATTCTAAGCAACGAGATTGCCAAAGATGATATAAATCGGGAAAACCAGAATCCTCCGGGTGTTCGCTTGGCAGATCGTACATCGTTGGGAGTACGTTTTTCGGAGTTGGGGACTGTTCGGTTTGATACATAGTTGCTCATCTCCTAGCTGCGGGTAGAAAAGATGCGAATTCATGCCGTTCGATATTGGTTAGATTTAGATTTTTTAACCGCAGATATCAGCCGATGAACAAAGATAAACGCAGATGGGATTTTATCTGCGTTTATCTTTGGTTAAAACAACATTCTAACTATTATTCCCACTCGATCGTTAACTAATCCAGGAAACAAGCAAAATACAGAAAGTTATTGAGGAACAAAAATGTCAATTCCCACAACAAGTAATTCGGTAAGCTGGATCTATTTAATACTTGCCGTCATTTTAGAAGCAGCCGGTACCATTTATATGAAATTCTCAGATGGTTTCACAAAAATGGTGCCATCGATTTTAATGCTAATTTTTTATGGCATCAGTTTTCTATTTTTAAACTTAGCCATTAAAAAGTTGGACGTAAGCGCAGCCTATGCAATTTTCTCCGGATTGGGAATTGCTCTTGTCGCGATTGGAGGCATTTTATTTTTTAAAGATCCGATCACAATTTTTAAAGTTATGGCTATTTTCCTAATCATTATGGGTGTGATTGTTTTGAATTTTACAGGTGTATCTCATTAATTGGATTTTTTAACCGCAGATTTCAGCCGATGAACGCAGATGAACGCAGATGGGATTTTATCTGCGTTTATCTGTGCTAAAATAACCTTCTATCTATCACTCCCACTCGATCGTTCCAGGCGGCTTAGAAGTAATATCATAAACCACGCGGTTCACCCCTTTCACTTCATTCACAATCCGGTTTGAGATCAGTTCCAACAAATCGTAAGGAACTCGCGCCCAGTCAGCCGTCATCCCATCTTCACTGGTAATAAACCGCAAAACAATCGGATAAGCATAAGTGCGCTGATCTCCCATTACACCTACACTGCGAATGGGAAGCAAAACTGCAAAAGCTTGCCAAAGTTCGTTGTACAATCCGTGCCGATTAATTTCTTGGCGCACCACTAAGTCAGCATCCCGCAAAATATTTAACCTTTCTGCGGTAACTTCTCCCAAAATCCGAATCGCTAATCCTGGCCCTGGGAAAGGTTGTCGGTTGACGATTTCTTCTGGAAGCCCGATCGAACGACCGACTTTTCGCACTTCATCCTTGAACAACTTTCGCAGCGGTTCGATTAGCTTAAAGCACAAATCTTTAGGTAAACCGCCCACGTTGTGGTGGCTTTTAATTTTAACAGCAACTCGTTCGCCGTTTTTTGGGTCTACATTCGTGTCAGCCGACTCAATCACATCTGGGTAAAGAGTACCTTGGGCGAGGTAATCGAAGGGGCCCAGACGCTTCGATTCTTCTTCAAATACACTGATAAATTCATGACCAATCCGCTTGCGTTTTACTTCAGGATCGGTAATACCTTCAATTTGAGCTAAAAAGCGTTCACGAGCATTAACATACTCAACATTAATGTGGAATTGTTCTTTAAATAATTTCACCAACCTTTCCGGTTCATACTTTCGCATAAACCCTTGGTCGATGAACATACAAGTAACTTGATCGCCGATCGCCTTATGCAGCAAAAAAGCCAATGTTGAAGAATCAACACCGCCGGATAGAGCTAACAAAACTCGTTTTTCTCCGACTTGCGCTCGAATTTCGCGAATAGATTCCTCGACGAAAGTAGCTGTCGTCCAAGTCGGTTCGCACTCGCAAATATGGTAAACAAAATTGCGAACTAAAGCCTGTCCACCGAGGGAGTGAACTACTTCTGGATGAAACTGAACTCCATACAGATTTTTTTCATGGTGAGCAATTGCCGCAGAGGGAGTATTTTCGGTATGAGCAAGGATCTCAAAACCTTCTGGTAATTCGGTACAGGAATCGCCGTGGCTCATCCACATCGTAGTACCATCTTCAACATTTGTCAGCAAATCGGTAGGATCGTCAATAGATAGCGATGCTTTGCCATATTCGGCTAATTTAGCACGCTCAACTACCCCACCTAGTTGTTTGACCATCAACTGCATCCCGTAGCAAACACCCAACACGGGTATTCCCAAATTCCAAATTTCTGGATCACATTGGGGAGCTTTTTCGTCATAGACAGAACTCGGCCCACCTGAAAGAATAATTCCTTTCGGAGCGATCGCAGCTAATTGTTCGGCAGTAGTACGGTAAGAAATAACTTCTGAATATACTTGGGTTTCGCGAATGCGGCGAGCAATCAGTTCGGAATATTGCGAACCGAAGTCGAGAATCACGATCATCTGGCGATCTATCGGCCCCAGAGAAGAGTTTTTGAGGGCTGATTCAGTTTCTATTTGAGTAGTCACGGTTAGTGCGTAATTGCTGCTAATTGGATAAAAGCTAACAGAGGGGTTATTCGTCAGAAATGAACATAATTAATTAAGGTCTAGGAACTGGCGATTATGACTTATTTAAGATGATCGTTGAGCGATCTTTTAGAAAAAATTACAGGATATGCACACTACATTAACAAATTTGTGTCAAAAATGTATCTCCTATTTCACTTTTAACAATAATTTTGCGATCGCGCCCGAACATCACCGATCCCACAGCCACGCGCCGCCCACTGTGAGCAAAAATGCAATCGGACGATCGCAAGTCTATCTGTTGAGCGATGTCGCGGTAAATGCGATCGACCCAATTGCTCTCATTTGCCGCATCAACAGTCCGCAGTTGCTGGAGAGCATCTTCCGCTGTAGCCGCCTCAAAAATCGAGGAACACACATCAGCACGCATTCCGGCCCGCGCACAAAAAGCTGTCAGAATTTCGCGCCGCCCATCGGCGAGGTGGTGATGAGTGTGAAAAATCCCCGCCGCCAATTTCATTAACTTTCCGTGATAGCCAAACAGCAAAATGGATTGCACACCCTGACATCCGGCCTCTGCGAGCAACGGGCCAAGCCAATTAGCAGTTTTGACCAGTCGCTGCGGATTGATGCCCAGTTGTCGGGCTAAATCCAAGCCATTTTCGCCGATGCAGAAAACCAAACAGTCAAACAGTTCAGCTTTTTGTTGCAGTTGTTCGCGATAAATTTCCAACTGTCCGGGGGCACTCAGGGGTTGAGAAATGCCCGTTGTACCCAACAACGACAGTCCCTCTACGACACCGAAAGCTTCATTAGAAGTGCGGGTTGCCAGTTGCCGACCAGATGGCAGAATCAGGGTGACAGTTATTTTTTCTCCTTTTTGGAGTTCTCGGCTCAGATTCACACGCAACAGCCGAGTCGCGTAATCGTAGATTGCCGCTCCTCCACCTATTTTGTGATGTCCAATTCCTTCGCCCCCAACAATCAGTATTTGCTCTTGTGCTTCCCCAATTTCTGGCTCTTCCACTCTCTGTAATTCCACCATGGCCCAAACTGGGGTATGGCGCGTCAGATCTAGGTTATCCCCTGGCTCGGAGCGAGTCACAGCTAAGGCTGTGCCTGTTTTTAGTAGAGATACTTGTTCGATAGGAACTTCTGCGGTTATTACGGGGTCTAGTAAATCTACTGAGACACTATCTACAGAATGAATACCTCTATGCAAATAACGGAGGGCTGCTAGTGCTGCTGCACAGGCAAATACTGGCAGTGTATATCCTGATCGAGGTTGAGTTTTTGTCATGATGGATTACTGATATCCGTAAATTTACTTAAGCTTCAGATCTGTCCAGTTTTTAAACAGATCATGAAGTATAGCGATCGAGATATAGCAATCGCCAAGACGCTGAGGATATTCTCGATCGCTGAAAGGATTGCTATTATTACATCTTCCTTTTTCCTTCTTCCATCACACTCTTTGAGATTCGATCATGAAGAAAAGCACCACTATCATGCCATCAGTTGTTTCTCCTTCAGTCAAACTTGATCCAGAAACAACATCATCTAATACGATTGTGTTGCAACCCAAAGGTTGTCTCGGTGGACTGGCTGTTTTAGATTTCCAAACGAATCTGGAACAAGCCCTGGAAACCGCAGCCTTGGGAGTTGTCGTGGATCTGCAACAAGTGGAGGCATTGGCCCTAGAGGGAATTACCGCACTGGTAATGGGGCTGGAATTAGCGGCCATACTCGGTAAGTCGATCGTTTTTTATTCTATGGATTTAGCGAGTCGTAAAAGTTTGATAGTGGAGTGGGGTCGATCGCGCGAAATTTGTTTTGGGCCTTGGGGCGACTTGTTTGAGGGCGAACTCGAAAAATTCTTTGGTGTCGAAATTGTGCGATCGTAGTCTTGTTAAGTTAAACAAGCTACTTTTTTTATAATCAATAAACTTAGATATTCCAAACGGTCGATGCTTCTGCGATCGGTTGTCACCTATACTAATCAAAATTACCCGGACGCGCCAGTCCTACTTTCAAGCTAACCCCTTGAAGGTGGGACTGGTTTTATCTGGCTATACTAAGTAGATAGATTTATCCCTGGGTCTCTTTATTCAATTCTAAAATCTAAAATCTAAAATCTAAAATCGATTGATTTATGGTTGAACCAGTTGCAGAGTTAAATAAAGCCCAATCTATTCAAACTCCAGACATATTAGAAAAAACTAGAAGTCAGCTAGTTTTATCTCCAACAAAAACTCTTGAAATTTCCAAAAAAGACATTCGATCGACTCTCAAAGCATCAACTCTAGATGGTGTTTTTGCCAGTGTCTTCGAGTCAGCCACCACTGGCGTAATTCTTAGTAACTTCTTGCTACAACTAGGTGCTACCAGCATTGAAATAGGTATATTATCTGCTATTCCAATGGTGGTGAATCTTGTACAACCATTAGGGGCATACATTGCCGATCGCACAACCAGTCGCCATTGGTACAACCTGTTCATATTTGGCGTATCCCGGCTGCTGTGGCTAGTTCTAGTGGTGGAAATTGTCTGGGGCAGACAACACACCGACTCCCACCAACTACTGGAATGGACACTAGCAACCGCCTTTGCCGCTAGTCTGCTAGCAGCTTTTGCCAATTCTAATTGGTTTAGTTGGATGGCCGCCGTGGTGCCTCACCGTTTGCGAGGGCGCTATTTTGGCTTTCGTAACAGCGCTGTTAGCCTGATCACTTTACTGGGAGTTCCACTGATGGGATTGGGAATGTCAACTTGGGGCACAGATCCAATTTTTGGCTACTGTATAGTCTTATTTGTGGGAATCTTGGCGGGACTGATTAGTTTGGGGTTTCAATTCTTGATGGTGGATGTGAATCCGCAAGTATTTGGCAAACCCATAGTAGGGACACGGCTCGTAGTGGGGACACGGCAATGCCGTGTCCCTACACTTCATGAACCTGAAATACACTCTAAGACAGATTTTTTACCTGATATTCTCAAAGATTATAACTTTTTAATATTTCTAGGCTACTTGGTTTTGTGGACATTTGCAGTTAATCTAAGTGCGCCTTTTTTTAATATCTACCTGCTGAAAGATTTACATTTAGATGTGACTTTGGTGACGATTTATAACAGCTTGAGTGCCGGGGCAAACTTGCTCCTGCTGCTGTTTTGGGGTAGATTAGCCGATCGCTGGGGAAATCGCCCGCTGCTAATTGGGGTTGGGGTGTTGATGGCGGTAACACCTGTGCTGTGGCTGGTGACAGGCAATTACCCTTTAGCCCTTTGGGTATGGCTGCCATTACTACATTTATTGGGGGGAACGACTTTGGGTGCGATCGAGCTTTGTACCAAAAATATCCAAATGGAGATAGCACCAATCAAACAACCTTCGACTTATTTTGCGATCGCGGCGGCGGTTGCGGGACTGGCTGGGGCTCTTGGAACTACCGCCGGTGGCTTTCTCGCCGAAGTACCGGGGATGAGTTTGGGGGCATTGTTTGCGCTCTCGGCCCTTTTGCGGCTAATTGCGATTCTGCCTTTGGTTTTGGTGCGAGAACCTCGTAGTCTATCTTTGCGATCGCTTTTGCCTTTCCACCAAAAAATCCCATCCCTTTTTAGGGGCTGGGATTTTTTAAAGTAGGGACACGGCAGTGCCGTGTCCTCATCAATTCCCGTAGGGACACGGCATTGCCGTGTCCTGATGACTAAGCGACACGGCATTGCCGTGTCCCTACTAAACCGGGAATACTGACGACCAATAACTTAAGCTTGACGTGAATAGTATTCCACGACTAGCAGTTCGTTAACCTGAAGCGCAATCCACTCACGTTCGACAACGCCGTTGACCTTACCAACCAGTTTTTGCTTATCAAATTCCAAGTGACTTGGCAAGTGAGCCAAACCTGGATCTTTGAGGTTAGTCTCCACCATCAGGCGAGAACGCTCTCTATTTTTGACCGAAATTACATCTCCAGGCTTGCACTGATAGCTAGCGATGTTGACTTCGCGATCGTTCACAGTCACATGACCGTGGTTGACCAGTTGTCTAGCGGACGGAATGGTAGGAGCCATTCCCATCCGAAACACAGTGTTGTCCAAGCGCATTTCCAAAAATTGCAGTAACACTTGACCTGTGGATCCGGTAACTCGGCGAGCTTTCCGAACATAACGAAGCAGTTGACGTTCTGTCACACCGTAATTGAAACGGAGTTTTTGCTTTTCTTGCAAGCGAACCGCATACTCAGAGAGCTTTTTGCGGTCTTGACCATGTTGCCCAGGTGGATAATCCCGTCTGGGTGTTTTGCGAGTCAGCCCAGGCAAATCCTTGAGGCGACGGACGATTCTTAATCGGGGACCCCGATATCGAGACATTGATTTTCCTCTGTAATGTCTGTATAAAATTTTATACAGGCTTTATATTTTGGCACTCTCAGGTCTAAAAACGCTGAGATTTTTGGTTCTACGAGACGACCTACTGAGGCAGAATTACTCTAATATCAGTAGTAGTCATATCTCCCCAAACGTTGCTCGGATTCATTGTCCGAAAGTTTCGGTATGCCCTACCGTACTCAATTTTTGACCCGTTGTTCATCGTATCACACAAAATCTGAATTGAAAGCCGATCGCGAATCCCTCGAAAAATCGCACCGATTAGTAAAAAAACTGCTAACTTAAATCCACCATGCACAACCCCAAATATTCACCCAGTTCAGTTACACATCCCGCACCCGCAGGCTCAAAAACCAATGGAAGCTGGCTCTTGGCTCTTGGCACACAACTAGCAACTCTCGGTTTATTGGCCACAGCACTGCCTCCAACGCCAGCATCAGCTATCACTATTAGATTTCCCCGCACGAAGAATGAATATCGCGCCTGCTCTGTGGAACTAATGGGAGCCGGACTTACCGCTGATGCAGCCGCCAGCGCTTGTGCGGGTGCACTCCACCCCCGTGACATATCTAAGTGCGTCGTTCAAATCAACCGCAAAACCAATATTGTGGCTGTGGATGCGCTTTCTAGCTGTCAGCAGGTGCGCCGCCCCAAGGACTTGGCGACTTGCGTAGTGGACATTAACACCAAGTCTCGAACTCAAACTACGACTCCGCTGTTGGTGCTGGATCAGTGCCGCCGCAGTTTATTACCAGAACAATTTTCGGAATGCGTAGTCGGGTTGAGTCGTCAGGTAGACTTTTCGATCGATCGCTTAATGACTACTTGTCTTGACACTAGGGAGACAGTAAGTCAGTTAGATGATCGTCCCAGACCAACACTGCCTGTGGATCTAATTCCACCACCTTCTAAACTAAATTAATTGGAATGGGGCATCGCGAATCGGGCATCGGGCATCGGGAATAGTTAGTAGTTAGTAGTTAGTGGTTAGTGGTTTTTCTAATAACAAACAACAAATAACAAATTCCCAATTCCCCATTCCCCATTCCCAATTCCCCATTCCCAATTCCCCATTCCCCATTCCCTCTTTGATTTAATGTCACAAATTTTTGGTCAAATTACTGTCGAAGAATTAAGCAAGCGTTTAGCAGAACCAACTACTGATAAATTGCAGCTTGTGGATGTGCGGGAATCTCAGGAAGTTGAACTCGCCTCACTCCCAGGATTTGCAATTTTTGCGCTGAGTGAGTTTGCCGAATGGTCAACGCAAATAGCCGATCGCCTCGATCGCGACACAGAAACCCTAGTTCTATGTCATCATGGAGTGCGATCGGCTCAAATGTGCTACTGGTTGACCGAGCAAGGCTTTACCAATGTTAAAAACATCATTGGCGGTATTGATGCTTATTCAATGGTAGTCGATCGGACTGTCCCCCGCTATTAATCAGTTTGTCCCATCTAAATTTGATATCAAATTCGTTAGGATCGGAATTATTCGTCTTTCTCTTCTCGGACTCTGTGTTATTTGATATCAATCTTTTTGATTGTAATAGTTTAAATGTGCGATCGAGATCGATCGCATGATAAATTAGAGGCGTCGATCGTCGTGCTTCAAGATTGAGACTTAGGTGCTTTCGGCGGTCTTTGAGTAGCCATATTAAAGCCACCACCACTTTCGGCTCCATCTCTGGAAGGACTTCTCTGAGATTGCGATTTAGCCACTCCTCCAATTATTTTTTTAGCTTTTGGGGTAGACGGGATTTCTGCTGGTGCTGCTTGCTCTGTGGGAGCCTCTGACTGAGGTTCTGAAGCAGGTAGCAAGTCACCTTTTTTGATTGGCTTCGGAGTAGGCTTGCTGTCGCTTTCTACTTTTGCTTCAGGAGAATCTTGTTGAGGTTTTGACTGGTGGGCTAAGTCAGATTTTTTGATTGGCTTTGGAGTAGGCTTGCCTACTTTTTCTGTTTGAATTTCTGGAGAATCTGTCTGAGATTCTGTCTGAATTTCTGTCTGAATTTCTGGAGAATCTGTCTGAGATTCTGTCTGAACATCTGGCTGAGATTCTGACGAAGATTCTGGCTGAGATTCTGTCTGAGCATCTGTCTGAAGTTCTGGCTGGAGTGATTCAGGATGATGTTCAGGAGACTGGCTGTCTGCTGCACTTGTAGACTGGGAATCTACATCAGTGGATACGTCGTCGTGTAAAGTATTCTCAGGACTCATTACTGGCAATGGATTTGATAGTACAGGGGCGACTCTGATATTTTTTAGCCTCGATGGTGATGTATCGAGTCTGTTCTGCATCTGGAGTTTTATCACATCCTAGCATGGCTTGCGGCATTTTCATGCGGCGCAATTCTCTCAGACGAGTTTTCTGTATGTCTTAAGGCTGGTTAGTTTTTTGGTGTAATCGCTAAAAAAACAGAACACTTTTGGTAATTGGTAATTGGGCATTGGGCATCGGGCATCGGGCATTACTAATAACTAATAACTAATAACTAATAACTAATAACTTTATTTTTCAGAATCATAGCTAATTTGATTTGACACATAAGCGGGTGGCTCAACATGAATTAAGATTCGTACAGGGCTGAAACGTTCTTCCAAGCTAGCTTCTACTTCTTCGGTAATTCGGTGGGCAGTTTCTACATCAGCGGCATCGACAATCATGTGCATATCAATAAATACTTGACGCCCGACAACGCCACGAGAGGCGATCGAGTGACAGTTGACAACCCCTTGTACATCCATTGCGATCGCATGAATAATCTCTGGTGCGATCGCCATTTCATCCACCAACCAAGGCAGATTTTCCGTTAAAACCTTCCAACCGCTGTGAAACACCAAAAGAGCCACAGGAAAGGACAAAAACACATCCAGGGATTGCAATTGAGGTATATTCCAAACCTGTCCTTGCCAAACACCAATCAGCCCAGCAATTACCATGATTGTTACCCAAACATCACTCATCGTATGTTGAGCATCCGCCACTAGGATAGCACTACCAAGGCGTTTCCCAACCCTGCGTTCGTAAAAAGTAACAAAAATATTGATCCCCAGCACAATCAGCAATATCCATAGTTCATTGGGGGATATTTTGACAACATTACCACCTTTGAGCAACCTTTCAACAGCGCCACTGAGAATTTCAAAACAGGCAATACCCAAAAACACCGCAATTCCCAGAGCTCCGATCGCATCAAATTTCTGATGTCCGTAAGGATGATCGCGATCGGGCTGTGGATTGGCATAATGATTAGTCACCAGTCCTAAAATATTATTAGCACTATCTGTGACGCTGTGCAAGGCATCTGCCAGCAAACTAAGAGAACCTGTCAGCGATCCCACGACTGCTTTAATTGCCATCACCAGTAAATTAAGCAATAAGGTAATGATTAGAACTTTGCGGATTTCGGAACGATTATCGGCTACCATAAAATTCATTTAATTGGCCATTAAGTTTTCTAGTTTCTAGTTTAAACATGATGAATCAATAAAAGGTTAAAAGTCTTGCGGACTCTAGCTTGCAACCAGATTTGTCGTCATTAATTTTGCCTAGCTTCTTGAGATTATTTATAATTAATTGGATTCTTGCAGCCCAATTTAGCTAGGATGTACTTCTTTTGGGTTACTCTATCTTTTATCATTAAAAATTGTCTGTTAAATTTCATTGCTTATGTCTGTTGCTCAATTTACGCTGAATTTAGGCGAAGGTTCTGTCTCCTTTAGCTTTTCCCCCCAAGCTGCGCGGGATTTGCAAAGTGCGATCGGGCTTTTGATGGAAAGTCTCAAAGCGGTAGCAGCCAAAACTGCTGGTGGCAAAGCTTCTGGGCAAAAACCGATGGAATACCGCTATGCAGGAGAGGTATTTTTTGAAGTGTTCTGCAATCCGAATATCTGGCCGACTCCCTTTGCTGCGAAAGTGCTGATTACGGTTCGGGACGATCGGGTGCGTGTGACGACTGAAGCTGAACTTAGTCGCCTGCGAGATGATTTAGCCCAGTATCTGGAACAATTCGGTTAGATTCTCAACCTTGATTGTTTAAGGCTCAAGAACAGGCAAGATGCCTGTTCCACAAAAAAGGCTCAAAAACAGGCAAGATGCCTGTTCCATAATTCTTGTGGGGTGGGCATCATGCCCGCCCTCAAACACTCAAAAACAGGCATCTTGTCTGTTCGACAATTTTTGTATTTATCGAACAACTGGTGTCATATTAGCACCACAGACCAAAGTCCCATTCTTATTAAGAGGATTAGCTGGTTTGGTCGTGGTAGCACCATTAGTTTTAGTTTGACACAGGATTATACGGGTAGTAGTTCCGATTAAAAAAACTCCTCCCACAAAACTTTTCAGATTAGCGTCGCGGGAAATTCCATAATTAAATACAGCTTTGTTTCCCGTACTAATTGAGTATTTGTATTTGGCACTGTCGGCTGTTATGCCAAGAGCTAAATTTGCGATGGAACTTGTAAAGCCAGTATTTTGTGCATAGTAATCTTGCTGGGCTTTATTCATCGTTTGCACATATTGTTTGGCTTGTGATTCCGAGGCTTTAATCGTTTTTGACGCTTGAGCTGTTGCGGATGCAGTACAAAAAAATGGCAGACTCAGAGTTGTTAAAATAACTAACCCGTGCCAGTTTTGGTAGCTATAAATCCGGCTTCTTCTCAGAGCAAACTGTTGAATTAAGCGGTTGAGTAACATACAATTAAACCAATTGTTTTGCCTGAAACTGTTTCAAATCCGCAGGAGTAACCGTGTCCTGTTCTGTAATAATATCAACTCCGTCTACACTCCTAATGTGCTAAAAAAATCAACATGAGTTATCGAACAACTTCTACCGTATTAGCACCACAGACCAAAGTACCATTCTGATTAATAGGATTAGCTGGTTTGGTCGTACTAGCACCATTAGTTTTAGCTTGACACAGGATTCTGACTGTTGTGATTCCTGCGATAGTATCCTCTATCAAAAAAACTCCTCCCACAAAACTTTTGAGCTTACCTTCCTTCGATACTCCGTAGTTAAATACAGCTTTGTTTTCGACACTAATTGAGTATCTGTAATTCGCAGTTTCAGTTCTAATACCATAACCTAGATTGGGAACGGAATTCGTAAATTCACCATTCTCAGCATAGTAAGCTTGCTGAATTTTATTCATTGAGCCAACAGATTGCTTGCCTTCTATTTCATCTGCTTCAGAAGCTTTAACCGTTGGTGACAAGTGAGAAACTTCTACCGTATTAGCACCGCAGGCTAAAGTACCATTATTATTAGTAGGATTAGCTGGCTTGGTCGTGCTAGCAGCATTAGCTTGACACAAGATTTTTTGGGTGGTATTTTCTATTAAAAAAACTCCTCCCACAAAACTTTTAAAATTAGTATTCTGCGAAACTGCATAATTAAATACAGCTTGATTTTCTCTACTACTTGAGTATTTGTAATTCGCAGTTTCAGGTTTTATGCCAAGACCTAAATTGGCAACAGAATTTGTAAATTCGGCAGTTTCAGCATAGTAAGCTTGCTGAGTCCTATTCATCCAGCTAACATATTGTCTGGCTGCTAATTCCTCAGATTCAACCGTTTGTGACAGTTGAGATTGAGCAACCTTACTGAAAATAACTAGCAGAATTAGAATTATTAAAAAAACTCCAATTTGCCAAGCTGGGAAATTATTAATTCTGAATTTGGTCAGAGCAAACTGTTGAATTAAGCGGTTGAGAAACATATGATTAAACCAATTGTTTTGCCTGAAACTGTTTCAAATTCCCAGGAGCAACCGTCCCATGTTCTGTGATAATTCCTGAGATTAATTCGGCAGGAGTTACATCAAAAGCGGGATTGTAAAATTCGACTCCCACAGGACAAATTCGCGTAGTTCCAACTTGATACATTTCAATTGGATCTCGTTCTTCGATCGGAATCTTGCTTCCATCGGTGAGTTCAAAATCAATGGTCGAAAGTGGCGCGGCGACAAAGAAAGGAACGTTATGAGCTTTGGCGATGATTGCTAAACTGTAAGTACCAATTTTATTAGCAGCATCGCCGTTAGCAGCAATCCTATCTGCGCCAACAACTACCGCGTGAATCATGCCAAGTTTCATGCAGTGGGCGGCCATATTGTCAGCGATTAATGTAACTGGAATTCCTTCTTGGACGCATTCCCAAGTTGTCAGTTTTGCACCTTGAAGGCGGGGACGAGTTTCGTCTGCAAAAAGTCTGGCGAGTCTACCTTCTCGCCAAGCCGAACGAACGACACCTAAAGCTGTACCGTAGCCAGCAGTTGCCAAACCACCGGCATTGCAGTGAGTTAATAAAGTTAATTTTTCGGGTGTTGCGGGAAGGGCTGCTAAACCTTTGTCACCGATATCTTTACAGGTTTGCAAATCTTCTGCTTGAATGGTTTTAGCCATTTCTAACAAAGTTTTTTGGATGTGTTCGACTGAACCGATCGCGCCATGAGCAGTTTTGAGCATTCGCGATATCGCCCAAAACAAATTTACCGCAGTTGGACGAGTCGATCGCAATAAATCGCCGACTTTTTCTAGTTGAGCGAGAAACTCGGTGCGATCGGTCGTTTCAATTTCCCTCGCACCCAAATACATCCCGTAAGCGGCTGCTATCCCGATCGCGGGTGCACCTCGAACGATCATGGTTTTAATCGCCTCAGCCATGTCGTCGCTGCGACTAATTTCGACTGTGTTGTATTCTTGAGGCAATCGATTTTGGTCTATCAGTATAACTCGGTCTTCGAGCCAGGTGACGGGGGAAACTAGGGTGTTTTGAGTAGTCATGGATTTGATTTATCTGAAAGGACAAGTTTACATGATGCCATGAAGGCGGATATTTCTCTAATTTTATGAGGGACACGCTGGATTTGCCAAAATTCAAGTCTGTTGAAAAATTAGTATATTAACTTTTGTAAATTATATTGAATGATTTCCGGAATCGGGAACAACATAGCTCCAGCCGTTGTCTCCTATTTTTAAGTTGAGAATAAAAAGTGCGATCGACAATCTTTGCTCGACTTCAGACATATCTAAAAAATCATAAAATTAGATAATTGTCAAGCTTTTATGTGATTTAAAGCTGGCTATCTCCGCTGCCGATTTCGGCTGGTGGAAGTTTAGTCGATCGCGCAAACCAACGAAATTTTGAAAACCTACTCTGGTGCATGGGGAACAATAATTATGAAAAACATACAGATAGTCTTCGTAGATTCAGCAGTTGAAGATTGGCAGAGTTTGGCGGCAGGTGTTAAACCGGGGATGGAAGTCGTTTTAGTCGATCGGGCGCAAGACGGCATCGCACAAATCGCCGAAGCATTGCAGACTCGCAGCGGTATAGAAAGCATTCACATTATTTCTCACGGGGAATCGGGAAGTTTGCAACTAGGGAAAACTAGCCTGAATTCCGATAATTTAGAAACTTATCGCGACTGTTTGAAACAGTGGTTTTCGTCATCTGTCAACTCACTTAAAAATCGATTTGAAATTCTGCTATACGGATGTAACGTAGCAGCCGATGAAAAAGGAGAAGCATTTGTACAACAACTGAGCGAGTTAACAGGAGCTTCTGTTGCAGCTTCCGCAGATATTACGGGGAGTGCGGCAAAAGGTGGCAACTGGGTACTCGAATACGCGACTGGAGCGATTAAAACAGGATTGGCGATCGAGCCAGAGGTGATGGCAAATTACGCGCACGCTTTGGCTATTTTTACTGTTCTTAATACTAATGACGCTGGGCCTGGTTCGCTGCGACAAGCGATTACGGATGCGAATGCTGCGGCCGCACCACCCCACAATATTAACTTTACCATTCCCGGTGCAGGCGTGCAGACGATCGCGCTTGTCACTGCCTTACCACCTATTACCGCTCCCGCAATCATCAATGGCGCTACCCAATCAGGATTCGCTGGTACGCCACTGATCGAACTCAATGGAAACAATACACTTGACAGGGGTTTGATCCTGGCTGGTAGCGGTGGCAGCACCGTGCGGGGATTAATAATCAATCGCTTCACCAACAGTGGCATATTTGTTGCAAGCAATCAGAACACAGTATCTGGGAATTATATTGGTCTTGATGCAACCGGCACTGTCGTCTTGCCCAACTTATTTGGTGTCGTCGTCGTTCAGAACGGTAGTGGCAACATAATCGGCGGGACTAACGCGGGTGATCGCAACGTCATTTCTGGGAATACAGCCAACGGTATCGCGATCATTGGCGGTACAGGAGGCAACCAAGTGCTCGGCAACTACATCGGCACTAACGCCGCCGGCACGCTGGCCTTGCCCAACTTATTTGGTGTCGCCATTGAGAGTGGCAGTAGCAACATAATTGGCGGGACTAACACCGGTGATCGCAACGTCATTTCTGGGAATGCAGCCGACGGTATTACCATCGCTGGCGGTACAGGAGGAAACCAATTGCTGGGAAACTACATCGGCACCAATGCCACCGGCACAGCAGCCTTGCCCAACGTTAGCAGTGGCGTTACCGTCAACAGCGTACCCAACAACCTGATTAGCGGGAATATCATTTCCGGCAACGCTATCGGTGCTGCTATTCAGGGTGCTGGTGCGACTGGCAATACCCTGACAGGCAACTTCATCGGCACTAATGCCGCAGGCACTGCCGCTTTACCCAACACTGGTTTTGGCGTTGCCATCCAAGGAGGTGCAAGCAATAACATAGTTGGCGGGACAACCCCAGCCGCCCGCAACATTATTTCCAGCAACGGTAACGGCGTGGCACTGGTTGGCCTCACCACTACGGGCAACTCATTATTCGGCAATTTCATCGGCGTCGGCCCCAATGGTACCTCTCCCCTGCCAAATACTACTGGGGTATTGATTAACGGAGCAGTCAATAATGCGATCGGCGGTACACTACCACGTCAAGGAAATTCGATCGGCAGCAACCTCGGTTCAGGAGTCAACATCATCGCCGGCACCGGCAACCGCATCCAAAACAACTCCATCTTCGCCAACGCCGGCTCAGGCATCGACCTCGGCAACAATGGTATCACTCCCAACGATCCTCTCGACCCCGACATCGGTGCCAACAACCTCCAAAACAACCCCGTACTCACCGTTGCCAGCGCCAGCGCTGGCAGCGTCACCGTCGCGGGAACCTTCAACAGCATACCCAGTGCCAGCTTCACCCTCCAATTTTTCGCCAACACTCCCCCCGGCACCCAAGGCCAAACCTTCATCGCTTCCATCCCAGTAACAACTGACGCCGCCGGCAACGCTGCTTTCAATCAAACTTTCCCAGCAGCAGTCACCGCAGGGCAGTTAATCACCGCCACAGCAACTGACGCCGCCGGTAACACCTCGGAATTTTCCGCACAGCAGGTGCCCGTTGTAGTGCCGCTGAGCACCATCACTGGTATCAAATTTAACGACATTGACGGCAACGGCACTCAAACAGCCGGAGAACTCGGTGTCCCGGGAGTGACGATTTTCCTTGACACCAACAACAACAACATCCTTGATGCGGGTGAAACTTCCACTGCCACGGGTACTAATCCTAGTGGCAGTTTCACTTTCGGCAACTTGCCCGCAGGCAGTTACAGCGTTGGGGAAGTCGTGCCGGCTGGAAGTCAATCGACTACTCTCAACCCGGTGCCAGTGACGCTGGCGGCCGGTCAAACTACTCCGGCTACCGTTAATTTTGGGAATCGAGCCACACCCACCCCCACTCCACTAGGCAGCATCACCGGGATTAAATTTAACGACATTGACGGCAACGGCACTCAAACAGCCGGAGAACTTGGTGTCCCGGGAGTGACGATTTTCCTTGACACTAACGGTGACGGCCTCCTCGGTGCCGGAGAAACTTCGGCAACAACTACGAGTCCTCTGGGCAGCTTTACTTTCCCCAACTTGCCCGCTGGTACTTACAGCGTCCGGGAAGTCGTACCCCCCATCAGTCGGCCAACTACTCTCAACCCGGTTGCAGTAACCCTCGCAGCAGGTCAAACTACTCCTGCTACAGTTAATTTTGGCAACGCAGCAGTACCTGTTATCGAACCAATACCGCCGGGTACCATCACTGGCCTCAAATTCAACGACACCAACGGTAACGGGACTCAAGATACCGGAGAAATTGGCATCCCAGGCGTCACGATTTTCCTTGACACCAACAACGACGGTATTCTCGGCGCCGGTGAAATTTCGGTTACCACGGGTACTTCTCCCAGTGGCCTTTTCAATTTTCCCAACTTGCCCGCAGGTACTTACAATGTTCGGGAAGTTGTGCCAACTGACAGTCGCCCAACAACTCCTAACCCGGCTACAGTCACGCTGGCAGCAGGTCAAACTATTCCTGCTATAGTCAATTTTGGCAACCAAGCGATACCGGTTCCGACTCCGACTCCAGCTCCGACTCCAACTCCCGCTCCAACTCCCGCTCCAGCTCCGACTCCTGTTACCACTCCGACTCCCGTCCAGCAAAGCAGTATCAGCGGTCTTAAATTCAACGATGCCAACGCCAATGGCACTCAGGATACAGGAGAAACAGGTCTTTCGGGATGGCAAATCTTCCTTGATGCTAACAGTAACGACAGTTTAGATTCTGGTGAAACTAACACTTCAACTGATAGTTTGGGTGGCTATAGTTTCAATAATTTAGTACCAGGAACTTATCGAGTTCGGGAAGTCAATCAGCCTGGATGGAGACAAACTACTGCCAATCCTGCCGATGTTGTTGCTGTCAGTGGTGGCACTGATGCCAGCAATGTTAACTTTGGGAATTTCTTAGGTCAAATTCAACCAACACCAACCCCAACACCACCACCGCAACAAGGAGAAGATGTTGACTGTATTTGTTCGCAAGTTGTTTTCCCCAGTATTAGGAGTATTCGTGGTCCAAGTTCTCGCGTTAGTACCCGCAATGGCACTAACGGCAACGATACTATTCTTGGCACTATTTTCGGTGACGACATAAATGGTTTTGACGGCAATGATTTGTTGGCTGGTCTGCGGGATAATGATAATATTTATGGGGGACTTAACAGCAGTGTCCCAGTTGGCTCAGATGTAGATGGTGACTTGCTGTTTGGTAATGAGGGTAATGATTATCTCAACGGGGTTGCTGGAGATGATTTGATCTTTGCTGGCGAAAATGAAGATGTTGTTTACGGTGGCAAAGATAATGACTTAATTTTTGGTGATAAAGGGAGCGATAGTTTAATTGGCGATGAAGGTAATGATACGCTGTATGGTGGCACTCTTAACTCCTTAGATATTGACTTGACAGGTCGCGATTTGCTATTTGGTGGCACTGGCGATGATTACTTGAACGGAGGGGAACTCGAAGACTCTCTTTCTGGTGGCGATGGCAATGATACAGTGCGGGGCGGCAAGGCCGATGATTTGGTCTTGGGAGATTTGGGTAGCGACGTGCTATTCGGTGATGAGGGCACTGATACTATCTGCGGAGGCGAAGGGGAAGATACTGTTTACGGGGACATTGGCAGCCCTCTTCCCATTGGTTCTGCTGGCGGAAAAGACCAAATATGCGGCGGTTTAGGCAATGATTTGCTGTTTGGTAATGAAGGTCAAGATATTGTTAACGGTGATGCTGGGAACGATAGTCTTTATGGTGGTAAAGATGAGGACAGTTTGCTTGGTAGTGCTGGGGATGATTGGCTGTTTGGAGATGAGGGGAATGATACTCTGATTGGAGGTACTGGGAATGATCGATTTATCTTAGGTCTTGACCTCGGTAGCGAGAGTATTTTAGACTTTCAAAATGGCCTGGATTCGATCGGCTTAATTGGCGGTTTAAGTTTCTCACAACTGAGCATTATTGCGGAGAATAATTCTACTCTGATCCGAGTTACTGGTTCTGGTCAACTTTTGGCAACTCTCAGTAATGTACCAACGGGATTGATTACTGCGACAGATTTTGCCGTCCTCTAGTTCAATACGAACTAATCAACTGGCTTAGCACTTTGTAGGGGCAATTGATGAATTGTCTCTACAATTGTTATGATTTGATTAATGAAGGAAAAAGGCAGTAAATTGATGATTATATCAAGTCTGGTTAATTGCTGATAAATTCGTTAAATTCGTTAGATCCGTTACACAATAGGTTGCCGAACTTCTACTTTCCCATATTGCGTTTCATGCGATCGAGTTCTTCGTCTGCTTCCCAGCGTTGAAACTTGTCTTCCAAAGGATCTGCGGCGTTAAAACTGCTATAATTGGAACTCTGATTCCAACCTTTCGTATCCCAACTCTGCTCAGTTTTCGTAGCTGTTTTTGTAGCTGTTTTGGTAGCTGCTTCCGCGGCTTTCGCTCTGACTTCTTTGCGCCGTATCTGAATTTGGCGATAAAGTTCTTTAGCTTTTTCAATCCGTTCTTTGCAGCCTTGCATTTGACCCCAGCGCTGATTGCCTTGACGCAGTAAATTTGCTTGTCGCTCTTGGGCTGCTTGGGCGAGGTCGAGTCTTTGAGATGCTTTGGCTTTGTTTATGCGATCGTTCCAGCGTTGAATTTCTTGGGCTGTTGACAGAATCTCTGCTTGCAGTGTTTTTTCTTGTTTTTGGATTTCGAGAATTAGCCGCAGGGTGTCTTCCTCTTGTTCTTTGAGTTGTTCTTCTATGGCCTGCAATTCCAGATGCGGATTACTTCGCAGGAATTCTTCTAATTTTGTTTCTAACAATTTACTGAAATCTTCAAATAAGCCCATTTTTTATAATTCCTATATTAGTTATTAGTCATTGGTCATTGGTCATTAGTTATTAGTCACGGGCACTGAGTCATCGGTTATTAGTTGTTATTATAACTGTTCTCAACCTTTGTGAGGTACAGGCTCATAATTACCAATTACTAATTACCAATTACCAATTAGCCATTAGCCATTACCCATTACAAAACTCATAACTCATAACTAATGACCAATGACTAATGACTTCTTAAAACTTCTGTCCCACAAAAACCGATCGCACATCTCCTCCTTTACGAATAACTGCTTCTTGATTTTTGATTTCTCCCAAAGTCCAACCGCTAGAGCCGATACTTTCGCCGACATAAATTCTGCGGGCTACACCATCTACTTCAAACAAAGCAGCCGATCGATCGCCCAATTCCAAAATCCCTACCAGCGTGTGAGCGGAAGTCGGCGCGCTGCTGACGGCTGGGGCGGGGGGTTGTGACTGCTGAGCTGCTGCTGGGGCCGCCGCCGGTTCCGTTTCACGAGCCAAAATCTTTGGTTCGCCAGATGTTGAGGGGGAAGCGGCGACGGGACTTGAGTTGGGACTTGCACTTCCGGCTACAGCGACTGCTCGACCAGAAGCTGGGGCGCTGGCAGAAGGAGAAACTGCGACAGTTTGAGAAGGATCGGCAGGATTTGTTGCCGGAGGAATGATGACTACTTGAGCTGGGAGTGCTGGTGCCCCCGGTTGGGCGGCGGCTTGTTCGAGGGCGTCAGCAATCCGGTTGACTGCGGTGGAAAGACCTGCGGTAGCTGGTGGCGCACCGGAAATTGAAATGTTCGGCAGTATCCCAGTGGGGGTGACTCCTGGAATTCCTGGAAGTTGGGCGTTTGGCTTGGGTAATTTCTTTTGTTCGATCGCCTCTAGCGATCGCTGCACGTATTCGGAAAACTCTTTGTCTGGCGCTGTTTTCGGCATAACTGTCGGAGTTGAACCTGTGGTTATGCCGGACGGTAAGCGCACCCAACCCGATCGACTTGCCAGCCACAATCCCAAAACTAACAGAAGAGAACCGAAGGCTGCTCCCAGTAACATTCGGTCGAAGGATTGTTTGGACTGATGTTTTTTGGTTGCTTCTAATGCGACTTGGCGGGCGATCGCAGCTACATCTTTTTCTGAACGTTGACCTCCCATTGGGGGTGGCGATGACAGAACTATTTGAGGTACTGAGATCGACTTGAGCGTGATAATTTCTGGTTTTACCGGCTCCGTGGGCAGTCCGCCACTTTCCTCGAATGCTCGATCGACCCCTTCAAACAATTCATCCATCAGCCGATCGGCATAGGACTCCACTGCGACTGTTTCGGCTGGAATTGTTTCGACTGTCGCCATTACGGCGATCGGGTCTTGGGCTGATTCCACACCCATCTGTTTTGCGGTGACGTTTTGAGGCATAGTTTTTTTTCTAATTCGCTATCGGTCGAAAACCCTGAGACTCTTAGCTTCTAATCTTCTACAGGTTGATTTTAAAATTTACCAATTCTTTCGCATGAACAGGTGAATTGTAACTCACTCCTAACAAAATTTTGAATCTTTGGCAAACTTTATGGGCGATCAACTTTTTCTCGATTCTGATGGCTTAACTTTTGGGATCCATCTTCAATTCTCTCGGAGTACATACCACATTTTTAGTTTCTTTTCAAGCCTCACCAGAGAATTTTCCTGGTTTTTGATACAAAACAAAATTTTACTTTACGTTACTTTACTTTCCGATCTGGTTAAGATTTTTTGTCCTAACCTAAATCAGTGCTGGTATGCCAACTTTCAAAACAGTTTTAGGAATTAAGCTTTGAAGAGTTTGTTTATTTAAATTTATAACTTACGCCAAATTATATAGTTTCAATAGTACCATAGCTTAATCACTTTTTAGCAATATGCCCTGAAAAGTCGCAAAATCGTTAATTAAATGAGAATCTTTCCTATTTAAATTTTTACATTTTTTTACATTACAACTCGTAATATGAAATATCAAAAATACATTAGTCATATGTATAAATTTTGATTATCTAAAAGTGCGATGGCTACGCCCAGGCTTGCGCCTACGAACTTTGCCAAAAAATCAAATTCTCAATTTATCTGCAAAAACTCAGGAAACCGGGTTTTTTAGTGAGACTGATGACTGTTACCATATTTTGGAGTAGCAAAACCCGGTTTCTGCATCCAGGATAATGTGACTGAGCCAAAAAACTCTTATTTTTTTGAAACTTCTGAATGCCTTGAAATACTATAGCAAACATCCGAACACTTTCTCCATTACTTACCTCAACGACTTGCGAGGCGCAATTCTCGCATCTCCTTATTTTGCCATCAATAACCTCAACCGCGACTTCATTGGTACAAAAGGGTTTTCCCTCGTATTTCAACGTTCAGAGATTGCACAAGTCGAACAGAAATTCCCCTGCTTCAAACCCTATCTAGACCAAGCCTTGCAGCCAGCTTGCAATGCTTTTTACCTCAACCCTCTGCTGCTGAAAGAAGGTTCCCGCGTCGATCCGCATATCGATCGATCTTTGCGATCGTACTGCAAAACAGTTGAACCTCCTGCGACAGTCAGCGTTTTGTACGTCCAAGTGCCCCCAAATCTCGAAGGCGGAGAGTTAGTATTGCGCTGCAACAAAAAACAAGTCGGACAAATTAAGCCGGAAGCAAATACCCTGGTGTATTTTCAAGGAGACTTAACTCATTCTGTGAATGCGGTAACAAGTGCTGGAACTCGTCTGAGTTTGGTTTGCGAACAATACAGTTTGAGCGAAACAGAATTGCAAGACATTCCAGGATTTACATTAGAGTCGAGGACTGTGAAAGCAAAAGGCAAATAAGGAACTGTTGTGGGAGAGAAAGTATGACACACATGGGAACGGTCACAATCACAATCTATCAAAATAGTGAATTCATTTAATCACCGATGACGGTAAAACCTCTATCTAGGGAAAGATTGAGGTGATCGGTCCGATCGAGTAGAAATAGAATGCTAGTCTGATGGAGATTGTATCTTATGCAACTGAATTACTTGATGAAACGGCTTTCGACTGCTGGACGCTGGATGGCTACAACGCTGCTTTGTCTGTCAGCGATCGCCTTTATGTGGCAAGGTGCATTTTTCTCCAACACCTCAGCAATGGCCGCTCCTGCTGTAAATTTGATCGCAGCAGCAGACCTGGGCGATAAAATTCAAGGTAAAGCCAGTGAAGATGCTGGACGAGCTAAGAATTTCATCCGAGATACGGAAGATAAGGTTAAGGAAACAGCCAAGAAAAATGCCGCCAAAGTCGATCGAGCAACCGATAACGGTAGTGTCGCAGAGCGCAAAGCCAAGAAAGATGCGGCCACAATTGAGAAAAGAGCAGAAGAAGATTCAGCCCGGACTCAAAAAGCAGTAGACAATACCAAGAATGCTGTTGAACGCACTGTTGATAGCATCAAGGATGCTTTTAGCAAATAGAGCATAGATAAGTTGTCGCTCTAATTATTAAACGTAACATCCCATACCCAGATACCCGATTTCTCTAAGAAGTCGGGTATCTGGGTATGACGTGTATTGTAGATCAAACTGGTCCAACTTTACATACAAATGCGATCGCGGAGCGTGCCGGATGGCATATCGCCTGTCTGGTAGAGTGAGCTAGGATTGGATGTGCGATCGTAGTTGACACTGCACTCGCGTAAGTCCTAAATTGATCGGGTTGTTGTAGCGAGATCGACATTAAAAATCATGTATTCTGACCCAGTTCAAACAGAATATTCTCGCCTCGCAGAGCGATATGATCGTCGCTGGTCATTTTATGTAAATGCCACAGTTGGGGAAACACTCAACCGTCTAGAAATTAACCAAGGAGAACGTATTTTAGACCTTGGTTGTGGAACCGGAGTTTTAATCCAGCGTCTGTTACAGGTGTCTCCAGAAATAGAGATTGTTGGCATAGACACCTCTGCCGAAATGCTCGAAATTGCCAAACAAAAACTACCTGAATCTGTGGAATTAAAACTAGGTAGTGCTGATAATCTGCCCTTTGCCAGCAACTATTTTGATATCGTAGTTTCAACCAGTGCATTTCATTTCTTTCGAGATCCATCCCAAGCACTTCAAGAAGCAAAAAGAGTTCTCAAACCCAATGGTCGTCTAGTGATTACAGATTGGTGTTACGATTATCTAACTTGTAAGGTCTGTGACTTTTTCCTGCGATGTTTTAACCCTGCTCATTTCCGTACTTATGGAGTCGCTGAATTTCAAGTGATGATGCAAGATGAGGGATTGCAACAAATTGCGATCCTCTCCGAGGGCTGCGCTAACGAACGATACAAAATCGATTGGTTTTGGGGGATGATGACAGCAACAGCAGTCAAGGAAGCAAGTGTCGCATAACAAACCTGTTGTAGCGTAAGGTCTGAAGCCGAAAAAGGTGTTGATACAAAGTCTATTAACCGCACAATCTGGGAAAGTATATGGAGATTAGTAGCGTTCGACCAAGTGACTACAAACCCATCATTACTTTGATAACTCCTAGTTTTGGCAATCGAATATAAATCCAATTCTTGCGAACCAATTTAATCCAATCATTACTAGCGGTTGCAAAAGTCATTGTGTGATAATCCGCTGCGGCCTTAAATCAGGACTTGCCTGATTTCCCGCCCTTGCTATCCCCAACAATAAATCGCTCAAAGGCTTTGTCTGCTCGTTTGGAAACATCTTGCAAAACAGTTGAATCTACTTGCTTAAAGTCCAAGAATAAGGAGACTTATCTAAAACCAGCGCCTACATCGCACAATTTTGTGATCTCAATTCCAGTCAATAGGATTGCAATAAGCTAAAGTGTATTAGTGGGTACACAGATTGGTCTGAGAACTAGACAATGGATGAAATCAATGAATTGTTAGGGTATCGAATCATAGAACAACTCTATGTAGGATCACGCACCTTAGTTTATCGAGGCGTCCGAGAGAGCGATCGCACTCCCGTCGTCATCAAAGTGCTGAGAAACCCCTATCCTAGTTTTAGCGAACTTCTACAGTTCCGCAATCAATACACGATCGCCAAAAATCTCGATCAGCCCAGCATTGTCAAAACCTTGACCCTTGAACCTTACCAAAACGCCTACGCCTTAGTGATGGAAGACTTTGGCGGCATTTCCCTCAACGAAATCCTCAAGCAAGAGGGAAACATGGGCAATACTCCGCAAACCCTGACTACATTCATTCAGATTGCCATTCAAATTGCCGATGCTTTGAATGAACTTTATCGATATCGAGTCATTCACAAAGACCTTAAACCTGCTAACATTGTAATTCATCCAGACAGCAAGCAAGTTAAATTAATTGACTTCAGTATCGCCTCACTCTTGCCGCGCGAAACTCAAGAAATTCAGAATGCCAATACTTTAGAAGGAACATTGGCATATCTCTCACCAGAACAAACAGGGCGGATGAATCGTGGTATCGATTATCGGAGTGATTTTTATGCTTTGGGAGTCACATTTTATGAACTGCTGGCGGGGCAATTGCCCTTTGTTTCAAATGACCCTATGGAGTTGGTACACTGTCATTTAGCCAAGCAGCCTGTCAAGGTCGATCGCCTTAATTCTAACATCCCCTCAGTCCTGTCTGAAATCATCAGCAAACTGATGGCAAAGAATGCAGAAGACCGCTATCAAAGTGCTTTAGGATTGAAGTACGATCTAGAGATTTGTTTAGATCAGTTACATAAAACAGATACGATCGCACTATTTGATTTAGGAACACGAGATATATGCGATCGCTTCCTGATTCCCGAAAAACTCTACGGACGAGAAACCGAAGTTAAAGCTCTGCTAAACGCCTTCGATCACGTCAGCACAGGCAACACCGAAATGATGCTGGTTGCCGGATTCTCTGGCATTGGCAAAACAGCCGTGGTCAACGAAGTTCATAAGCCCATTGTACGACAACGCGGTTATTTTATCAAAGGTAAATATGACCAATTCCAGCGGAATATTCCCTTCAGCGCCTTCGTGCAAGCATTCCGCGACTTGATGGGACAATTGCTAGCAGAATCAGATACCCAACTGCACAACTGGAAAACCCAAATCCTCCAAGTTGTTGGAGACAATGGACAAGTCTTGATTGACGTAATTCCAGAATTGGAACACATCATCGGCAAACAACTTCCAGCGCCAGAATTATCAGGAAGTGCGGCGCAGAATCGGTTTAATTTGCTGATGCAGAAGTTTGTACAGGTGTTTACCTCTGTGGAACATCCGTTAGTCTTATTTCTCGACGATTTGCAATGGGCAGATTCGGGATCGCTGAAGTTAATGGGATTGCTGATGCAGGATACGAGACATCTGTTGGTGATTGGTGCTTATCGAGATAACGAAGTGTCCCCCGTTCATCCCCTGATGCTGACGGTGGATGAGATTTTCAAAATAGGCGCAACGGTGCATACTATCACTCTGCAAGCCTTAAGTTTAGTTGATATCAATCAGTTAGTAGCTGATACATTAAACTGCGGAATTATCCTCGCCCAACCATTGACAGAATTAGTTTACAAAAAAACTAAAGGCAATCCGTTCTTCGCGACTCAGTTTCTGAAGTCATTGCATGAGGATGGACAAATTACTTTTGACTGGGATATGCGGCATTGGCAATGCGATATTGCTCAAATCAAAGCATTGGCAATCACCGATGATGTGGTGGAGTTTATGGCGCTACAGTTGCTGAAGTTGCCGACACAAACTCAAGATGTACTTAGACTAGCAGCTTGTATAGGGGCAGAGTTCGATCTCAACACGCTGGCGATCGTTTCTGAACAATCTCCAGAAGATGCAGCGGTGGCACTGTGGAGAGCGTTGCAGGAAGGTTTGATTATCCCAACAACCGAAATATATAAATTTTTTACCCAATCGGATACTGCCTCACAACTGAATGCAGTTATTAATCCGATTTATCGCTTTTTGCACGATCGCGTTCAACAAGCTGCTTACTCTCTGATTGTGGCAGCACAGAAACAAGTAACTCACTTGCAGATTGGACAGCGACTACTAAATCATACATCCGCAACGCAACAAGAAGAGAAGTTGTTTGATATTGTCAATCATCTAAATCAGGGAGTCGAGTTAATTACTCAGTCGCCAGAACGCGATCGAGTAATTCAACTGAATCTGCGGGCCGGACAGAAAGCCAAACTGGCCACTGCTTACGCTGCGGCGATCGACTATTTCAACACTGGAATTACACTACTACCGATCGCCAGTTGGGACAGCCAATATGCCCAGACCTTAGCACTATACGAAAATGCGGCGGAGGTATCCTATCTCAATGGCGATTTTGAGCAGATGCAGCAGCGGATCGATCGCGTTCTGAAACACGCCCAGACACTGCTGGATCGAGTCAAGGTCTACGAAACCCAAATTCAAGCTGCGATCGTTAAAAAACAGTTTCTTCAAGCCTTGGAAATAACTTTGGCAGTCTTGGAAAAATTAGGTGTCAAGTTGCCCAAGCAACCTAGTCAAGCCGACGTGGGACAAGCCCTCCAAACCACAGCGGGAAAACTGAGTCAACACTCGATCGCTGACCTCGTTGATTTGCGACTCATGAACGATCCCACCGCTTTGGTCATCGTTCGCTTGATCGTAAAATCTTTGTCTGCTGCCTACCTTGCCAAACCAGAGGTGCTGCCACTTTTGGTCTGTACTGGAATCGACTCATTTTTGAAATCGGGCAATAGCCCTCTATCGGCCGCCATATATTCCTGGTATGCAGTTATCTTGTGTGGGATTATTGGAGACATTGAAACTGGCAGTCAGATGGGTGAATTAACTTTGAATTTGCTAGAAAAGTTTCCATCTAGAGAAATTGAAGCACGCGCCGCATTCACAGTTTACTACTTTGTCAAACCCTGGAAAACCCATACCAACAAAACATTGGATTCGCTACTGGAATCCTATCAAACTGGCTTAGAAAATGGCGACAATGAATATGCTGCCTGGTCGGCCTATTGTCACTGTTGCTATTCCTACTTTGTCGGCGAAAATCTGGCTGTTCTTGAGCCGAAGTTCAAGCTTTATTGTGAAGCCGTGACCAAAATCCAGCAAGATGCAGCACTGAATTATTTCAACATTTTCAGACAATCGATTCTCAATTTGTTAGGTTTTTCAGAAGATATTTGCCAGTTAGAAGGGGAAGCCTACAGCGAAGCAGAAATGCTGCCGATTCAGCTTGCTGCTAACGATTTAACCGGATTGTTCTTCCTTTATATCAGTAAAGTAATTCTTTGTTGTCTCTTTGAAAATCAAGATTTAGCGTTAAAAAATCTTAAATTGGCGACTCAATATATGCAAGGTGGGATTAGTTCACAATCAATTCCATTGCTGTTTTTCTACGATTCGCTGGTGTGTCTTGCCATCGCACCCAACTCGCAAGACACCGAACTTGAAGCCCGGTTAGCCAGAGTCGCAGCCAATCAGGAAAAGCTCCAAAACTGGGCACAGTTTGCTCCCATGAATCATCTGCACAAGTGGCATTTGGTTGAAGCTGAACGCGATCGATGTTTGAACAATAAGATAGAGGCGATCGACCATTACGATCGCGCTATTCAACTCGCCAAACAAAATGAATACCTCAACGAAGAAGCCTTAGCCAACGAACTCACAGCCAAATTCTACTTGGAATGGGGCAAGGAAAAAGTTGCTCAAGCCTACATGATTGAGGCGTATTACTGCTATGCCCGTTGGGGTGCAAAGGCAAAAATTGATGATTTAGAGCAACGCTATCGACAGTTGCTAGCACCGGTGTTGGAGCGATCGCACTCACCCCTGAGACTAAATGAAACCATCTCTGCAAAACGTACCCTAACCCGCACCTCCAGCGATAGATCTTCAACATCTAGCATCTCTGCTGCTTTCGATCTGGGAGGAATTTTAAAAGCCTCTCAAGCTCTTTCTGGCGAAATCGAACTAGAAAAACTGCTGTCTAGTCTACTGCAAGTGGCGATCGAAAACGCCGGAGCAAATAAATGTGCTTTACTATTACTAGAAAATGGTGTGCTGGTAATTAAAGCACTGGCTGAATCGAAGCAATCTGCCACCGTGCTTTGTCATACTCCCTTAGCCGAGAGTCAAGATGTCTCAGCTTCTTTGATTTACTCGGTCAAACGCACGTTCAAACCTGCCATCATCTCCAATGCGATCGCCATACCCACCCTAGCCGCCGATCCTTATATTGTGCGTCAACAGCCCAAGAGTTTGCTGTGTATGCCAATTCTCAATCAGGGAAAGCTGTTGGGAATTTTGTATCTAGAAAACAATCTAACATTCGGAGCATTTACCGACGATCGGGTGGAAGTTCTGAACTTGCTCTGTGCTCAGGCTGCAATCTCCCTAGAAAATGCCCGGTTGTATCAGCAAGCGCAACAATCATTACAAGATTTGCAACAAGCTCAAATGCAAATTGTGCAGAGTGAAAAAATGTCTGCCCTGGGCAACTTAGTCGCCGGGGTAGCCCACGAAATCAACAATCCTGTGGGATTTCTCAAAGGTAATATCAAACCCGCCCTCGCCAATATCAAGGATTTGTTTGGTTTGCTCGATTTGTATCAGAAAAAGTATCCCATTCCTGATCCAGAGATTCAAGATCAGATAGAAGCGATCGATTTGGAGTTTATCCGTCAAGATTTACCAAAATTAGTTGGTTCGATGCAAACAGGAGTCGATCGCATCGGCAAAATCAGCATTAGTTTGCGAACCTTTTCTCGTGCAGATACTGACCAGCCCGTTGCCTTTAACTTGCACGACGGCATTGACAGCACCCTGCTGATTCTGAAACATCGCCTCAAAGCCAACGAATTTCGCCCAGAAATATTGGTAATCAAAGAGTACGGCCATTTGCCACAGGTAGAATGTTTTGCTGGACAGTTGAATCAGGTATTTATGAATCTGCTGGCAAATGCGATCGATGCCCTAGAAGACTCGAATCAAAGACACAGCTTTGCAGAAATTGAAGCTAATCCCAATCGAATTATCATTAAAACAGAATTATCGGCAACTGAGGTCAAGATCCGAATTCAGGATAATGGGATGGGCATGACGGAGGAGGTAAAACAAAAAATCTTTGAGCATTTGTTTACCACAAAAGGCGTGGGTCAAGGGACAGGGTTAGGATTGGCGATCGCGCGGCAGATTGTCACCGAGAAACACAATGGTATGCTGGAGGTGGAATCTAAACTCGGTCAAGGTTCTGAATTTGTGATCGTCCTGCCGGTGAAATTCGAGGCGATCATCGGAAGCAACCAGAAGTAATTCCTCACTCCAAAAGCGGTAAAAGCCGCTGTAATTCCCCACAAGCTGCTTGAAGCGATCGCGGCGCATCTTCTGGTAAATTTTGAGAATAACATCGATCGGCTAAATTCTCAACAGAGGTTTTGCAAACACCCTCATTTTTATCAAATTTTGCATAAGCATCCTCTTCATTCACAGT
This sequence comes from Oscillatoriales bacterium, assembly GCA_043718495.1. Classification (GTDB taxonomy): domain Bacteria; phylum Cyanobacteriota; class Cyanobacteriia; order Cyanobacteriales; family Microcoleaceae; genus Microcoleus. Next base: position 37,970 of record JAYSVM010000001.1, on the reverse strand, counting down.
TTCTCCCTGCAAGTAGTGTATCCAAGTCTCAATATTGCGCTTGGGGACGAAAATTGCGATCGCCTCATGCGATCGCCTCTTTTCCTGATCATCTTCATCAAGTATACTAGCTAACTGATTAAGTCTTTCTTGTAGTGTATCCGTATCTGCATCAATTAACACGACTAATGCGATCGACACCCGGTTTTTATTCTGGCGATAAGCTTTCACTTCCATCGGATACTGAGTGCGTACATACTGTTCTCCAGATTGGCTACCGGGCGGACATATTTTAGTCCGAAATAGACCTCTAAAACCTCGCTTTTTGAGGAAATGACGGGCAAAAACTTCCTGCTGTCTGTCCTCGCAGAGGATAACAATCTGAACTCTACGCTTACTCATTCAACCATCCCCGTGCAATCAGTTCAGAAACTGGCAATCCAGAATTATCAGCTACTTCATGGCTAATTCGTTTGACTCGAACAGCAGCATTGCTTTGACGCTCAAACCAATAGCCAATCGGTGAAGCTAAGAGATAGTTAATTAACTCAGGATGGTGAGAAATTAGTAAAGCTTGAAGTTTTCCATCGCTACAAAGGTCATAAAGTTCAATCAGCCAGGGTTGAATTTCTGGCAATGCTAAAAAGTTTTCCGGTTCATCAATCCACAAAGTATAGTCTTCAGATTTTGTACCGTGAATTAGCGCGTATAAAGCAACTAATGTTTTTTGTCCATCCGATAATTCTCCGAGACGATATTCAATTGGTTTGATATTATCTATTTCTCCTGAAAATCGCAGTTTTAATACTAAATTCTCTTCACTGACTCGCTCAAACTTAAAATTTGTGAACCCATCCAAGACATCTTTTAAAATATTTCCAATTTCTGCAACCTTACCTTGATCTTCAGATAAGTAGCGATACCAAGAAGCAAAATTTGCCATCTTAGGAGTCAAACGCCTTTGTTCTTGGTTACTTTCATCAACCATCAAGCTGGGAACAACTTGGATAATGATAAATCGCGCCATCCGTTCTCTAAACCAAGTTAGCTTAGTGTTGTCATTTCTTGGCATTAATGAAGGAAGCATCGATTGCGACCAGTCAAAGGGATATTGTGGCCCTACTGAATGATTATCTCGATAGAGTTGAACTTCCCCTAATTCAAACTTTAGTAAAGGCTGGTTATCAAACCACAAACGCTCATACTCAACGCGAGATTTATCTCGATTATGACCAATTCCTAATTCATATTTATAGCTGCCACTATTACCGAGAATCTCTAGCTCAAAACGCTGGATTTGTTGTGGAATTTGCCAGCGGGTGCAGTCTGCATCTTTGAAAATTCCTTCTACCTTACTATCACCACTAACAAATGCTTGGATTTTCTGCAATACTTCAAAAACAGTCGATTTGCCTGAACCGTTAGCACCTAGAAATAGATTAATTGCATCAAAGTCAAGTTCAAAGTTCACCAGACAGCGAAAATTGTCAATGTATATCCGTTTTAGCATAAAATTTTTTGATAATTATTCTTAGATACCCGACTTTTTCAAGAAGTCGGATATCTGGGTATTCACTATATAGTACGCTGTGAAAGCCATACTTGCACTCGCCCTAACTTAACCGATTCGTTCCGCCAATTCCATCCATTTTTCAGTTGCTTTTTCAATCTCTTGATTCAATTTACCCAAACGTTCAGATAACTTTTTCACCTCACCAAACCCACTCGGAGAATTGAGAGACAAAATCTGCTCAATCTCTGCTTTCTCAGCTTCCAACTGCGGAATTTTAGCTTCTAACTGATCGTATTCCCGCTTTTCATTAAATGACAGCTTATTCGGTTTTGGAGCTTGAGCTTCGGCTTTTGGAGCGGTAGATTCAGCCGCTTGTGGTAATTTACCCTTATTTTTTTGTGCTTTAAGTTCCTTGGCTTCCTCGGCTTTCTTGTGATCTAAATATATCGAATAATTACCGGGATACAAACGCAGATTTCCACCCGGTTCTAAGGAGAATACCATGTCAATTGTGCGATCGAGAAAATAGCGATCGTGCGAAACCACAATTACGCAGCCGTTGAAGTCTTCCAGATAATCCTCCAACACCGCCAAAGTCTGCACATCCAAGTCATTCGTCGGTTCATCCAAAATCAGCAAGTTCGGTGCACTCATCAACACCTTCAACAGAAACAATCGGCGCTTTTCCCCGCCCGAAAGTTTGCTAATCGGTGCATACTGTTGAATCGGCGGAAACAGAAACTTCTCCAACATTTGAGAAGCCGTAATGATTTCCCCATCCGATGTTTTGACCAATTCCGCGACACTTTTGAGGTATTCAATGACTCGTTGGTCTTCGTTTGGTGTCAAATCCTCGGAATGCTGGTCAAAATAACCAATGTGAATCGTTGTGCCGATTTCTACAGTCCCCGAATCTGGCTGAAGTCGTCCCGTGATGATATCCATCAGCGTCGATTTTCCCGCACCATTGCAGCCAATAATCCCAATCCGGTCTTCGGGAGTGAAATTGTAGGTAAAATCTTTGATTAAAGTGCGATCGTCGTAAGCTTTATGGATATTCAGTAACTCAACAACTTTCTTGCCAATTCGGCGGCCCGCTGTAGCAATCTCGACTTTGCCATTGGCTGTTTTGAACTCTTCTGCGCGCATATCTTTAATACGATCGATCCGAGCTTTTTGCTTCGTACTGCGCGCCTTCGGCCCCTTCTTAAGCCATTCCAACTCGCGCCGCAATACTCCCGAAAATTTGCGCTGAGTGCTGGCGGCGGATTCTTCAGCTAAGGCTTTTTTCTCCAAGTAGTAGGCGTAATTGCCAGCATAATTGTAAAGGTCGCCGCGATCGATCTCTAGGATGCGATTGGTGACGCGATCGAGAAAATAGCGATCGTGCGTAATCAGCAACAAAGCACCGCGATAGCCGTTCAAATAATTCTGCAACCATTCAACAGACAGTGCATCCAAATGGTTAGTCGGTTCATCCATCAACAACACATCTGGTTCCGAAAGTAAAGCAGTTGCTAAGGCAATTCGTTTGCGATAGCCGCCGGACAAATCGCCAATTTTGGCATCAAAATCCTCAATTCCCAACTTAGTCAAAATCAACTTAGCCTTAGTTTCCAAATCCCACGCATCCACCTCATCGATACGTTCAGACACCGCAGACAGCCGCGCCAACAACTTATCAGTATCGCCTTTACCGTGAGACAAGTGGTCGGAAATTTCCTCGTATTCGCGCACCAAAGCCATTTGTTCGCCACTGTCGGCAAATACTTGCTCTAAAACCGTGTGATTTTCGTCCAAATCGGGCTGTTGCGGGAGATAGACAATTGTAGCGCCTGGATTGACCCAGCGATCGCCCGCGTCGATCGATTCCAAGCCCGCAATCATCTTCAGCAGCGTTGATTTGCCGGAACCGTTGGTGCCGATGAGTCCGACTTTATCGCCTTCATCGAGGCTGAAGCTGGCATCTGTCAAGAGTTCCTTGATGCCAAAGTCTTTTTTGATTGATCGCAGAGTAAAAATAGTCATCAGTATATCAAGTCATTTACCTAGCTTAGTTTAACCCTGATCTTCCCACTCTCGCACAAACCAGATTATTTAGAGAATCCCTAAACAAACTTTATTCTGTTACAGCATAGCAATTGCCGATTAATTTGTGTACCTCGCGATGGTATGAGGATATTGTCATCCAGTACCAAGGGCAGGGTCGTCTTTGAGAAGTTATCCGTGGATCTTCAGTCTCTGTAAGTTTTTAATTATCAGCTTCTTTTTTTCTGAGCTCGTTGAACTTACTCAGAAGCTTCTGATATAGGTAGTCATCTTTGCCTCTAACACTACCTACAAACTCGATTTTCCCACGTACAGAGTCTACGAAACGCGCTACCTCCTTTTCGGGCAAGGTCACTTTCTTGGCATATTTTGATTCATAAGTTTCTGTAGCTGCCGGTAGTCCATACTTTTCCCAGGCATGAAGAGCACCGTCAATATTACGGACGTATTTACGACTTACATTAACAGTTTGATTTACAATTAGACCTGTAACTTCCTGCCTTTGTGTTTTGTTGTAAGATAGCCTCACTTTTGCATCGTTAATTATAAATCCATTTCTCTCTATTGTCGAGCGCAATTCATCTCCTAAGACAACCTTAGAAGAACCTTTTTTATAAGATGAAACTAATGAAACTGGTAGTTCATTCCTGTTACTAGATAAAGTAATGTCATCTGCATATCGTGTATGAAATAACCCGTATTCTCTGGAAAATCTTTGTAATTCGCTATCCATTTTTGCACAAATAAGATTTGATATTATTGGTGAAGTTGGTGCTCCTTGTGGTAGTTTATTATCGAAACAGCATATCTGAGCTAAGATAGTCGCGACTTTCTCGTCTAGTTCATACGGTTTTCCCATGAACAATCCCCTAACTCGACCAAAGTTAATAGAGCCAAAGAAATCCTTAATATCCAGGTTTAGAATAAACTTTTTTCCGACGTGAGCTTTAGCGTTAGTAATAATGCTACGCGAAGTCGCAAATCCGTGAACAGAAGGTCTTGGTCGATAGACAGCATATAAAACTTGGCTGAGCTTTCTTTGAACTATTCCTAACGAACCATTAGGGGAATGAATAGTTCTATAACCTCTAGATTTCTTTGGAAGCTGAAATTTTGTGTACCGAGAACCGCGAGGAGTTCGGTAAATGTAGTATATAAGATATTCATAGGGAACTTGCAAGAGTTGAGCAACATCATAAGGTGATTTAAGCTCTTTGAACTTTTGGGAAAGTTCTTCGCAACTCTCGTATAAAAATGGAGCAAGATAAGTCTTATTTTTCATAACTATCCGCTCAGACTTTTAAAATGAAGTACCTACTCTGTGAGCATTCACGCTTTCTGCATAAGCAGCGCACACTGACGTTTATTACCAGAGGCGTAAGGCTAAGTTGAGATTCCTCCGTCGCAGTATCGCTAACGGAAATAAATACCCATTAAGTAGGTACGACAATAATTATACCACGATTTTCCAAATTTCTCAATCTTATTAAAATTCTTATTGTACTTGATAGATATTATTAATTAGTATTACCTCTTTTAAAGATCTCATAATATGTTTGTTTTTTTTCATATTTTGCCACTCTATAATTGGGGCTTTTTGAGAGTGCATAATTAAGAAAACGAATAGATTCACTATGTTTTCCTATATGCCTGAAGATAACGCCAATTTGAGTAAGAATAGTATAATCATCCGGCTTCATTTTAAGCAAATCCTGATAAAATGAAAGAGATTCATCCCATCGATATAAACCCTGAAGCATTAATCCTTTGTTGTTTAAAATAGAAAAATCGTTTATATTTGATTTAATGGCTTCATTTAGGATAGATAACGCACCTTCTAAATCACCTATGCTCTTACGATCGATTGCATATTTTATCCTGACTGCTGGGCTTTTAGGATCTAGTTCAAGCAATTGCCGGTAAACTCGATCCATAGTATCCACATCACTCATATATTTTGCAACTTTGGCTCTGTCCTCTAAAATACGGCGATTATTAGGATCTTTTTCTAATTTTTTATCAAATTCGTCGGCTTCTTTCCGCAACTGTACTTGTGTGCGTGTCTCGTTTATTTGGGAAATTTCTTCACTGTTCAGTTTCGGACAGGCTGAACCTTTCTTCAGGTACACACTTCCCCCTGAAGTTCTATAGAGATATTTTTGATCTTCTGTCTTGAATACGTGTATTTGCACAATACATAAGTCTTCTATATGTTCCCGCTCGGAATTTAAAATATCATGAATAGTCACTTCATAATAGTGATGAGGAATAGGCGGATCTGTCCTGCTTAATTTATCAGGAATCTTTCTATCAATATCGTCTCTGTCATTTCGATCGAGAGGGACTCCCTGAATGATCCCCGAGTCATCTATGCCTGAATAGAGATCTCCCTCTATTCGGGCATTCAAAAATCCAACTACATACTTTTCAGCATGGTCTACAATCGTATTAATCCTATTAACTGGCTGCGGTGACTTAATCTCCTTAAATTCAACAGAAGCTCCTTCTCCTTTATGAAAAATTTCTCCTTGCACAAAGTTAATCTGCTGTGTCATATGTATGGGAATAAACTCTAGTTTCAATATTACAGCAATTTGCAATTTTGATCGCAATCTACTATAATTGAGATACCAACCTTTGTTGGAGTATTTTTATATGTCCTTGCAACAGCTTAAAGAAAAAGCCTGTCAACTCTCAGTCAGCGATCGCCTGGCCCTGCTAGGTGCGATCGTCCAATCGCTCCAAACTACACCAGAAATCGAGAATTGGCAATATTTAGTTGCACGTCCTCACGCTTGGCGCAAACAACTGTATATTAAAGGGCGTAAATTACTGGCATCGACTATTTGGCGAGACATGACTGCTAATGGGATGTCACCCGAACAAGCCGCAGAAAATTGGGATTTACCGCTGTCTGCTATCTATGAGGCGATTGATTACTGTGAGAGTCATCAGGAACTTCTAAAATTAGAAGCCGACGAAGAACGCTATCGATTGGAAGCAAAAGGAGTCCAACTTGAGTCTACAAATGCTGCTTGATGAAGATTCTCAAGCAAAATATTTGGTCAATCTACTTCAAGCAGCCGGTCACGATGTAGCCACAGTCAATACATTGGATTTAATGAATCATCCCGATTCAGTCGTGCTAGACGCTGCCAGAGAAAATGAAAGAGTGCTGCTTACACGCAATTGTGATGACTTTCAAGAATTACATCAAGCTAACCCAGAACATTCAGGAATTTTGGCAGTGTATCAAGATTCTGAAGCTTCTAAGAATATGAGTTATCAGGCGATAGTGAAGGCAATTAATAATTTAGAGACAGCCGAATATGAACTCAATAATCAGTTTGTGGTTCTCAATCAATGGAGTTATTAATTTACCATAAATCCATACTATTTTGGGTTAATTGCTATCGGGATCTGAGATTGACATACAAAAACCTAATGGGGTAAAATGAGGAAAAAAGCAGGGATAATTCTAAAATGATCGATCGCACTTCTGATTTACCCACATTATTCAGATGAATACTCAAAACGTTAATCTCCCATTGATAAATCGTGTTCTAGAACACAAAGATCGAATTGCGATCGCCACCAACGAACAAACATATACCTATGGGGATTTACTGCACGCATCCAGTCAAATAGCAACAAATCTGCTTCTGGATGCCACAGATTTACACCAACAGCGAGTTGCTTTTCTCATTCCGTCTGGATTTGAGTATGTTGCTACTCTGTGGGGAATTTGGCGCGCAGGTGCGATCGCCGTACCTCTATGTGTGTCCCACCCGCGACCAGAATTAGAGTATGTTATCACAAATTCGGGAGCATCGATGATTGTTGCTCATCCCAATTTTGAAGCTTTATTGCGCCCGATCGCCCGATCGCACAACTTACGATTTATCCTCACCTCAGAAACCCTTCCAACTCAGATTAGTCCTCTCCCAGCAGTAGATATCACCAGACGCGCCTTAATTCTCTACACCAGCGGTACAACCGGCAAACCAAAGGGCGTAGTCACCACTCATCAAAATATTCAAGCACAAGTAACTAGCTTAATCGACGCTTGGGAATGGAAATCGAGCGATCGCATTCTGCACGTACTCCCATTACATCATATACACGGAATTGTCAATGTATTAATCTGTGCTTTATGGGCGGGCGCAGAGTGCGAAATGTTGAGCAAATTTGATACCGAAACAGTTTGGAATCGCATTTGTGACGGTAATTTAACCTTATTTATGGCAGTACCGACGATTTATGTAAAATTGATTGCTGCGTGGGAAACTGCTACGGAAGAACGCCAAAAAAGCCGATCGGAAAGTTGTGCTAAAATGCGCTTAATGGTCTCAGGTTCCGCCGCGCTACCGGTTCAAGTATTAGAAAAGTGGCAAAACATCAGCCATCATTTTCTGCTAGAACGTTACGGGATGACAGAAATTGGTATGGCTTTATCCAACCCTTTACACGGTAAACGAGAATCGGGATATGTCGGAAAACCTCTACCTCATGTGGAAGTGCGATTAGTCGATGAAAACGGAGAATTAGTCGAACCTGGAACACCAGGAGAAATTCAAGTCAAAGGCCCCGGAGTATTTCTGGAATATTGGCAAAACCCCGAAGCAACCGCGAAAAACTTTCAACAAGACTGGTTTTGTACAGGAGATTTTGCAGTAGTTGAGAATGACAACTATCGCATTCTCGGACGGATGAGCGTGGATATCATCAAAACCGGAGGCTATAAAGTTTCAGCTTTGGAAATTGAGGAAGTATTGCGATCGCATCCAGAGATTCACGAATGTGCAGTAGTTGGCGTTGAGGATCTAGAATGGGGTGAGCGAGTTTGTGCTGCGTTAGTTTTGCGATCGGAATGTAGTTTAACCTTAACATCTTTCAGGAGTTGGGCAAAAGAGCAATTGGCTGTTTATAAAGTCCCCACCAAAATTTTGACAGTTGAAGAATTACCTCGAAATGCAATGGGAAAAGTGACTAAGCCGACAATAATTCAATTATTTTGTTGACAGTTATGGAGTAAGATTAGATGAACCGCGAAGGCGCGAAGAGCGCGAAGGAAGAACAGCATTTTCTTCTTTCTCTTCCTTCGCGTCCTTCGCGTCTTCGCGGTTTAATCATTCCGATCCCACCGAAATCAATATTACCTATTTTGCGGTATCTTAGGTGGACACCAAAACAGGTTTTTGCTGGAAACCCCGATCGACTCCAAAATCCCTCGCATCACGTCTGTACAGTACATCCAGTGTCCCAAATCGTCATACATTCGATCGGGATTAAACTCCACATTGTAATGCAGCACGCAATCGATACCTGCAAACTCATCGGAAGATTGGGGAGAAAGCAGCAGCAATTGAAAAGGTTTGCCCTGACATTGGTATTCTAGTTTATGGATTAGATCGATCGCACCATTGCGATCGGCAATACCAGTGCGAACAAACAGTACCTTATCACAATTTTTAAGTGCGTACCAAAACCGCCCAGAACGTGCCGTATATCGATCGCGCATCCGTTCAAATACCGGAGACATATCATTCACAGGATCGTCTGTCTCCTCAACTTCATGGGCAAAAGAAAGACCAGACCATTTACTATGATAGATTCTGCCCGCTTCAGCACTGTAGTGCAGAAAAGCCGGATTCCACATATCATAAAAACCGTTTTCGATCGCATCAGCAACATCTCCAATATTGGTAGTGCGCGTCAAATCGAAGGGAAAAGCCGGGCCATCGTACTCCATCTTATACAGCATCATCCGCACCGCACACCGATCGCCAAGCGGCAAAATCGCCACACGGCTAATATCCGATAATTGACATTTATATTGAAACAACACAGCGGACTTAGGCGGTGATTTCACCCGGCTTTCGAGTCCATCGTTGCCAATCATCATGGTGCGAAAAGGTGCGTCGGGATTCAGCGGATCGTTATAAACACCCGATGGCATGACTTTCAGTAGATGACGAACCTCCTTCCACATTGGTTGAATGTTGTATTCTTTGTCTGATTCATTGATAATCCAAAGGTGGCTATCGTCTAATTTCAAAATTCCCAAATGCCCGTCATAGAACAACAGTTGTGAGTTGTTCGGCGCAAAAAGATTGAAAGCGGAAGTGTATTCCACATCAGCGCCAGGGGGAATTTCTACTGTAGTTTCGATCATCCTATTTTCCTGAACTGCAAAGAAAGGAATAGTCCCTGAATTGACATTATTGGCAATGTAAATTCCCGGTATCAATCCTGCTTGGCGTTGCAGTGCAGTTTGGATTGCTTGCCAATAGGGAGCGATTGTGTAATTGTTTGGTGATGAATTAACAATCCGCAAACGCTGTTCTTCCAGACAAGCAGAGATTTGAAAACCCGCATTATCAACGAAAACTGGAACTTCTTTCGGTTGGCAAAAGGATTGTTTTTCTCTTGCCAATTCGTCTTTGTCGATCGCGAACAGGTTAAGATCAATCGTCTCATACATCAGCTTGTGACCGATCGTATTTGGATGAGACGGATCGAAGGATATCCCCTGTTTCCAGCGTCCCTCTCCATCATCCAACACTCCCAACCAATCCAGCACCGGAACACCCCAATTCAGCATCCGCTGCTGGGTATCTCGCAGCAGCCAGTAGTGTTCTGAGTGATAGTCGCCGTGGGGATATACCCCGCCCAGCATCGGACGTGATCCCAGTGCCCGCGTCATTTTCACCAACTGCTGCAAACCGCTTTCAAACCTGCGTTGCGCGCCCCTTCGTTCGTGTGCGCGACAGTGGGCTAACCCTTCGTTACCCAGGGACATGGCAATAATCACCACATCCGGTTTTTCTGGGGCGACGACTGAGGGAAAACGGGCGATTGTTCTGCTGACATTCGCCCCCGCTTCTGACAAATTCACAACTTGGTGTCCGTATTTTTCCTGCAAAGACTCTTCCAACTGGGAAGCCCAACCTTTCAACATCCAGGCTTTATGACCCTTGGCGACGGAACTGCCAATAATTGCGATTTTTAAACCTTCAGATTTTTTGTGTGAGGGGCTCACAGTGGGTTCTTCTTCTTCCAGGTATCCGAAGGGATAAGGCTGCAAATAACCAAATGCGCCATCGTCTACTACGATTTTGCTGGATTTGTGGTCTGGGTCGATCGGTATCCAGCGGTTCCAACCAAATCCTTCCCATTCTGCGATACCATTGGCATCAATATACACGTACTTATATTCAATTTTTTGGCGATCGTTTAAATCCAGAGAGGACTTAATGTCTATATCTGTGTGCCATAAAGGATAGCGATCGGCACTTGTCTTAAGGTGTACACATTTCGTGATATCCCACATTCCTAATTCGGGAGTAGAACCGACGATACCGATGGATTCGCCAGTTTGCGTGTGTCCAATAATCTGGAATCGATACATAGGTTTTTTCTCGATCTAAAGATACAATGCCGGACAGGAAGGCTGAATCCTCAAAGTTGCTTTTGAGAGTAACACATAGATTTGTTAAAGTATGTCTTGGAAATAACATTAGATATAGCCTTTCTCAGGTTTCTGGAGGTGCTCCTAGGCATTGGGCATTGGGCCTTGGTGGTTCCTGTTCATGGATCAGCATATAAAAAAATCGATCGACCTTTACCCAAAGATCGATCGACTTTACCAAAAAACCAAAGTCTATAATAAAGTATCTTAAATTTCGGACTTCTGTCCTTCCGGTTCCTGCACTGTAACTTCTGAGTCCTGTTGAAATGCAGCTTCTAAGGACTCTGTAGTTTCGATCGAATCTGGAGTTCGTTTAGAAAATCCCCAAACAAACATCAAGACGATACCCGAAACTAACACCCATTGTGGAGGGACTAAATCCGGATTAATTACTTTCACCAACAACCGCATTCCCACGAACCCAACTGTGATGTAACCAGCACTTTCGAGGTGAACGAATTCATCCAGCCACCGGATGAACAATCCGGCCATGAATCGCAGGACAATAATTCCAATAGTAGCACCGGTGACGACGATGACAGTGTTGTCAGAAACTGCGATCGCAGTAGTAACGCTATCCAAGGAAAACGCTAGATCCGTAAAAGCAATCATGGGAATTGCTTGCCACACAGATGCAAATCTGGGGCCATGATGTTCTCCGTCGGAGTCTGTATCTGAAGTAAAATGTTGGAAAACAAGCCACAGCAGGTAAAGCGCTCCAAGCAGTTCAAACTGCCAGTATTGGATTACCCAAGTAGCCGTTAAAATTAGTGATATTCGCAGTACGAAAGCAATTATCAAACCTAAGTTGAGAGCCTGTTGCTGTTCCTTTGGTTCTTGTAAACCTTTAGAGATAGACGCCAGGGCGATCGCGTTGTCAGCCGAAAGAACAGCTTCCAAAGCCACCAAAACTAACAATAATAAAAAGGTGTCAACTCCTAAATTGGGAGAAGATTCGAGAAATTGGTCTACCATTAACTATTCTGTGCACCTAAAAGTTGCAAGTAAAGAACCCAGTGCAAATCACCGGCTCTGTGGAGAATTAGTTTCACCTTCACTTATCTTAACCTAATCTAGCACCCGATCGCCTTTCTTCTGTCTACCATCTTCTACAGCCCTAGAAGCATTTTTATTGCGTGTTGTAACAAATGATTCCCAAAAGCGCCAATTTGCCGGAAATTAGTGAAAGCTCGTCCCCGTGAAAAGGAGTTTTCCCATATGTCTTTAACAGATAGCCAAGTCTACATCGCCCTCGTAATTGCTTTGATTCCCGGAATCTTGGCTTTCCGCTTGTCTACTGAACTGTACAAGTAGTTTCTAGACAATAGCCAGAACCGCTTTCATCGCCTGCCTCAGCAGTTAAGTCTTGAGGGTGCAGACAATTGCTGCCACAGTGGAGTAGATTGTTTGTTGTCACCAAGACAAGACTGCAAGGCAGGCATTTTTATATTGAAAATCTGTCCCCAGGCGTCACTCTGTCTCAAAGATTTTAGCTACGATCACCCTGACAAACAGGGACAGGCGTGGATTCAACTGAAATTTTTGTGGAATTAGCAGCTTTAAAAGGTCAGTCTCAGACATTCGTAAAAAAAATTATGCAAGCGATTCAACCCACCGTTACTCCAGTTACTCCACTGCGTACTGTCAAAAACTCGCCTCGTGTTGCCTACAGTACCAGCAGCCGCCCTCGTTCTTTCCCTCACCAAACCCTCGCAGCGGAAGCCGGAGTGAAGTTAGCGGTCAACATTGTACTTTCAGTTTGTGCAACTTCTGCTTTGATTCAGCTTTGGCCTCACTACCGGGCAGTACAAGAAAAATTGCAGGAAATTCAAGCTGAGGTCAATCTTACCCAAAAGAGAGTCAATCAGTCGCGATCGGACTTTAATCGCTACTTCGATCCCAGTCTGGCTAAAACGGTGATGCAAGAGCAAAGCAATCGGGTTGATCCCCAACAGCGCGCGGTGATTTTGCAAGAATTGGATGCACCCGAAACTGAGGAATAACCTGAAGGAAGAAGGAAGAAGCAGAAATTACCCATGCCCCATGCCCAATGCCCGATGCCCCATGCCCTATATTGATTGTTGACGGTTGACAGTCCGTCTAACAGTTGTGATTGGCAATCTCAAAACTTAAAACTGGGGTTTCAAGCTGACTTTGCCATTATGGTTTTTTGTTTCAGAAGTTGCAGTGCTGCTTGATATTGCAAGTCTGCTTCTGTGCCGATTTGATCCCGCGTAATCGACTCTAGAGGTACTACTCGATCGGGCGCAATCCCCAATTTGTTAATATCGGTGTGATTCGGCGTCTCGTATTTCGCTACAGTCACAGCCAATCCCGAACCATCTGACAAATCAAACAGCGACTGAATCAGCCCTTTACCGAAGGTCTTTTCACCCACCAGTTGAGCTCTGCCATTATCTTGCAGCGCACCAGCCAAAATTTCGCTAGCACTGGCAGTTCCCTTATTTACCAAAACAATCAGGGGATCGCCAGTTAGGGCTTCTCCAGAGGCTTCAAAGCTGCCGAGAATGCCTTGTCGGTTCACCGTGTAGACGATCGTGCCCGAATCAATCCACAAGCGGGCAATTTCAATCCCTGCTTGCAAAAGTCCTCCGGGGTTATTTCGCAAATCCAGAATGTAGGAAGTCGCTCCTTGTTTTTCCAGTTTTTCGATCGCGTGAGCAACTTCAGCCGTCGCATTAGCGCTGAATTGACTCAGACGAATGTAGCCAAGAGGTGAATTATCGGGTCCAGACTGCAATTCGGCGTAAACCGGATTCAAAGCAATGCGATCGCGCACTAACTCAATATCCTCTGGAGAGTCCCTACCTTCGCGCCCCAAGGTCAGAGTAATGGGAGTGCCGACACTTCCACGCATTTTAGTTGCAGCCTCGTCTAGACTCAATTCTGACGTGGGAGTGCCATCAATTTTCAAAATGCGATCCAGGGGTTGAATGCCAGCTCGATCGGCTGGTGAACCTGCGATCGGGGCAATTACTGTCAAGGTATTGGTCTGGGGTTCGATCGCAATTTGTAGCCCCACACCAGTCAATTCCCCGGAAGTATTGACCTGCAAGCTGCGATACTGTTCCGGTTTCAGCAATCGAGTGAAAGGGTCATCCAGATTTGCCAGCATCTCATGAATAGCTGTGTACGTTTTTTCGCGATCGTTCAGCGGTTCCTTAACCACCTTGTCGCGAATCGACCTCCAGTTTTGATGATTGAAGGTGTCATCCACATAAGAGCGATTGACAATTCGCCAAGCCTCGTTTAATAGCTTCTGTTCGTCAGTCAGCGCCATCGCAGGTTGCGCCCAAGACCCAAAAACCAGGGCGACTTGGAGGACAAATAAAATTGTCATCTGGAAAACTCGTCTCTGCATGATTATTCCGTAAAATATGGGTGAGTATGCCATCCGATACTTTTTCGCTAACATTTGCTAACAAACGAATAAGTTGAGATGTTGTCTCAACCAAGGCGTATCAACCAATGCCCGAAGGAAGATCCCACGAGCACCATTTAGATCTCGGTTCATTTTGTCGCCAGTCATAGGGGACTTGATTGTTCTCGCCCCACCGATTTTGACAATTTCGCCCGTCCAGGACACCGTTTTAGACGTGTATGCTTCGTTGCAGTCAATCACGGTCTTCGACATTTCCCAAGCTTTCCACTTGAGGAATGTTTTAAATTCATAATGACTAAGAGTCAACATCTGCCTAACGGATTTACTTCTTAATTTGCGGCGTGACTTAGAGACCATTTGAGAGGTTTCAAATGTTGGCAACAGAATTACATCAAAGTTGTCAACCAAAAACCTAGCGACTTTGTGGTGTAATTCTTTCACCAAATTTTTAATCTGGCAACGCAGTCTGTCCGTCGCTTTTTTGAGTTTTCTTTTTTGCTGGCTAGGCGAATAAGAAAGTCTCGAAACCAGCTTGTCAAGTTTGAAGCAAAGCTTCTGAATAAACAGGTTTGAATCGTTTCCCAGCCAACCGTAAGAGTCCTCAGAGAAGAATGTCATGAACGTGCGAACACCGGGATCTAAGGCAACCATCCGACCTTGGTTATCGGTCTGGGATGGTTGCACTTCTTCAGAAACAACCAAGTAATACTCACCATAGCCAAGTGTTACCCGTCCGTCACTGAAAGCATTAGGCAGTGATTCTTTGAGCTGGCACTTGCCAAGAATTGAGTGGTAAATACCACAATCTTTTATGGCGGTCTTAGGAACAAAGATTGACTGCTTTGTGTCCTTGCGACTGCGAAACTTGCATTTGCGAATTAGTCCATCTTTGCCAAATCCTTTCTTCGCAGCTTTGACAGCTAGACAAGCATCTTTAATTGCTATCGATTTAATCTGAAAAGGAACAGGCTTTGCCCAGTCAGGCAAGCCGTGAAGAATCTCAGTTTTGATTGTCATCCAGTTCGCTTTTGTGCCTGGTTGCTGCAAATACTTGAGCGTCATGTTGTAGACAAAACGACTGACACCGAACCATTGCTTTAGCAAAACTTTTTGCTCAGGGTTTAGGAATAGACGGATCTTCCTTGATTTTCTTGACAATGCTTCTGAGTCCGTGCATTCTGCAACTAAAGACGTGAAGGATGGCAAGAAGATCGGTTGTGAGCTCGGTTTCTGGACAGTGAACAGTTCTGTCAAGAACCACGATTTTTCCACCGTTTTGTTCTGCCATAAACTGGAATAGTTCAAATCCGAATCTGCACAATCTGTCGCGACAGGCAACAATAATTGTGAGCTGATCGCCCCGCATAAATCTGACCAGTAGGGCTTGCAGTCCTTTCCTCTTGAAGTTAAGTCCTGAGCCAATATCTTGGATAATTTCAGCTCCTGGATATTGCTGCTCCATAAATTCAACTTGTCGAGCCAGGTCGTCTCGTTGCTTAGAGGAGCTGACTCGGCAGTAGCAAATAATGGTAGTTCTAGTTGCACCGCGCCTGTAGGACTCGACATCGTAGAGTCTTTGTCCTGCTTCGTTTTTGATGCTTTTGATCTTGCCTTCATCTGCGTATTTCCTTAAGGTGTGAGGATGCAAACCCAGAAATTCGACTGCTTTTCTGAGTGGAATGTATGCCATACACTGAATGGTAGCATACATAAGCAAATATTAACAAACTGTTTAGTGCGCGTCAACCCTTCTCTTTTAAGTTTGTACGCTTTTAAGCTTTTGCACATTCAACTTGACTCCCCGAAGACATTAGGCAAAAAGCATGAGGCAAATAGCCGTCGCGAACAAAAAATTAGTTAAAGTTCACATTTAACCGCAGATTGAGTGAAGTTTTATCATTATTATGAAAATTTCTCCCCAAGGAGTCGGCTAGGAGCATTAGATTCACGTCTTTAGCTGGGTTCAGTGCTCCATGTCAGCTTTGGACGGATGTTGAGGTTGCCGAAACTGCTGTTTGAGACGCAAGAAAAAGCGATCGCTCCGTGAAATCTACACGGGAATTATGTTACATTTCATATCATAGTCAGGAATTCGATCGGGCAACGCCAGCGAAGAGAAACCAGCTCTAGCTCAGTTTCCCAGCGCTAAAAGCGACTGCACCATCGAGTGCCTCAGTCAGCTCCAAATTTAAAAATAGCCGAAGTCAGTTGCCAGTAAAAGCCCACTGACGATCGCGCGGGGCGACAAAAAATCCTTGTGGCTGCTGCCCTGAATCTCAACCACAGCAATATTCTTTTAGGAATTCTGGCTCCATGTTTTCTAAACAAATCACCGAATCAAAAACCTACCAGTGGTTTGACGAACGCCTGGAAATTCAAGCGCTCGCCGACGACATCACGACCAAGTATGTACCCCCCCACGTCAATATCTTCTACTGCCTGGGTGGAGTTACTCTGGTTTGCTTCATCATCCAGTTTGCCACCGGCTTCGCCATGACATTCTACTACCGCCCCACGGTAGCAGAAGCTTTTTCATCCGTCCAATACATCATGAATGAAGTCAGCTTCGGTTGGCTAATTCGTTCCATCCATCGCTGGTCAGCCAGCATGATGGTACTGATGATGATCCTGCACACCTTCCGCGTTTACCTAACCGGCGGCTTCAAAAAGCCCCGCGAACTAACCTGGGTAACAGGAGTAATTTTGGCAGTCATCACCGTTTCCTTCGGCGTAACCGGCTACTCGCTACCTTGGGATCAGATTGGTTACTGGGCAGTCAAAATCGTTTCCGGCGTTCCCGAAGCCATCCCGTTTGTCGGTTCTTTACTTGTTGAGCTGCTACGTGGCGGTGTCAGCGTCGGTCAAGGCACATTGAGCCGCTATTATAGCTTGCACACATTTGTGTTGCCTTGGTTGATTGCGGTATTCATGCTGGCCCACTTCTTGATGATTCGCAAGCAAGGCATTTCTGGCCCGTTGTAAGTTTTGAGTTGTGGGGGCGATATTTTTTGCCCCCCGCTAAGTTTTGAGTTGAAAATTCAGAATTCATAGCTCATCATATTTGTTGACAGCCAACAACCAAAAGGAGAACACCTCGTTATGTCTATTCTCAAAAAACCAGATTTGAGCGATCCAGCGCTACGCGCTAAACTCGCCAAGGGCATGGGCCACAACTATTACGGCGAACCCGCCTGGCCCAATGACTTGCTCTATGTTTTCCCTGTAGTAATCATGGGAACAATTTCTCTGTGCGTCGCTTTGGCTGTGCTCGACCCAGCTTTGATTGGCGAACCAGCGAATCCTTTTGCTACTCCGCTAGAAATTCTGCCGGAATGGTACTTGTGGCCAGTGTTCCAACTCCTGCGCGTTTTGCCTAACAAATTGTTGGGTATTGCTTGCATGGCTGGCGTTCCCATTGGTCTAATTTTGATTCCGTTCATCGAGAACGTTAACAAGTTTCAAAATCCGTTCCGCCGCCCTGTGGCTACTACTGTTTTCCTATTGGGAACTGCAATTACTCTGTGGTTGGGTATTGGCGCAGTTTTCCCGATCGACAAATCTTTCACTCTTGGCTTATTCTAAGATTTAAGTTTTGTTGATTTTGACGCCCGCCAGTTTCCTAGAAGTGCTTTTGTACTGATAGGAAACTTGAGCGGGTGTCATTTATTAATGCAAGATATAATTTATAATTTACAATCTAAAATATAAAATAGAATGACACAAGTAATCGGCATTGACTTAGGCGGCACCGCAATCAAACTCGGCAGATTCAGCGCCGACGGAATTTGCCACCAATCCTTAACAGTACCAACCCCTCAACCCGCAACGCCAGAAGCGGTTTTAGTGGCAATGGTAGACGCAATTTCTGAACTCAATCCAGTCGAAAATGCTGTAAAGGCGATCGGTATCGGCATCCCAGGCCCCGCAGATGCTACTGGCAGAATAGCCAGAGTCGCAATTAACCTCAAAAACTGGCAAAATGTCCCCCTAGCTGACTGGTTGGAAGCAAAAATCGGACTGCCGACAATATTAGCAAATGACGCTAACTGTGCCGGATTGGGAGAAGCTTGGTTAGGTGCTGGCCGCCACTTTAATAACCTAATTTTACTCACATTAGGTACTGGTGTCGGCGGTGCAATCATCCTAGATGGCAAACTATTTTCAGGTCATCAAGGTGCCGCTGGCGAGTTAGGATTAATCACAATCAATCCAGACGGCCCGGAGTGCAACAGCGGCAATCGTGGTTCCTTAGAACAGTACATTTCAGTCCAAGCAATTCGCCGCGAAACAGGTTTAGAACCGCTAGAATTAGCAAATTTAGCTAAGTCTGGAGATGTTAAAGCATTAGAGTATTGGCAAAATTATGGTCGCTATCTCGGTATAGGTTTAGCAAGTCTAATTTATGTTTTAACGCCGGAAGCTATCATTATCGGCGGTGGAATTAGTGAAGGTGCAGAGTTTTTCTTGCCCACGGTTATAGCAGAAATTGAGCGGCGAGTCCTCCCCAGTTCTCGCGAAGATTTGCAGTTATTGGTCGCTGAATTGGGCAATCAAGCAGGCATAGTAGGAGCAGCAAAATTAGCTTGGATCAAATGTAATTAGTAATTGGGCATAGGGCATCGGGCATTGTTATTAAAAACAACTAACACTAACAACTAATGACTAATGACTAATGACTTCTTCATGGCACTGATAGCCCTGTCGTATTTTTGATATATTCCTGTAACTTTTGATAATCATGAGGGTTGATTTGGGGAGCGATCACAATATTAATAGCACTATCAGGCAGACAAAAAGTTAACCTACCATTAGGTTCGTAAGCAAAAAAGCTAATTCGACTCAAATTGATCGAAAACTCTTTGCGGTCATAATTAATTTGCATCCACGATTTTTTAGAATTGCGATCGAGCGTTTTTATTATATAATCCATAACTTGCTTGTAAGTATCAGAATTTCCCTGGGAATTGAGGATAATCGGCTGACTACTATTAGGTAGCCAAAATGTGAGCCGATTATTTTCTAGTTCCTTAGAAAAAGCACTAATACTATCAAGGTCTATTATATAAGAATTTTGCTCATAAATTAATTTAATCCAGTAAGCCACAACACCTCCTTCAGGTTAAAACCCCATCCTCGCTCCCCATAGGGACACCGCACCGTGCCGTGTCCCTACACTTCATAAACCTGGAATATACTCTAAGTTGTCATACATCTAAATAGTGCTTTATTCTGCTGGGAATAGTCTAACAGTACCGATCGCACAAAAATCCGATCAAAAGTAACTGTAAAATTAGATGCGTAGCAGCTCATTAGGTTCCTACAACTGTTTCAGGAACCAAGTCCTCGCCCTGTGCTTCTGGAAAATCATGCTTTCTCTGGATGCTCGCCGCCTGCATAAATCCCTGAAATAATGGGTGGGGGGAGCTAGGTCGAGATTGAAATTCGGGGTGAAATTGACTAGCGATGAAAAATGGATGACTTGGTAATTCGATCATTTCCACTAAGCGGCCGTCGGGAGACGTTCCCGAAATAGCATAACCTGATTCTAAGAAAAGATTGCGATAAGCATTGTTGAATTCGTACCGATGGCGGTGCCTCTCATAAATTACTTCTTGCTTATAAAGTTTGAAAGCTAGGGTATCTGGGTTGACGCGACATGGATATAAGCCAAGTCGCATTGTGCCACCCAAATCTATCACATCTTGCTGTTCTGGCAATAAGTTAATCACCGGATTTGAGGTATTTTGGTCAAACTCGGAACTATTGGCATTCTCCAGTTGGGCGGTATTGCGAGCCCATTCAATCACAGCACACTGCATTCCTAAACACAATCCCAAAAACGGAATTTTGTGCTGTTTCGCATATTGGATGGCAGCTATTTTGCCGTCAACTCCCCGGATTCCAAAACCTCCAGGTACAACAATCCCATCCATCCCTTTGAGATAACTTTCGGTATTTCCTGATTCTAAATCTTCTGAGTTAATCCAGTGTAAATTGAGGTCGCAGCCGATCGCAATTGAAGCGTGCCGCAAAGCTTCCACCACAGAAATATAAGCATCATTCAACCGCACATATTTGCCAACTAAAGCAATATCAATCTTGTGGTTGGGACTATAAAGCCGCTTGACTAAAGTTTGCCACTGATATAAATCCGGTTGGCGATTTTCGAGTCGCAGCAAATTGATCGTTTGTTCCGCCAAACCTTCCTGTTCCATCATCAGAGGCACTTCGTAGATACTTTTGGCATCTTGAGCGGTGATGACGCATTCTTCGGGTACGTTGCAGAATTCCGATAGTTTTTCTTTCATGCCCAAAGACAGGGGGCGATCGCACCTACAGACTAAAATATCAGGTTGAATGCCGATCGAGCGCAATTCCTTCACCGAATGCTGAGTCGGTTTAGTTTTCATCTCCCCAGCCGAAGGAATCCAAGGTATCAGCGTCACGTGCATATACACAACATTTTGGCGCCCAACGTCCTTGCGAAACTGCCGAATCGCCTCCAAAAACGGTAGCGATTCAATATCTCCCACCGTTCCGCCAATTTCCGTAATCACCACATCAGGATTAGTATCCTTTGCCACACGATGAATTCGGTCTTTAATCTCGTTAGTAATGTGCGGAATCACCTGTACCGTACTCCCCTGATATTCTCCACGGCGTTCCTTATTAATCACCGCTTGATAAATCGACCCAGTGGTGACACTGTTGAGGCGAGACATCGAAGTATCCGTAAAACGCTCATAATGTCCCAAATCCAAATCCGTTTCCGCCCCGTCTTGAGTCACAAACACCTCCCCGTGCTGAAACGGGCTGAGAGTACCGGGGTCAACGTTAATATAAGGGTCTAGCTTCAAAATCGAGACAGAATAGTCCCGCGACTTCAACAAACGACCGAGGGAGGAAGCGACAATTCCCTTACCAATACTGGAAACCACGCCGCCGGTCACAAACACAAATTTGGTCATAGGATTTTCGACTTTAGATGTTTCAATGTTAGGTCACACTCAAATGTGACATAGGTAATCCATAAGGGCAACCACGGGGATTGCCCCTACACCCCCTTTGACTAATCATTGAGGATTGTTATGTGCTTGTAACCAAGTTGTCAAATCCGACAAAGTGGCAAAGTCTAATACAGCTTCCCCTAAACTCTCTAATTGCTCAACGGATAACTGACTTATACAGGCTTGAATATCCGGCGAAAGCACACCAACACTACGCTCCAATTGACGAGTAACCAATCGCAAATTTCCTTGTTTGATACCTTGTTCGATGCCTTGTTCGATGCCTTCTGCCAGGGCTATTTTGGTAGCTAGACTAATGGAGCCACGCTGGTCTTGAATCCACATTTCTCGCTTATCTAAATCATCTAGTTCCTGAGCATTTAGATTTGCTGTACTGGCAATTGTAAAAGCCTGTTTTAGTTCCTGTATATTTCCCAATTCTTCCGGTACAGAATGCAAAGCTTGAGCTGTTTTCATGAAATATATCCACTTATCTGTCAAGGTTTCTAATTCATCTAATCCTTTGTTGAATTTTGGTAACTCCACAAACACCATTTCAAATTGATCTGCTAGATAATCTACTAAAAATGTCTTCTCTTTGAAGATAAAGTGCGAAATCACTGTGTCCATGTTCTCAAACATTTTAAAATCTGTAATCGTCAGAGCAATCACAGGGTTTAACTTGCTGTAGCCAGTACCTGTGCTGAGCTGCATTGAATAAGTTTTAGTTGCATTATACAAAACACGCTGCTGAAAGTATTCTACATTCAAAACCTGCATTTCAATAATCACAGTTTTGTCACCATTAATCTTAGCTTTGACATCCAAGTAAGTATCTTTGATTCCTTTAATGTTTGGAGCTAAATATGGGTCGATAATTTCTAAATCTTCGATGACTGGCCGCGCTTCATAGAGCAAGGCATTTAAGAAACTGATCAGAATGTCTTTACTCTCGGCTGAACCGAAGATTTTTTTAAAGGCGAAGTCGGTTTTGGGATTGATAAAATTCATGGTAATTACAATTTATTAGGGATTGGAGAGGTTTTGGTTAGAGATATTTAATTGTTGTCTAACTTATTATACAATCTTGTAGGTTAGACCCGTTAGGGAAGCCCTCGAAGAGGATCGCCCTCATTGACAAGCCCTTGTCAGTGATTTTCGACAACAACCTAACTCAGGAACGTTTTGAGACCTACAAGGTCATGGTATAAAAAGCATCTCAATTCTGCTAAAAAGAACAGCTATGAAGTTTGTCTGCGTTATATCCCCCCAACGGTGGCTTTTTGCTGGTATCGCATTCTTCGCAGCGATGGAGTGTGGCGCGTGGCTTGCTCCGCAGTCCTCACGGGCAGTAGTTCCCAGGGGAAATTCTCCCTCTGTGTCGCCGCTGATCCTGGCTGGAAATGATGCTAATTGCCCTAGGATTCGATCGCCCCAAACACCCTGTCCCACCAGGGGTTTGTTCGTCCAAACTCCCAGTAAGGGCTCACAACAAGTCTTTCCTCTCAAGGAAACTCAAGTTCAAGCCAAAATTGCTGGGAATATCTCTCGCGTCGAAGTTGTTCAGAAGTTTGAAAATCCTTTTTCCGAACCTTTAGAAGCTGTTTACGTGTTTCCCTTGCCCGACGAAGCGGCAGTGGATGACATGGAAATTAAAATAGGTTCACGAATTATTAAAGCTGATATCAAACGCCGAGATGAAGCTATAGAAATTTACCAAAAAGCCAGACAGCAAGGCCGCACTGCGGGTTTGTTGGAACAAGAACGGGATAATATTTTTACTCAGTCTCTCGCTAATATCAAACCGGGAGAAAAAATTGAAGTTACGATTCGCTACACCGAAAGTCTCAAATTTGCCGGCGGTGATTACGAATTTGTGTTTCCGATGGTAGTCGGGCCTCGTTATATTGCACGAAATCTTACCGATGCCGATCGCATTAACCCCCCTGTAAATCCTCCAGGAACTCGATCGGGTCATGATATCGCTGTTTCAGTAGAAATAGATACCGGAATTTCCATTAGCGATATCCGCTCTACGTCTCATCAAATTACAACTAACCGCAGCGGTAAAATTGTCACCATTCAATTAGCCAATTCTGATACAATTCCCAATAAAGATTTAATTTTGCGCTATCGAGTAGCGGGCGAAAATACTCAAGCAACAGTCCTGACTCAAGCTGACAAGCGGGGCGGGCATTTTGCAGCTTATTTAATTCCGGCATTGAATTATAAAAATAATGAAATAGTACCCAAAGATGTTGTATTTTTGATGGACACTTCTGGCTCTCAGCAGGGCGAACCGCTGGTAAAATCGAAGGAGTTGATGCGCCGCTTCATTCAAGGTTTAAATCCTAACGATACTTTTACAATTATTGATTTTGCCAACACTGCAAAAGCGCTTTCAAGTGTTCCTTTAGCGAATACAACAGAAAATCGACAAAGGGCAATTAATTATATCGAAAAATTGCAAGCGAACGGCGGCACAGAACTACTCAATGGCATCCGAACCGTGATGAATTTTCCGGCTCCAGAAACAGGAAGATTGCGGAGTATTGTACTAATAACTGATGGTTATATCGGTAGCGAAAATGAGGTACTTAATTTTGTTCAGCAAAGTCTGAAACCAGGAAATAGACTCTACAGTTTTGGGGTTGGCGGTTCTGTGAATCGGTTTTTGATCGATCGTTTGGCAGAAGTTGGAAGAGGGACATCTCAAGTGATTCGTCAAGATGAACCTTCCGCCGAAGCAGCAGAAAAGTTTTTCCGCCAAATCAACAATCCGGTACTGACTGATATTCAAGTTAGCTGGGAAGGAATGGGGGGAAAACCGGAGATTTATCCGATCGCACCACCAGACTTATTTGCCAGTCAGCCGCTAGTTTTGTTTGGCAGAAAGGGCGATCGCACCAACGGTCAAATTCGCATCCGTGGCACTCAGGCTAACGGTAAAATTTACGAGCAGATTTTACCAGTAAACTTTGGTGTGGGAGTCAACGTGCGGCAGCGCGAGTCCAATCCAGTGACAGTCGCAAATACTGATTTTGGCAATTCGGCGATCGCCCAACTTTGGGCTCGATCGCGCATCAAAGACTTAATGAATCAAATGTTTAGTGGCGAAACTAAATCCCTCGTGGAATCTGTAACAAATACCGCCCTAACTTATCGCTTGCTCTCGGAATACACGGCGTTTGTCGCTGTGAGCGAAGAAGTGCGAGTCGAACCAGATGGAACTCGTCGGCGAGTGCAAGTGCCTGTAGAATTGCCACAAGGTCTCAGCTATGAAGGTATTTTCGAGTCAGAGCAAGCAGAGCCAACTAGGGGCGGCACTCGCAATTTTGGGCCGACTCGCAGCCCCGTAGCGCCCGCTCCTGTCACCGCAGCACCCCCCCCACAGCAACCACACCAGGAGTTGAAACCCCAGCAACAGAGCACTTCTCCCTGGCAAATACTCAATGCCGAAGGGTTGGATGCTGGCGCGATCGCTGCTTTGACTCAATACCTGCAATCTGTGACTCTCCCCACTGGAGTGAGTGGCGAAACGGTGTGGGAATTGTCGGTAGAAAACGGCCGCGTTGCTAAAGTGGCGATCGACTCTCAAGCCTCGACACTACAAGCAAAAGATACAATTGAAACTATCAAAAGAACCCTGATTTCTTGGCAACCTCCCGCAGGATTAAAAGGCACGCTGCGTCTGAAGTTACGAATTAATAATTAATGTCGATCATTAAGGGATAACTAATCACTATGACAAGTAATTTTGGGGTAGTTTTGGTAACTGCTGGTTCCGAGATTGAGGCCGAGGCGATTGCAAAATCTTTAGTTGAAAATCAGCTAGCTGCTTGTGTGAGCTTGTCGCCAATTCGCTCTATTTATACTTGGCAAGGCGAGATTAATTCCGCTGCTGAGTGGCAGTTGGTGATCAAAACTGACTTGGCTAAATTTGAGGCTTTAAAAACAAAAGTGCGGGAACTACATTCCTATGAAGTTCCCGAAATTATTGCTATTCCAATTGTCGCCGGTAGCGAGGCTTATCTCCATTGGCTCGGACAATCCATAGGAGGGCAAGAAACCTACTGATTTGGACTGGTAGGGCCGATGACGCCGACTTTGTGGCGAAAAGTTAGTTCGCCACCGAACCAGCCTGTAACACCCAGCAAGGCTGCAACCACGATCGAGATTGCTAAACCTGTGGGTACAATCGGAGTTGCCGGATTTCCTTGCCGCAACACCAAGTTAATCAGCGAAAGTACCAGAGCCGTTACGTTACCGCCCATGTGCAACCAGCCAGCACTGCGATCGCGCACTCTTTTTATTTTGAAAAAGTCTAAAAAGCCCGTGATCCCTGCCAAAATGCCCGCAGCGAAACCAGCGCCAATCAGCCAAACTGAGGCTCTAGCCCAAAATGGATCGCTTGTCAGCCAGTAGCCGATATCAGTACCAGCGGCGCCTACTAGAAAGGCTACGGGAAATACAATCAGCACTGGGTGAAGCGGATGGCCTGCGACTGAAACTGTACTAACTATGCCACCATCGTTATATTCTCGATCGTCAGTTTCGAGAATTGGCGGAATATTCGGGAAAGGAGCACTATTTCTCTGATTTGTTTCCATGATTTCTACAGATAACTTGGTAAAAAAACTCGTCTTTATTTGATTGAATTTAATCCCAAATGCGATCGCCATTTTCGTCAACGCGGGCCTGCCGAATTACATCGGAAATTGCCTCGGCATCTTTGACATGGTGCAGAGCCTTCTTTTCCCCATCCGGTTCTTCGACGATCACATAAGTTGGAACTGTAATTACATCTCCAGTGATGTCTGGAACATGGTCAACTGCTAGTTGCTTGGCTTTTTCTTCGATCGTTTGCGGTTCGTCGGAAATGCGCTCGCCCGGATTAGTAGTCCGCAAAATATCTTTGCCTGGTTTGTCGATACTCATAAAAACCTCTTTGGTATTTCTTAATTGCGCGCTGTCCACACTAATTGCTACTATTAAACGAAAAATATCCTGGGATCTACATCTCTCAAGGGGTGGAAGTTTCAGTTATGCCGATCGCCTGCGACCTCTTTCTCTAGGTAGAGGCTATACACAACAACGAGATCCCCAACTTCTTTAAGCGCTGCCAGGATTTTCACTAATAACCAATAACTAATAACCAATAACCAATCACTAATCACTAATCACTAATATACAAAGGCAGTGCCACAGTAAATATACTACCTTTACCGATCGCACTTTCCACACTTATAGTACCGCCATGCAGATCAACAATGTGTTTGACAATGCAAAGTCCCAACCCCGAACCCTTAATATTTCCTACATTGCAACCCCGTTCAAACTTATGAAATAAGTTTCCAATATCTGCCGCGGTCATCCCAATACCCTCATCTCGAACACAAAAAATTACTTGCTGACATTCGCAGCTTAACTCTAGACTAACATTACCACCACTAGGAGAATATTTTATAGCATTTGATAGCAAATTTGTGAGCAGGTGGTGTAGCAGTTTTGCATCCAAATTAGCGTACATTCTTTCTGGTACAGTGCGGAAAGTTACTAAATGTTTTTCAGAAGCGATCGGTTTCAGCTCATCCAAAGTCAAATTACACAAATCAATCACATTGACAGGCCTTAAATTTAATAAAATTTTCCCTGAATCTGCTTTACTAATCATTAAAATATCTTCCAGCAATACACTCATCTTAGTGACAGCTTTTTTGATGCGTTCCACAGTCTTATTAATTGTTCCTCCTTGCCCCATCTGATCGCAATCTTCTAGCATTTCAGCAGAGAGCTGTATCGTAGTTAAAGGAGTATTTAAATCGTGGTATATCATTGAAAGAAATCGAGATTCATTTTCAATCTTTGTGGCTGAAGATATAATTTCTTTTCGCATTCTAACACCTTCTTGATGTTTCCTTAATGCAATCTTGATAGTCGCGTGTAGCTCTCTTTCTTTAAACGGTTTAAGGAGGTAGCCATAAGAATCAGTATTTTCGGCTCGTTGCAGAGTTTCGTCATCTGCATAGGCAGTTGTGTAGACAATCGGGATATCTAATTCTTGATTAATGATACCTGCTGCTTCTATACCATCAATCTCACCTTTAATGACTATATCCATCAAAATCAAATCAGGCTTCATTTCTCCCGCCCGCTCGATGGCATCTGCTCCTGAGCAAACGATCCCTACAGTTTTATAGCCCAGTTTCTCCAACTTATAGGATAAATTTTCAGCAATCAAAAGCTCATCTTCTACAATCAAAATATTAATTACTTGTTGTTGCATTTTCATGATTTTAAATTCTTGCAAAATATTTTATCTGATTAAGTTTTAAATTAAAAACCGTGCTTATTTCTCATCAGAATTTAAGAGTTCCTTTTAGCTATTAGGTTCAAAGTGTAGACAGCTTGAAAACTCATTGAATTAATTTCCCAAAAACTTAAATTTTGGGAGAAGCCAGTACCGTTATCTTTGACGATAGTGGATTTGCCGATCGCCTGTTTGATCATATTTTACACTAACAGTACCATTTCTGCGATCTGGGAAAGCCTATTTCAAGGTATTTGATACCACTTCATTAGCAATTAAACCGCAGAGATTGCTGGTTGCAATGTTCCGCCAAATCAGTTCAGCTAATACCTGCAACTTAATCAGGCGATCGCTAGTATAGCCTTTCTCAGTAACATGACGTGCGATCGGGGAACCACCCCTTGCTCCCTAGCTTATTTTTTACCAATAAGCAGATAAGTTATCATTGGCCCCTTACCTTTAATATCAATCGTTCCACGCTCATCAAATAAGTATTTGTGTTCCAACAACTTATAAGTAGTTTCGCTGACTTGAATTCGCCAAGGCAAACCATGAGATTCCATGCGAGAAGCAATATTTACCGTGTCGCCCCACAAATCATAAATAAACTTCTTGATGCCAATTACTCCAGCCACAACCGGGCCGCTATGAATGCCGATGCGGATGCTGAAATATTTTTTATTTTTAGCATTAAATCTGGCTAATTCTATTTGCATATCTAAGGCCATTTTGGCGATAGCTTCAGCGTGGTCTGCCCTGGGTTCAGGCAATCCTCCTGCTGCCATATATGCGTCACCAATAGTCTTGATTTTCTCTACACCATGAGCTTCGCAAATTAGGTCGAAGCCAGAAAAAATTTGGTTGAGCAACTCTACGAGTTCGATTGGACTCATCAGGGTAGACAAGTGTGTAAAGCCCACAATATCTGCAAACAAAACTGTCACTTCAGGAAAGTATTCTGCAATAGTATTTTCGTTTTGTTTCAGCCGTTCTGCTATCGGCTTAGGCAAAATATTTAACAGCAGCTTTTCTGATTTTTCCTGTTCTTCCCGGAGAGCATCTTCTGCTTGCTTGCGTTCAGTAATGTCGTGATAACTCCAAACTCTGCCGATAATTTCATCTCCCAGGCGCTGGGGTTCAGAATAGCGTTCAAAAAATCTGCCGTCTTTGAATTCTAACAAATCCTGACTTTCTGCTTCTGGATGCTCGTAAAGCGATTCTATTCTTTCTTGGAATGCTTCGGGATATTGAAGTTGTTCTATCATAAAAGCCACCATTGTGGCATCGTTGTGCAGTGCCATCACTTCGTTAGGTACGCCCCACATTTCTACAAATTCTCGATTGAAAGTGACTATTTTTCCAGTGCGATCAATCGCTAAAATCCCGTCAGCAGTAGAATCAAAGGTTGCTTGCAATAGAGATACAGATTTTGCCAAGGCATCTTCGGCTTCTTTCCGAGCAGTAATATCTCGCAAAATCATGCGAATCGCCACTAGCTGACCATCGGCAAATTTACAGCTTATACTGCCTTCTAGCAAAATTTGTTGGTCATATTTAGTAATAAATACTGCTTGAATAGAATCGGGATAAAATGTTTTTTTATTTGTGTTTTTATTATTAATAGCTTGATATAATATATCAATAGAATCTTGTGAACTATTAGGATGAATAATGTCAAATACTGTCATTTCAGCAATTTCTGCTTCACTATAGCCGAGAGTTTGTTGCCAAGCCCGATTGACATACAAAAAATGACCATCAGATCCAATACTTTGAATTAAGTCACTAGCATTCTCAAATAAGTCTCGCAGTTTTTCTTCACTTTCCCGCAAAGCTAATTCTGCTTGCTTGCGCTTAATGAATTGACCAATTTGGCTCCCAATAGTTGCCATTGCCTGGATCAATTCTTCATCAAAAGACTGCACTTCTAAACTGAAGAAAGTCATCACTCCCAACACAGACCTTGTTGACATTTCATGTTCGTAGTCGCCCAAAATGGGAAAGCCAAAAGCTCCGTGTAGTCCTTCTTGAGTCGCAATTTCTCTGCGGAGAAAGAAGTCGTTTTCTTCTACATCTGCAATCCATTGAGGGGAACCGCTAGCCCAAACGCGGCCGGCCAATCCTTCCCCCTCACTACACGTCATTTGTTCGGTAACTTCCACAAATTTGGGAATCGAAACTGAGCGTTTTGTCCAACGGGCGACGCACCGGAGCAAATTTGGATCAGAAATTGGAATTTCTCTCTTAGTTGCTGACATCAGTTTTTCGCCTACTTCTGGCATCCAAAGTTCAGCGGTATCCCATCCTAAACTGTCACAAATTACGGGGAGAATTGCTGCGATCGCCTTTTTAACTGTTCCCGATGCTGACAGAATGCGCGTGGTCACGTACTGGGCTATTTTTCGCTTGCTGGCCCGCTTTCTATCTGTAATATCGCGACCGATATACAGGAAATCTTGGAGGTCTATCCTCGAATCAGAGAGACTCTGAATGTCACTGGGAATAGCAGTACAGGAAAAAGCCACTGTCAGCTTTTCACCTGTTTTTGCTGTACAAATTACTTCTCCCTTAGTTTGCGAGAATTGAGATTGTTGACTGAGGGCGTGCAAAGATTCGCCGACTTGCGCGATCGCATTTATTTTTTTCCCTACTAATTCCAACTCACTGTAACCAAACAAATTCTGAGCAGCTTGATTAACCTTTATAATTTTCCCCGTTCCTGTTGTCACCAACAGAACTTCTGCCATGGAAGTAATAATTTTTTCAACATACTTATTAGTAGATGCTAAGGTACTCAATAAAATATTCATTTCATTAGTAGCCTGAACCAGAGTTTGTTCTAAACCCATCCTATCTGTTACGTCTTCAAAAAATATAATTAATCTTTGATGATTTTCGTCATCTTTGAACTCGACGATATACATATCAAAATACAGCCGCAAGTTATTGTCTAAAACCCGCGTCATTGCTTTTAACTCAAAATTAGGTAATCGCGCTTCAAAAATATCTATCAAAATTTCTTCAGTTCCCACCAGTTCTGGAAACGGAATGCGGACATCATTTCCCGCGACTATTTCGTCAGAATATGCAAATCGCTGCACATTGGGAGATGTCTCTTGAATTAAAAAATTTTTGTCCAGTGCTAGGTACTCCAAGTGGTGGGGAACCAACAGTTTTTTAAAGAGGCTTTTCATGATTTGATCCAATTGAAAACAGCTATATTTGCTGCTGTTTGTAAAATGGAATTGTTACTATAAAAGTAGTGCCTAACCCTGTTTCGCTGGAAAATTCGATTTGACCACCGTGCAAATCTACACACTGCTTAACTATGGATAATCCCAGTCCTGTACCAGGTATTTTGCCAACATTCTGGGCCCGGTAATAAGATTCAAACAGTTGTTCTTGGTCTTCTATAGGAATACCAATTCCTTCATCTCTGATTTTAAAGATAACTTCTTCATTGTAACAATGTAACTCAAAATAAACATTGCTGTCGAGCGGCGAATATTTAATACCATTTGAAAGTAAATTGGTCAAGATGTGCCGCAGCAATTTTTTATCCATTGCGGGCAAGTTTTGGGCATCATCATAGTAATTTTCCAATAATCTCCCCCGCGAGACTACTCGCTTGTAAGTAAAGCAAATTGCATGATTTTTGCCTAAACTAATTTTGATTGATTCTACTAAATCTTTGCAAAATTTCTGCAAATCAATTGGTGCGGGATTGAATTGCAGTTTCCCTGCTTCTGCACTACTGAGCAACCGTACATCATCTAATAGCTGAGCCATATGTTTCGATGCTGATTTAACGTGTTCTAGATATTCTTCTTTTTCCTGTACTGTGATCTCATCGCCATACTCTTTAAGAATTTGAGTAGAAAATAATATTGTATTTAAAGGATTGCCGAATTCGTGAGCGAGCATTGAAAAAAAGCGAGATTTTACTTCTCTGAGTTCCTGTTCTTTTGCCAAAGAGCGACGAATTTCTATTTCTTGTTGCTTGCGTGCTGTCACATCTCTACCTATGTAGACAAAATCATAAAGCCCCTTCAGTTCTGTCTGAATTGCCGCACAGGAAAATTCTACCCAAATTTCTGCTCCTGTTTTAGTGGTGCAGACTACCTCTAATTCTCTCAGAAACTCTTTTTGAGATAAAATGTAGTGGTGGCGAGCTTGGTAAAGCAATTTTTCTTCGACTACAATCATGGACAAAGGCTGTTCGATAATTTCGGCCTCTCTGTAGCCAAACAACAATTGAGCCGATTGATTTACTGTTTTGATAATGCCCAATGTTGTTGTCACCAACAAAGCATCGCCCATTGAGCTAATTACTTTATCTATATAATCTTTAGAAGCCTCCAAAGCGCTGACTAAAAGATTAGATTCATTAGCTCTTTGGATCAATGATTGCTTCATCACCATTTTTTCAGTCGTATCTTCAATCAAAATCAGCAATTGACTTGACACATCTCCATCTTCATTTTCATGCTCAATTGCTAAAAGATCAAAATATAAAGGACAATTATTGTCTGTAAATCTGGCGATACCTTTGACTTGAAAACTCGTTCTCTGTCCGAGAAGTATGGATGTGAGGACATTTTCAATGCCGATTAATTCAGGAAAGCAGACGCGCGCATCCACTCCAGGTAAAGGATCGGCGATAGTATCGGCAAATCGATGTACAGAGGCGGAAGTTTCCTGAATAATGAAACTATTATTTACCACAAAATATTCTGTTTCTTGCGGAATTAAAAGTTTTCTAAAGTTGTTAATCATACTTGTTCTACCATTGTGTAAGCTAGTTTGTGAAAGATTTCATCAACGTCTTTTCCTGTTTTCGCAGATGTTGTGTAAACTGCAACTACTTTATCTTGACCGATTGAATGGGCAACATCTACTAACAGTGCTAATTTTTCTTCGTCAATTAAGTCTACTTTGTTCAAAGCGATGATAATTGAGCCTTTAGGGTTAACTGAAGAAAAAAGCTGAATGTGTTCAGAAATTCGTTCAATTGTTTCTGAGCGGCTGACATCCGCAACTATCAAAACGCCGCCTGCTCCCTGTAGGTAAGTGGGGGCGATTCCTTTGAATTTTGTATGTCCTTCTAAGTCCCAAATCAGCAACTGTGCTGTGACGATTTCTTGTTTTGTGCTGTTTTCTAATACAATGCTTTTGCGGGAAATTTTTACTCCCACAGTGGAGAGGTACTGGTCGCTAAATTGCCGATCGACAAAACGGCGGATCATGCTGGTTTTACCCACGCCAAAATCGCCGATCATACACATTTTTTTGGAGATAGTAACTGACATAATTATTTGCTGTTTATGCTCTTAGTTATTGGTTCAAATCGCACGCACCTGCTTAAAAGTAGCGGTTGATTCGGTTCCACGTCAGCAGGAGGACGGTTACTGCCGACTACTTGGAGGCGCTTTGGGTCAGCACCTTGCAACACCAGGGCATCTTGCACCGCTACTGCACGCCGGAGCGACAACTGTTGATTGGTGACAACTTCGCCGGTACGATCGCTGTGCCCAATTATCTTAATACGTTTTTGAGGATGCTGTTTAAGAAAATTTATGAGATTGACAATTGTCTCTTGATATGTACTATCTAATTTTGTTGTTCCTGCCTCGAAATAAATGCGGGTTGTAATTTTCAGCGGATTTAATTCAACTGTGTTAATCACCGACTCAACTCCGGGAATTTGCTTCAGGGACTGAGTAATTTTCTCTGCGTCTCCTTCCTCCATGACAGTTCCTTCGACTGTAACTCTGCGATCGCCATATCGACTAGAAATAGCCACACCCCACAACCGGTTTAAAACAGCGGTGATCCGCTTCACCTCAGCCGTTGTCAAGACTGGATCGGGAGGTATATCTACGGCAACAATTTGATTGTCTAATTTTAACTTGGGTGCAGTTGATGTAGCTATTTTTGCAGCTTTAGCCCGCAATTCTGAATTTGGCAACTTTCCAGTCAACTTGAGAGTTTTGCCATCAACATCAACATTTAAGCGATAAACCGCTAATTCTGGGGTCGAGCTTAAAGCTAAACTGGCATTGGCCGCGAGACGGCGGTCAATGTTGCTGCGGTACTGATACATTCCCCAAGGTACTAAAATTAAGGTCACTAATGCTAAGCTCAAGCCTGCCAGTGCGATCGGGAGGTTGTTGGCTGTTTGCTTGTCTGCTGTAAACTTTCCTAATAAACTGATTAATAGTGGATGCAGGTCATCAGATATACTACGGGGATTGCCATCAAATTGATTAATAGATTTGCCATAATTGATGATAATGTTACTAACAGTTTCCCGTATTTGTTGCATAAACTGTTTCGGCGGTTCTCCTTTGAGCACTGCTGCGAGATAACAGTATCCTGCTACTTCTAATATTATCTTGGATTCGCCATATTCAATTTGATTGAGTTCGGAAATTTGTCCTGGTCCCACAATGCAATCATTCACAAAGCTGCTAATAGCTGTGAGCATTCCTGCTACCATTTCTGATTCTAGCTGATAATCTCCTGAGTTTTGAGCTTCGGAAATTACCAACCCGGATGCCTTGTGAATCAAGAATACTCCTTGGACGGTAAAAGGCATTGATTCTTTGAGGATCAATTCGGCTTCGGAGACTCCTTGTACTTGGGAGCGAATTTTGCGCTGAACTCCTTCGATACTCATAGCATTAGACACTTTTTCATTGATTGTCTTGATAGCTTCTGCCATGTATTTAGAAATTGTACTGCCAATTACGGGATAGAGCGCATCCACCATTGAATCGCGTTCGAGTTTAATTTGGGCTGTAATCGCTCTGCCCATTTCCGGGGCTAGGGCTTGAGCTATAGACTCTTTGTCTAGCCGAATTTGCTCTTTAATTGCCATGCCGATTTCTGGGGCGATCGCATTAGCAATATCCGCTGGCGAATTCTGTATTTGTTGAGCAAGCGCGTCGGGAAGCAACTCAGCTATCGCCGAACTCATTGCGTGCTTGTTTTCCTGAGTTTTTGCCCTAATTACTTCGTCAATAATTGGTACGATCGCCCGCACCATTTCGTCTTTAGAATCACTTATTTTACGACTGAGAATTTCTGCGATCCAAGGTAGCATCAGCGTGATTAATTCCTGGGGATCGTAAATTTGATGTTCCAATTTTCCTAATTTATCGTCGATTGTTGTCATCAGGTTCCGCACTCCCGGCAAATCGTTCTCTGCGAGGAGATTTTTTACTTGCTCGATATCTGAGATTTGGGAGCCAAAAATCAGATTTTGGAGCTTTTCCATCGCGCTATCGGCTTCATTTAGATCTTGTTTAATTTGTCCCAAGATTTCTGTCGGGCGCGATATCTGCGTCGGCTGTTCTAGTAGGTTTGGCATTTCTAGAGCCGAAGCTGCCGCAGCATCTAAATATTCGGTTTCTTCGGGTTCTGAGGCTGTTGGAATTACGGGGTTATGGGGAATTACTGATGGTTGTGGTGCGGTTTCGGGAGCGGTTAAGTTCTCTAAATTGCGATCGCCCTCTTCCGATTTTTTAGCCTGTAGGTACTCTGAAGCATCTTGAGTTTGTAAGTTAGACAAGTCCTGAATCTGCTGCGATTCCTGGTTTAACTCTACCTCGCCGATCGCTAAAATATCTATAGTATTAACTGATGAATAGTCTTTTTCTAGCTCTGAAGAGTTGAGTTTTTGAGTCACAAATAGCAAATTTTGAAACTCTTCTAAAAAAGCTAGTGAATCACCAGAATCCATTTCGCCATCGAAGGTTTCTGGTGATTTGATTGATCCCACTTCCTCAGAGATACCTAACAAATCTTGCAATCCACCGAGTAGCACTGTTTGAGCATTTTCATCGCTGCTGTCTTGTTCCGACTCTGGATTTGGTCGGTTTGAACCTGCAATGATGTTGAGTTCAAGCAACAGATTCACTAAGGGTTCAAGCTGGTTTGCTGCATCACCAGGAGATTTATCAGGTTTAGAAATAGAACCCTCTAACTCATTTTGGTCAGCCGGATTTCCTTTCTGTGAGGTCATGGGTTTTTAATTATCCGTGATGGTGACGCTCTGGCAACAAAAAGTCGCTATTTAACTTATTGTCAGTAACTCCTTTAAGTTCCGGAACAAATTCAGTTCCTTTGAGTCTCATACCGAGTTCAAACAGAATTTCTGCCATGTCATCTCTGGAAACTTTGACATCTCTGAGCATGGAAAAACGCCTGTCGAGTTCTTCAAAAACTTGTGTTTTCAGAGTGCGAGTTTCTTCGGAAAGTCGTTCTCTGGTTTGGGAGACTTCTTCACGAAGGGAACTGGTTTGACTGTCGATAGCTTCATCGAGAGCTTCGATGCTGCTGGAAAATTTGCGGTTAACGCGATCGATTTGCTGGCGCAAGTCGGCGCTTTCTTCTTGGGTGTTCAAGGTGATTGATTTGATTTTCTTTTCAAATGAATCAATGGCCGCCCTCATTTCTCCTGAAAGAACTGTTTTTATTTGTTCGGTGCGAGTTTGCATATCTTGCTGCATCATCGACAAGTCGGAGTCTATTTTATCGAAGCGATTATCGTATTCTCTAAGCTGTGCTCCGAAAATTATATCGCGAATCTGGTCAATATTGCCCAGGCGTTCGCGCATTTCTTCTTTAGTTATTTCGGCCATGATTTTACCTCGAATCTCCGAAAATTGTGAATTTGAGAACTGTACCAGGTTTTTGTGAAACCGCCTGTCGAGCCATTTAAGCAGACTCTAGGTTAGATTGTAATGTCTTGTACTGACATTCTCTATGATATCGCATCTTGACTGTCGCTTTAGCTACAGCACTTGACTCACCGTTAACCAACAGCTAGGGCGAACACATCTAATTATTTATCATGTTTGGATAGATTTATTCAGTGCTGATCGCCACTATCTCGGATCAATTAACCATCTGATCGTCTCACTGTCTCCCCCTCTACCCTACCAGAAAATTGGGGTTAGAGCCTCCCCCTTCTAGGGAGACTTTCTCCATATTTTTAGAGGAAGTCAGGCGTTCCTATGATAAATGTGTTATCATAGGAAAAGGAGGAAAAGAAGATGCTCGTTCTCGAATTCAAGGCTTACGCAAAACCATGTCAGTTTCAGGCAGTCGATGAAGCGATTAGAATTTGTCAATTCATTCGCAACAAATCGATCCGACTGTGGATGGATGGTGGCGCTAAATCATGGTTCGATCTTTCTAAATACTGTGCAATTTGGGCGAAAGAGTTTGACTTTGCAAATAAACTAGGTGCGATGGCCAGGCAGGCTAGTGCAGAAAGAGCATGGGCTAGTATTTCCCGCTTTTACGATCATGTTAAAAAAGGCATCAAAGGTAAAAGAGTTGGGTTTCCTAAATTCCAGAAAGATTGTCGTTCTGTTGAGTACAAAACTAATTCCTGGAAGCTTTCATTCGATAGAAAATCAATCACCTTTACCGATAAGTGTGGGATTGGTAGACTGAAGTTAAAAGGTACTCGCGACTTGAATTTCTATCAACCAGACCAAATTAAGCGAGTACGGTTGGTTAAACGAGCAGATGGATATTACGTCCAGTTTTGCATCTCTGTAGACCGACTAGAAACCGCTCCAATGACAGGTAAAACCATTGGACTAGATGTAGGTTTGAAAGAGTTTTACACTGATTCAAATGGCGAAATGGTTCTCAACCCTAGATTTCTGCGTAAAGCTGAAGCACGATTAAAACGTGCCCAGCGTCTTGTAAGTCGGAAAGCAAAAGGCGGTTTAAACCGCCGCCAAGCTAGAGTGATTTTAGGTAAGCGACATCTCAAAATAAGTAGACAGCGTAAAGACCATGCACTTAAGCTTGCAAGGTGCGTAATCACATCAAACGATGTAGTAGTTTATGAAGATTTGAGAGTGTCTAACCTGGTTAAAAATCACTGCTTGGCAAAATCAATAAGCGATGCTTCTTGGTATCAGTTCAGAGTGTTCTTGGAATATTTTGGAAGAGTGTTTGGTCGGATTACCATTGCGGTAAATCCTGCATACACCAGTCAAGAATGCAGTAATTGCGGGGAAGTCGTTAAAAAATCTCTATCCACTCGAACCCATGCTTGTCAGTGTGGGTGCGAGATGGATAGAGATCATAATGCCGCAATTAATATCCTTAATCGCGGGATAGGTACGACGGGGCACGTCGGAACCCTTCGGCTACGCTCAGGGCATCGCTTCTGTACTCGATACAGTAAACGCTTAGGGAGATTGGATCTCTGG